>JAHJAR010000209.1 GCA_018814045.1 Planctomycetota bacterium | reverse complement strand
GTGTGAACGCTCTTGCCGATACAGGATTTCGAACGTTGCGCGGGACTCCGCTTCAGGCGGACCTGACTGTCGCGCGCTGGTTCGCACCCCGCCGCGGACACCCCGCAGGTGGCTGCCGCCGGCCATCGATGACGGCCAGATTCTCGGCGTGTTGCGCGACCGCGACGTCGAGGTGCGGGTGTTCGACCTGAAGATCGGCCGCTAGGACGTCTTCAGAGACGGACGGCGGCCAACTCCGATCCGCCCGGAAGACGCATACGCTGGCGCCTGTGGCTGCTGTTACTCTACCCGCTCGTACCGGCCCATGTCCGGCGCGTTACCCGCATACGTTTGTCCCAGGCTCACGCCGGCGTCGATGCACGGTGAGTTGGACTGCAAGTGCACGTTCGGCGGCTCGGCGCCGGCGTTTACGAAGAGCGGGTCGGCGCAGATGTTACCCGTCCCCAGGGCGCCGGCGTTGATCTGAGCGGGCGTAAACACCTGTCCCATGACGTACACGGTGTATTGTCCGGAGGCCAGAGCATTCCAGTTATTGTATTCCGCGATGATCGTCCACTCGTTGGTGCCTTCGACCATTAGAGCCCCTTCGGTATTGCCCTGCGTGACGTTGTTGCGGAACGTAAAAGTGTTGTCCGGCAAAGGACCGAATGACATGACCTCCTGCCAACTGCTGTTAGAGATGATGAAACCCGGGCCGTCGTTGCCAATAGACACGTTGTGTTCAAACGTCACGTTGTACGCGCCGTCGTAACAGACGAATCCGCCCCACGCGCTAGTGGGATCGAACCCGTTTCTCCAGGCGATGTTCCGCCGGAAGACCACATTGTGCGAGCGCGAGTTGACCGCGAACCCCGAGTGGCCGTTGTCGTAGGCGAAGCACTCCTCGACAGTGATGTTGTGCGCGAAGGGCGGCTGCTTCGGCCATAGCGAAATGTCAAACCCGTACACGGCGTTGTTATGGGCGACGCAGTTGGAAATCTTGATATCGTGACCCTGCTGCGTCTCCAGGCCATTCGCCAGCGGCCCCGGGCTGCCGTGGAACGTGGAATTCGTGACCGTACCGTTCGTGCAGTCCACGAGTTGTACGCCGTTGGATCCGCCGTCGGCCGTCTCGAGCTGATCGAGACTGAAAGTGTCGACGTTGTACAGGATGATCCCGGCGACGGCGTTCGGACTGTTCCCGCCGCCGAAAGTGTTGACGTGGACATCGTGCAGCCTGATCTCGGCTGCCCGGCGTTGGTCCCCCTCCAGGCCGGCTATGATTGCATAGCCGGAGAGATTCTGAACGGTCAGCCCCTCAAGCGCGACATGCCCAACACCCGGGTCGATGACTATACCGGCTTGCCCGCCGCCGCCGTCGATGAATACGTTGGTCGGTCCCTCACCCGAGAGCGCGATTCGCGCGCCAGCCGTTCCGGCGCGGGTGAAGCGAATCATGTTCTCATAGTAAGTGCCGGCCAGGATGTGCGTGGTGTCACCCGCCTGCATCATGTTTGCGGCGTGCTGGATGGTACTCCAGGGGCCCTGCGTTCCACCGGCAAAGGTCGGCGAAAGGCCATCGTTGGAATCGCTGGCGCCGGCGACATGGGCCGCGACGTAGTAGGTCGCGCCGGACGAACTGTCAGGTTGCGGGTCGTTGCGTGCTCCCTGGCCCGTGTCCGTGCTGGAGGCGCCGACGGTCGTGAAGCTGAAGGAAACCGGCTGCACCAGCGCGCAAGTGTCCGCAAAGTAGCACGCCGTGATCGTGGCCTTGTAGGTCGTGTTGGCTGCCAGCGGCATCGTTGGCGTGACCGTCACGACCGTGTTGTTCTGCGACCACGCCAGCGTGTAGCCGACGCTGGGGACGATGGTGCCATCGAGCGTGTCCGGAAGGGCGGCGCGGTCGAACGTGATGCTGATCGTGGCGTCCAGGGGGACGTTGATCGCCCCATTCGCCGGGTCAGTGCTTACAACATGCGCCGGGTCGAGCAGGCACGGGCATCCTCCCAGAAATGGCAGCACCAGAAGTGCGAGCAGTATCGCTGCCAATTGAAGACGCGTCGCCAACATCGCTAGTCTCCTTGAATACAAGAGGGTCCTGCGCAGGTGCATGTACACGCTCCGCCGCGGCCACCAAGGCCACCGCGCCACACTCTGCGTGCTCCTCCGGGAGGCGGCTGGTCCAGCCGCTCCACGTTCAAAGCGACGTGTTGACGCCGAGCGTCACGGTTTTTTTGGGGGGGGGAGAGAATCTGACGGTGTGGCGCGGTTGGCCGGCGTGGCGGATTCGCGGTCATGGGCGCATCTCGGTGAACGGATGTATGCGCGCTTGCCGTGCATGCCGCACCGCTGCAATAAAACCTCTTGGGTTTACCACCATCCCGGCCGACGTCTGCGCGGCCGTACGTCGCCACTGCTCCCTGATCGTCTCAGGCTGGAGATCGGGGTCCACCTGGTATGCCAGAGCTGCCAGCCCCGCAAGGTAAGGCGTTGCCCAACTCATTCCGCTTTCGGTCCAGTAGGTGTAGACATCCGGCCCGCAGTGGCTCGCGGTCGTGCGGTGGCCGGTGGGTACGAGCAGGGCCCCGGGCTGCACACCGTATCTTCCTGCGCGATAGCTCTCGGGATCGTTGGGGTCGCGACCGGGAACGCGATTCAACGTGCCGTACGGAAACGCTGCCTCGTCACAAGTGATGATCAGAATGCTCTGTTGTTCCGCCAGTGCACGCGTACGTTGCCAGCGCTCGAAGTTGGCCCAGTTGGAGAACATGCCGGCCGAGATGCTGACGACGCGGATCCGCTCACCCGCGGCCAAGCCCTCATTCTGCGCCATGATGCCAGCGAGGATGTCACAGAACGGCTGGCTGTCTGACTTCCATGTTGGGACAGCAAAGTACGACAATTGCGCCGCCGGTGCAACCCCGCAGCTCCGGCCGACGGCGATGCTGGCCACCGGCGGCCCGTGCATTTGTGGCGGCATGCCTGCCACGCCGAGCGCCTCGTAGTGCGCTATCTGGTCGGCATATTCCTGGTGATCATTCAACAGCGGTTGATCGATGATGGCCAGCCGCACGCCGCGGCCGTCGATGCCCTCGGCGTGCAGGTCGCGCAGCCCGAGCCCTGGGTTCTTTCCTTCTTCGAGTCGACGAACAGGGGCGAACGCTCTCGGTAGACGCTCGGTGGGTGGCCAGATCGTGCGGCTATCGAAGGGCATCGCGTCGAGCAGCTCGCCGTGGGATCGCAGGTCGAGCTTGACGAGCGAGGCCCCGGCGAAGCCCCAGAAGCGGTCGAACTTGGCCAGGTCGCGCTCGTTGCGGAGGACGATAGGTCCGTCCTCGCCGATGTCGATGGTTTGACCACGGTGCCATAGCGTGCGTAGCGTGAAAGGGGCGTCTGCGTCCTGGATTCGTCCAAACAGCGCCACCGTCTCGGGGTAATGCAGTTTGAGCACCTGCATGCCGTCATCTTCGGTCTCTCGGGCAGTCGGGGCGCCTAGAAGCCCCTCAAATTCCTCCGGCTCCGTTAGTCGCCACGCCAAACGACCCTGCCCGGCGGCTTCGCGCAGAATCTTCGCCGTATCCGCCGGTGATGGTACCCGGCTGGGTGGCTGGCCGTCGGCCACAGTTGCCGGCTTGGGCTTCCGCTGGCCGTGACGCTCTCGGCAGGGGATGGTGTCCCAAATGCGCACGGTCTTGCCGTTGCCCGACGCACAGGCCAGCCGACAGGCATCCGAGCTGAACGCCACCGACCTGGCCATTTCGTTTCCGCCAAGTCCGCGCAAGACAGCCAACTCGTCACCGGTCGTCGTGTCCCACACGCGCACCGTTCCGTCCTCGGCCGCAGAGGCCAAACGCGCACCGTTCGGGCTGAACGCCACCGACCAGACCCGGCCGTGGTGTCCCTGCAGAAAGCTCAGTTCAGCTCCCGTCGTCGTGTCCCATAGAGACACCGAGTCACCGCATCCCGACGCCAGTTGTCTGCCGTCCGGGCTGAACGCCAAGGGCGAGCCGGTGTTGCGACTTCGCAGGACGTTTAGCGCGGCGCCGGTCGTCGCGTCCCAGATGCGCACCGCTTTGCCATGGGGTCCCGAAGCCAACTGCTTGCCGTCCGGGCTGAACGCCACCGACCAGAACCAGCCGTCCAGTTCCTGCAAGACGTTCAGTTGCGCTCCGGTCGTCGTGTCCCAGAGGCGAATCGTGCCGTCACGCGAACCCGATGCCAGCCGCGCGCCATCCGGGCTGAATGCGACGGCCCAGACGATGTCGTCGTGGCCCCGCAAGACTTTCAGCTTTGCTCCAGTCGTTGCGTTCCACACGCCCACCGTTCCGTCCTCGGCTCCGGAGGCCAGGCGCGTATCGTCCGGGCTGAACGCCACCGAGCAGACGAAGCTGTCATGTCCCCGCATGACGGCCAGCACTTCACCGGAGGTCGCATCCCACACACGCACGCTCCGGTCGAGGGTGCCCGAGGCGAAGCGCCCACAGTCTGAACTGAACGCCGTCGGCCAGTTAAGGCCCTCATGTTCGGGCAGGACGATCGGCCGTTCGTCGACTGTCGGGTCCCAGAGACGAATCGTGCCGTCGAGCGATCCCGAAACCAGCCGCGTGCCATCGGGATTGAACGCTACCGAAGAGACGGGACGCTCGTGCCCGCGCAGGACAGCCAGTGCCGCGCGCGCCTCTTCGACCTTCGTCGGGTCCCACAGCCGCACGGTCCCGTCATCGGAGCTCGAGGCCAGGCGCGCGCCATCCGGGCTGAACGCCACCGCAGCGACGGGGCGCTCGTGTCCGCGCAAGACAGCCAGTTCGTCGCCCGTCGTCACCTCCCAGACGCGCACCGTTCCGTCCTCGGCTCCCGACGCCAACCGCGTACTCTCCGGGCCGAACGCCACCGACCTGACCACGCCGGTGTGTCCCCGGATGACGCCCAGCAACTCGCCCGCAGTCGCATCCCACAGACCTATCGTCCCGTCGTCCGAACCCGAGGCCAGACGCGTACCGTCCGAGCTGAACGCCACTGACAAAACGAAGCTCTCGTGTCCTTTCAGGGCCTCCAGTTCTGCTCCGGTTATCGCGTCCCACAGGCGCACCGTTCTGGTACCGCATCCCGTCGCCAGTTGCTTTCCGTCCGGGCTAAACACCACTGAGGAGATCAGGCTGCCGTGCTCGAGCGGACCAACCACCGGCCTGCCCGACGGCACGTCTGACACGCGCACCGCTCCGTCATGCGAGCCCGAAGCCAGACGCTGGCCATCCGGGCTGAATGCTACCGAGCACACCCAGCCACTGTGTACCCGACCGAGGCTCCGCTCTGCTCCGGTCTTCGTGTCCCACAGACTGATCGTTCCTTCACGCGAACCTGAGGCGAGCCACCGCCCATCCGGGCTGAACGCTACCGAGCTCACCGAGCCCGCGTTCCCCGCGAAGGTGGCCAGACTCTTGTCAGACTCGGCGTGCAGATAACGCCACTCCCAGTCGCGGCGCTCCGATGGTGCCGCCCTCAGCGCTCGATGCACCGACGCGGTGTCGCTCATCGAGAGGGCCGCTTGCGCAGCTCTGACGTTGGCAAGGTATGCCTGCCAGCGCGCGCGCTTCTCGTTCACCTCGGCCCGCGTGCGCTGGAAGCGCTCGTCTTGTCGTGCCTGTTCCGCTTCAATCCGGCGCGTATCCGCCCGCTGCTCTGCTTCCTGTGCCCGGTTTCGCTGGTGCAATGCCAGCCGCCACAGACTGAGTGATACGCCCAAGCCCACGACGAGCATCAGCACGATGGTCGACACGAACACGGCGGTGGCGCGATGCCGATGCAAGTGCTTCTTCAGCACGTACCAGCCACTCTCGCGCTTGGCCTCGATCGGCTCACCGGCGAGGTAGTGCCGGACGTCGCGCCCGAGCTCACCGGCGGTCTGGTAACGGCGCTCGCGCTCCTTGCTCAGACACTTCAGCACGATCGTCTCGACCTCGTCATTTATCTGCTTGCGAATCGTGCTCGGCCGGGCCGGCTCGGTCTTCAAGATGTTGTCCAGCACATCCCGCATGTTCCCCACGACCTCATACGGGAACCGGCCGGTCAGCATCTGGTACAGAACCACCCCCAGCGAGTACACGTCTGTGCGGATGTCGATCTGGCCCGGTTTGCCCTCGGCTTGCTCCGGCGACGACCACGGCAGGGAACCGATGAACTGGCCCGTCATCGTCATCAGCGACGCTTCCTGCTCGCTAGCAGCCACCTTAGCCAAGCCGAAGTCCAGGATGTACGGCTCGCCGTTGTCGTCGATGCGGATATTGCCGGGTTTCAAATCGCGATGAATCACGCCCTTGAGGTGGGCGGCATTGACCGCGTCGCAGATCTTGGCGAACAGCCTCAGCGTGTCGTCGATCGAGTGCTCCCCGCCGGCCATGTACACATCCAGCGGCTGGCCGCTGATGTAGTCCATCACGAAGTAGAAGCTGCCGGCGGCGGAACCGCTGTCGTGGATCGTGACGATGTTCGGGTGCTTGAGCTGGCCGAGGACCTGCACCTCGCGGTCGAAGCGCGCCTTGTCGGCCGAGCCGGCGAAGGGGCCTTCCTTCATCACCTTGATCGCGACTTTGCGCTTGGTGGATTCCTGAAAGGCCTGATAGACGACCCCCTGACCGCCGCGGTGCAGTTCGCGGACGATCTTGTAGCCGGCGAACGAGCCGGATGGCGGTACGGGCGGCGGTTGGGCCGTATCCGCCGCCATCTGCTCGGTCCACAGCGACAACGTCTCCGCGCCCGGCGGCCCGTGCACCTGTCGACGCGCCGCGTTGATCAGGTTCTTCTCAGGGTGGTTTGGTTCATCATTCACGGCACTAGTCCAATCCTCAGCCTACGCCCCGGCGTGGCGCATCAGGTGCTCCAACTGAAGAACTTCGTCTCGGAGCCGAGCTTGACGCGCAGGCGATCGTGTGCCCGCGCCAGGAGCATGAACACCGCCCCCCGCGAGCGCCCCATGGCCCGCGCCACTTCGGGTCCCGCGCGACCCTCCAGATCATGAAGCCGTATGACTTGCGCGTAATCCGGCGGCAACTCTGCGATCGCGCTGTCCAGCATGCATCGGGTTTCACGGCTGGCCGCCGCCCGGCTGGGCGTGGTCGTGGTGGCTCCCAACAGGTCGCACAACGCGACATAGGAATCGGTGTCCGGTTGCGGCCCGACCTGTCGGTTGGGAGGCGGGCGCTTGTCGCGCGCCAGCCCCTTGAGCGCGTCGCGCAGGTTGTTCCTGGCAATTTGTCGCAACCAGGCCAGAAACGAGTCGGGGCCGCAGGGAGTGAATCGCCCGATTTGCAGAAACGCCTCCATGTACGTTATCTGCATCACGTCGTCGATGTCGAGCGCTGACTGCCACTGCTTTTGAATGGTGAGTTCCTGACGGACGCGCGGGCCAGACTGCTCCAGAAGTGCGGACAAGGCGTCGACGTCGCCGCCTGTCGCCCGGGCCAACAGTGTGCTCTCAGACGCATCCATTCAGCGGCCCTCTCTCCCCGCGGAAGTGTCTGATGTGTCGCTGCTACGGCAGTCTAACTCCGTCGCGCGACAGTAACAAGTGCGCTGCGGGATACCGTCGTGCGCGGTGGTTGCGAGGTGCCCACAGCACCATCTGCGAGCGACGCTTTGCTCGCCCACCCGCCCGTCGAGCCGCGAAAAGCGCTTGGCAGATCAGTCCCGGCTCCGTTAGGGTTTCGCCTGCGCGGATCAGCGCGGTCGTGTCTGGTACCGCGCGATTGCACGGCAGGAAGCACATGATATTGGACGACTACGGAATCTGGTCGCTGCTCCCGCCGGTGCTGGCGATCGTACTGGCGATCCTCACGCGGCAGGTGCTGGTCTCGCTCTTGGTGGGAATCTGGGTGGGTTACACCGTTGTGCACGATGGAAATCCTCTCCTGGGCGCGATCGCGTCGTCGCGTGCGTGCGTGGACGTGTTTGCCGACGCCGGCAACACCTGCGTGATCCTGTTCAGCGCCATGGTCGGAGCGCTGATCGCCCTGATCCAACGCAGCGGTGGCGTGAACGGATTCGTCAGCCTCGCCCAGAACACCGGCTTCGTGCGTGGGCGGCGCAGCGCCGGCCTACTGGCGCTGACGGTGAGCCTGCTGGTTTTCGTCGAATCGAGCATCACCTGCCTTGTGACAGGCGCTGTAGCTCGTCCCATCTTCGACAAGCTGCGCATGTCGCGCGAGAAATTGGCCTATGTTTGCGACACGGGTTCGGCCCCGGTCTGCATCCTGATTCCGCTCAACGGCTGGGGGGCCTTCGTACTGGCGCAGTTGGCCGCCTCGGGCGTGGTGGCTGACCCGCTGGCGGTTCTCGTGCGGGCCATACCGCTGAACTTCTACGCCCTGGCGAGCCTGCTGCTGCTGGGCTTCATCATCGTCAGTGGCAGAGACTTCGGCCCGATGCGGCGCGCGGAACGCCGCGCCCACGACGAGGGCAAGTTGCTGCGCGACGGGGCCCAGCCGATGATCTCGGAGGAAGTACTGGCCCTGCCGCCTGCACCCGAAACCACGCCCCGCGCCTGGAACATGATCCTGCCCCTCGCCGTCATGGTGGCGATGGTGCCGGTGGGGCTCGTGTACACCGGGCTCTCCAACCTCGCGCCCGAGACGCCGCGGACCTTCTGGGCGATCCTGGGCGCCTGCTCCGGAAGCACGTCGATCTTCTGGGCAGTGGCGACGGCGGTGATCTTCGCCGGCTTGCTCTACCGCGTACAGGGCATCATGAAACTGCGTGAGTTTATGGAGGTTGCCATCAAGGGCGTGGCCGCCCTGGTGCCACTGGCAGCCCTGATGGTGTTGGCCTTCGCGATCGGCCATCTGTGCCGCGCCGAGCTGCACACCGGGACCTACGTGGCCTCGCTGGTCGGGGACAACCTGGCGACCTGGATGGTGGCCCCGATCATGTTCGTCGTCTCCTGCGCGATCGCCTTCGCCACCGGAACCAGCTTCGGCACATTCGCGATCATGCTGGCCATCGCCCTCCAGATGCAGGCGTCGTTGGGTGGTAACCAGGCGCTCGTCGTGGCCGCCGTGCTGGGTGGCGGCGTGTTCGGCGATCACTGCTCGCCCATCTCGGACACAACCATCGTCTCGTCGATGGCCTCGGCGTCCGACCACATCGACCACGTCCGCACGCAGTTGCCGTACGCGCTGACGGCCGGGTTGGTCGCGTTGGTCTTCTACACGATCGGCGGTCTGGTGTTGTGAGGCAGGTGCGCCGGCGATGGTCGCGTAAGCTGGCTACGTAACGCTGGAACCCATCCCAAAACCGGCCCGAGGTGGGCAGTAGAACCGGGCCGCGCGCGTAAGCAACCGGTTTTTCGGCCACCGCTTCCTCCCGGTTGCTGCTCGATTGAGGGGTTTTGGGGCAGTCTCTACTTCTTGTCGCTCAGCGTCACCGCCAGCAGCATGAAGATTGGCTGGTTCTCCTGGCCCGGTTGCGGCAAACGGAGAACGGCCGAGGCCCCAGGCGCCATCAGCATCTTCGTGGCGATTTCCTGTGATGCGACGATCGGGCTACCGACGTCGAACGGCACGCCCGCGAGCGGCTGCCGGCCCGTTACGCGACTGATTCTGAGGTGTAGATCGATCAGGCAGTGCGGTTTGGCTTCGTCGTCCGCCGCGGGCGGCGCGGTTACCGTAACGCGTAGGGTGACGCCCTCGACGAGATCCTTGTTGCGCTCGACAACCAGGCTGCCGTCCGGCCGTTGCACCATGTAAGGCACCTCGCGGCCGATGGTCATGCTTGCTTCCTGCCCGAGCAGTGCGGCTATGCGGGGGGCCGCGATCAGCCGGCACGGCGCTGCTTGCGGATCGTCAGCATGCTTGCGGGCGCTGGCGAGGATATCGCCGAACAGCGCCGCGCTGTCTGCGACGACGGCGTTGAAGGCGGGGGCCTCCTCCCGGGCCGCCGAGTTGGTTGGCTGGCCCGGTTCGGTGGGCTGCTTCGCGCCCGCTCCATTCATGGCAGACAGCTCGGCCAATCTGTGCTCCAGGTCGGCCAGCAACTGGGCGCCGGTTGGTGTCTGGCCGTTGATCTGGATCAGATGGGCCGCCACCTGGGCGGTACGCTGCCCTTCCTGGGCGCGGGCCAGCGGTATTAGCAGACCGACGGCAGCTACTACGGCGAATATGCGTGCGAGACTGCGTGTGTTCATCACCTAGACTCCTCAGGGGGTGCTTAGAGATTGCCAGTGGGAAATGTCCAGGGCGCTGACGTCGCGCTGCGGATGTGAGAAGAGTGGTTCCTCCAGGCGCACAAAGACCGCCGGCGGCGCGCTGACGGCCGTGGTGCCACGCGGCGCCGGCCGCACTGAGCTGCCCGAACGCGTGCTCAACCACGTGGCCGCGCCGACGACGACGCACGCGGCCGCCGTCTGCCAGAGCGGAATTGGCCGGGCATGCCAGTGGCGCGGCCGGGCCTCGGCCGCCCGCAGAGCAGCGACAATCTCGGCCTCGGCTTCCGCCGACAGTGACTTGACCGGTATAGAGCGAAGTTGGCGTTCAACAACCTCGTCACACATGGTGCGGCTCCGTTCTGAGCAGTGTGCGCATCTCCGCCAACCCCCGGGTGTAATGACTGGCCGCGGTTCCGGGCGGAATGCCCAGAATCTCGGCGATCTCACGGAAGCTCAGTTCCGCGTAGACTTTCAACACGATGATCTCACGCCGCTGCTCGGGCAGCGTCCGCAACGCGCTGCGAATACCTGCGAACGTTTCCTGTCGGGTCAGCGCGTCGGCGTCCATGAAGGCTAGACCATCACCCGCGAGCGATGCGACAGACGGTAGCCTGCCCGCACGCCGGTGGCGGTCGATCGCCAGGTTGCGCAGACAGCGCAGTACGTACGCGCGCGCGTCCTGCACTGGTCGATTCTGGCGGACCATGCGCAGAAGCGTGTCCTGGATGAGGTCCTGCGCATCGGCCGCGTTGCCCGTCAGCGACAGGGCGTAGGTGCCGAGGCTGCGGCGGTTGGCCAGGTAGAAGGCGGTCCACACGTGCCCGGGTTGCTGCTGCTGTCTCGCCAACCGCTGCTTCTCCACGTTTCCTGCCGCCGGTTCTATCCTGCCAGACGTGCGAACGCCCAGCTCTTATGCGAAAATGGGGCGGAATGACAGCGGCGGGGCGAGCGGCCCCCGGCCGGCTGGTTCAGCGTAGCCTATCCGTATGTACCGCGCCCAGGTGTTTCAGGCACGAGGCAATGAGCATCGATAATCCTGTCGAACATGATTCGGACGGTTGCGCGGAGGTCCGCGCCAGGGAGTTCCCCTGCCAGAACTGCGGGGCGACGGTGGCTTTTGTCCCCGGGCGAGCGGTGCTGAAGTGCTCCTACTGCGGTTCGGAGAATCGCATCCCGCAATCGGAAGACGAGATTCGCGAGCTGGATTATCGGGCGCACCTGGCCCAATGCGCGGCGGAGAGCGAGACGCAGGAGGTCGCCACCTTCACCTGTGATTCGTGCAGCGCCGTGGTGGAGTGGCCGGAGGATGTGACGGCGTTTCCGTGCCCGTACTGCGGGACCGATGTCGTCGCGGCCGCGGTCTCTCGCAAGCTCATCAAACCGCAGGCACTGCTGCCGTTTCGGATTGCGCGCGACGACGCACGGGGCAAGTTCCGGGCCTGGATCAAGAGCCGCTGGTTTGCCCCCTCCAAGCTGAAGCACTACGCCCGCACAGCGAGTCGGCTGGTAGGCATGTACGTCCCATATTGGACCTTCGACGCCAAGACGACCAGCTACTACAGCGGTATGCGTGGCGACGACTACTGGGACACCGAGACCTACACAGCCACCGAGAATGGCCGGGCGGTTACCAGGACGCGGCAAGTGCGGCGGACGCGCTGGAGCCATGTCAGCGGGGTGGTGTGGAACGCCTTTGACGACATCCTGACCGTCGCCAGCCATTCGCTGCCCGCCAAGTACGCGGAGCGGCTGGAACCGTGGGATCTGGAGAACCTGGTCGCGTACGGCCCGGAGTATCTGAGCGGTTTCCGCGCGGAGAGCTATCAGGTCGATCTGGCCGATGGATTCGTTCAGGCCCAGAAGGTCATGGACGTCGAGATCCGGGCGACGGTGCGGCGGGACATCGGCGGCGATCACCAAGATATACACTCGGTCCGCACGCAGCACGACAACGTGACCTTCAAACACATCCTGCTGCCCGTCTGGATCAGCGCCTATCGCTTCCGCGAGAAGACCTACCGCTTCCTGGTCAACGGCCGTACCGGCGAGGTGCAGGGCGAACGCCCGTGGAGTTGGATCAAGATCACGCTGTTCGTGTTGCTAGCCGCGGCCGCGGCCGCCGGGCTGACCTGGTTGGCGCTGAGTCTGCACTCGAACGGATAGTGCACCGCTGTGGGGGCCGGCCGGGTTTGCATTGCCGGCCACTTTGTGTTAGATTACCGGACGGATTCCATGCTCGCGTCGGGCTTGTGTGGAGAGCTGGGTGGGGGCGCATCGTTCGATCTCTTATTGCAAACGGAGGGCCAAATGTCTGGGCAAGTTCGCACTTCTAATCTGAGAGTCTGGATCGCACTGGTAGTCTTCTGTGCCGGCACCGGTCTAAGTGGGGCCTGGGCCGACACGCAGACCGAATCGGCCAAGCTGCTGCCCCAGGTCGGTGTTTCGGGTGACCTGTTCGGCCACGTTGTCGCCATCTCCGGCGACGTTGCGGTCATCGGGGCCCCGGAGGCCAATGAAATGGGGGAGGAATCCGGAGCCGCGTACGTATTCGAGTACGACGGCGCCCAATGGGACCAGGTAGCCAAACTGCTGCCGAACGACGGCGCGGCTTATGACAACTTCGGCATTTCCGTTGGCATCGCCGGCGACACGATCGTGGTCGGAGCCGACGGTGACGACGACAAGGGCTATCAATCCGGATCGGTCTACGTGTTCGAGTACAGCCCGCTCGCCCCAGGCTGCTGGGCGCAGGCGGACAAGCTCGTAGCCGCCGACGGTCAGAGCTACGACCGCTTCGGTTGCGCGGCGGCCATCGCTGGCAATGTGATCGTCGTCGGCGCGTACCAAGACGATGACAACGGCAGCAGTTCCGGCTCGGCCTACGTGTTCCGCGACGGCGGTTCCGGCTGGGTGCAGGAAGCCAAGCTGCTGCCCTCCGACGGGGGCGCGAACGACTTCTTCGGCTGCTCGGTGGCTGTCTCCGGCTACGTTGCGGCAGTCGGTGCCTATAAGGACGACGATATCGCCACGGATGCCGGGGCGGCGTACGTCTTTCGCTACGACGGTGCCACCTGGGGAACACAGGAAGAAGCCAAGCTGCTGTACGTTGGCGGAGGGGCCGAGGATTGCTTCGGCTGGGGGCTGGCCATCGGTGGCGGATCGGTCGTAGTCGGCGCCCATCGCGCCGACGTTCTCGGGTTGGATTCGGGCGCGGCGTTTGTCTTCAACAGGCACGGCGGCACCTGGACCCAGGATGCCATGTTGACGCCGAGCGACGGCGAGACCGACGATCAGTTTGGTCACTCGGTATCCATCTGCGGCAGCCTGATGGTGATCGGGGCCCCGGAAGATGATGGCGACTTCGTCGATTCCGGATCGGCCTACTATTTCGAATACGTCGGGGCCGCCTGGGTTGAGGCAGCCAAATGGCTGCCTTCAGATGGCGCCGCAGAAGACTACTTCGGCTGGTCCGTTGGCATCGCGAACGGCATCAGTGTAATCGGCACGCCGAACGATGACGACAACGGCGACAACTCCGGCTCGGCCTACATCTTCGACGTTGAGGACTTCGACTGCGACACCGTCGCCGACGGGGATGACAATTGCCCCTACAACTACAACCCGAGCCAGGCCGACGGTGACAGCGACGGCCTCGGCGACGTCTGCGACAATTGCCAGGAAGACTACAACCCCGGACAGGAAGATGGCGATCACGACGGGGTGGGCGACATCTGTGACAACTGCCCCGAGAACTACAACCCCAATCAGCAGGACAGCGATCAGGACGGCCTGGGCAATGTCTGCGACAACTGTCCCTATGACTACAATCCCGGACAGGAAGACGGTGACAACGACGGCGTCGGCAACCTGTGTGACAACTGTCCCGACGACTACAACCCGGACCAGAACGACCCGGATGGCGACGACCTGGGCAACCCGTGCGACAACTGCCCGGATGACTACAACCCGGGGCAGGAGGACGACGACAACGACGGTCTCGGGAACGCCTGTGACAACTGCCCGGATGACTACAACCCGCAGCAGGAGGATGACGACAACGACGGCGTCGGCAACCTGTGCGATAACTGCCCCGATGACTACAACCCGAGTCAGAACGACCCGGATGGCGATGATCTCGGCGATCCGTGCGACAACTGCCCGGATGATTACAACCCTGGGCAGGAGGATGACGACAGCGACGGCGTCGGCAACCTGTGCGATAACTGCCCCGATGACTATAACCCGAGTCAGAACGACCCGGATGGCGATGATCTCGGCGATCCGTGCGACAATTGCCCGGACGATTACAACCCGGGGCAGGAGGACGACGACAGCGACGGCGTCGGGAATCTCTGCGACAACTGCCCGGACGATTACAACCCGGATCAGGAAAACCCGGACGGCGATCAGTTCGGCAATCCGTGCGACAACTGCCCCGACGATTACAACCCTGGCCAGCAGGACAACGACCTGGACGGCCTCGGCAACGCCTGCGACAACTGCCAGGACGACTACAACCCGGGGCAGGAAGACCGCGATGGCGACGCCGTCGGCGATGCTTGTGACAATTGCCCCGACGACTACAACCCGCCGCAGTATGACAGCGACGGAGATGGTGTCGGCGACGCCTGTGATCATTGCCCGGACACCGCCCCAGATGTCGTTGTGGGTGCGAATGGATGCCCGATGGGCGACTTGAACTGCGACGGGGTGTTGAATGGATTCGACATCGACGCGTTTGTGCTTGCGCTGCAGGCTACGCCGCCAAGCTATCCGGAGTACTACGCTCAGTACCCAGACTGTGACATCTACCTTGCCGACATCAACGGCGACGGTCAGGTCAACGGCTTCGACATCGATCCGTTTGTCGATCTGCTGATTGGCAGCTAGCGTAGTTAGTCACGCTGTTCGCAGCTTATCCGAGCCGCGACCGTAAGGAAGCGGTGGCCCCTGTGCGCAAGGACCGCTTCTTACGGGCGCGGCGCGGTCAGAGGTGCCGTGCCCGGACCGGCACGCGCGCACGATCTCGGTTCGGCGGTCCACAGCGGCCGGCGGAACGAGATCGTTCACTTGCGCCTTACCCGGCGAAGGGCGGTAGGATCACCGTCGTCCGCGCAATTCATACCCGTCTGGCCGCGCTTCACCCCGCCGACCGTCCCCGGCATCAACTCGCTCCGGACGGACGTCCGATGAAATGAGCGGATTATTGGAACAAAGCGCAGCGTCGTGGGGTTCGACAGCTCTCGCGGCCAGCATGGAGACAGTGCGACATGTCCAATCACAGCCTCTGCGCAACCCGCGCGACCCTGGTGGCCACAGCAGCGCTGCTGCTCGCCGCCGCCGGCAGCCCGGTTCTGGCCCAATGCGAGTTTGCCAAGCTGCTCGCCGCCGACGGGACGGCGGGGGCCGCTTTCGGTGGCAATGTGGCGGTTGCAGGCGATGTCGCGGTCATCGCAGCCCCTGGCGACGATGAACGCGGCGAGGATGCCGGAGCAACCTACGTGCTGCGTTTCCGGGCCGGAGCGCCCGGCGAGTGGGTGCCGGAGGCGAAGCTGGTGGCCGCAGATGGCGTGGCGGGTGACCGCTTCGGGAGTGCTGTTGCCATCACCGGTGATGTGATCCTCATCGGCGCGAGTGGTGTTGATGACGGCGGTTCCGAGGCCGGGGCGGCCTACGTGTTCCGCTACGATGCAGGCGGCTCGGGAACCTGGACCGAGGACGCGAAGCTCCTGCCGGCGGAGGCCGGAGCGGGTGACCAGTTTGGCTGTGCCGTCGCGCTTGCCCCAGACGTGGCCGTGATCGGCGCACGCGGGGCGGGTATTGGCGGTAGCGCGGCGGGGGCGGCCTTCGTGTTCCGGTACGGCGGCGGGGCGTGGCAACCGGAAGCCCGGCTACTCGCCACGGATGCGGGTGCCGGCGACCACTTTGGTGCTACGGTCGCGGTGAGTAGCTCGACTGCCCTGATTGGCGCTGCGGACGTCGATGCGGCCGGTACCGATTCCGGGGCCGCCTACGTGTTTCGTTGCAGTGGTGCGGACTGGAGCCAGGAAGCCAAGCTGCTGCCGGTGGACGGGGCTGGCGGGGACCACTTCGCGGCGGCGATCGCTCTCACGGACGGCGTGGCACTGATCGGGGCGCCGGGCGCCGATGCAAACGGGGCGAATGCCGGCTCGGGCTACGTCTTTCGCCGTGACGGCGCAGTCTGGAGCCAGGAGAGCCGGCTGGTCGCAAGCGATGCGGCCGCGGGGGACGAATTCGGCTGTGCGGTTTCGATTTCGGGTGACGTGGCGGCGCTGGGGGCGCGGTTCAAAGATGGCGTGGGCGGGGTGTATGCGTTTCGTCACGCGGGGGGGGAGTGGGCCGAAGAGGCCGCACTGAGCGCGGCGGAAGGAAGGGTCGGGGCGGAGCTGGGGGGCTCCGTAGCCG
>JAHJAR010000017.1 GCA_018814045.1 Planctomycetota bacterium | reverse complement strand
TCCTCGGCCAGCCTCCGCGCCGGAAGGCACGCGGGGAGAGATGATCTACTGCGCCGATCGCTGCGCCCTCTATGCCCTCGAACTACCCACCAGCCGCTCCGGGGCGGCGCACTGCGTTTGGCGGGCGGGAGACTGGCCCGCACGCCCGGAGGACTATCAAGGCGACCCGGAGTTCCTGGCACGCATCATTGCGGCGGGCCTTGTGCCGGCTGGCGCCGTAGTCCTGGCTGATGACGGACGGGTCGGGTTGCTGGATCGCCTGGACGGTCACCTGACGTGGGAGCTACGCCTGCCGCCCGCGGTCAACGCGCAGATTCACGTACACGGCTCCCTGGCGGCGGTCGTTCAAAAGTCCGGCGGCGACGTCAATGCCGTGCTTGTGGAGACCGGCCCGACACCGCCGCGCGTGCTGCGTCGCCGCGTGGGCGACACATGGCCGATCTGGTCGGGGTTGGCGCGTGAAGGGCTCGTGCTCGTTTGGCCGCAGCGCGTGGTCATCTGTGCCGCAGATGGCCCGCTGCGCGAGGTTTCGATCGCGGCCGACAGCCCATTGCTGGCCAGCGTCATCGCGTTTGGTGCCGCTTCGCCGGCGGAGAGTGCGGAGGGCCGGGCGTCGGGCCGGCGAGGCGGGACGACACTGGTCTTGGGTGACCTGGGCGGCCGGCTGTACGCTTACGATGTCGCCTCGGGTGCGGCGCTTTGGAAGAACGAGCCGCCGGCAGATGCCGGGGCTGTGTGGGTGGCTCTGCGCGTTCACGTTGACCTGGTTTTGGCCGCCACGCGGCGGGTGTGGCTAGTGTTGCGGTTGGACACGGGGCAGCGCCTGGCGAGCGGCGCGGCCGCGCCGGCGAACCGTCTGCTCGACGTGGCAGTTCGCGGCCGTCGCGTGCATTGGCTCGCGGCGAACGACACCGCTGAGGCGCACGGCGTCAGTGGGACGCACGTCAAGCTGGAATGTGCTGAATTGGAATCGGATGGCGTGCAGACCACTATCGGGTCAAGTGGTTCGACGCCTCTGGCCGACGTGGCCGACCTGCGCGGCGTAATGTGGCTGCGTGAACACCTGGTCACGTTTGAGCCGCGGCGGCTTAGAGCGTATACACTACGTTAGAGCGGTTTCAGACACTCTGTAGCGGCCGAGCCCCGTATCGGCCGTGGGTGTCAACGTCCTGTGCGGGCCCCGGCCGCTACATCAAAACTGAAAACGCCCTAGCCGTAGCGGCGCCGGTCTGGTTTGTGGTTTTGGGTCCAGGGAGTAGAGAATGCGTGGAGCGCTACAGTTCCGGTTGGTGGATGCATTCGCCGATCAGCCGTACGCGGGAAACCCGGCTGGGGTCGTGGTCGAGGCGGACGCGCTGAACGACCCACAGATGCAGGCGATCGCCCGCGAGATCAATGCGAGTGAGACCGCGTTCATCAGCCGCGGGAACGACCTGCACCGTCCCACACAACTGCGCTGGTTCACACCGACGGCGGAGGTGGACTTTTGTGGGCACGCGACGCTCGCCGCGGCGCACGCACTCCAGGAGGTGGGCTGCCTGGAGGCAGTGCTTTCCAAGAAGGATGCGACGGTGCTGTTCGATACCGCGGCTGGCCCGTTGACCCTGCATCCGGAGACGCTCCCAGACCAGGAGGCTTTGCTGTGGTGGCTGCAAATGCCCGATCCGGAGCTGAAGGCCGACAATACGAACCCCATGCGGACCTGCGAACTGCTGGGCTTTAGCATCGACGACCTGGAACCGGCCATCCCGATCATGCGCACGCGCGACAACGACCTGATCCTGCTCGTTAAACGCTGGCAACAGCTCGTGGAACTGAAGCCGGATTTCCAGGCGCTGACGCACTGGTCGCAGCGCCACGGCATTCGCGGCTACTGCGTGGCCACGCTGGAGACGCTTAGCAAGGCCACCGACGTGCACTCGCGTTTCTTTGCCCCGGCCGTCGGCATAAACGAAGATCCGGTTACCGGCAGTGTGCACGGACCACTGGCCACGCTGCTCGTCGTCAACGAGTTGGTGCCCGTCGCATCCGGCCGCTCAGCGCTGAATTGCATCCAGGGCGAACCGGGTGGCCGGCACGGGCTGCTACGTGCCCTCGTGGAAGCGACACCACAAGGCTATCGGACCTCAGTCGGGGGAATGTGCTTCACGAGCCTGACGGGCGAACTGCGCACACCGTTGCCTGCGCCCCCCTGAACTGCGCACTACTCGTCGCCCCGCCGTTGCTGAGCCGGCTGAAGCGTGACCGTGAAAGTCTGCTCCTGGTCGTCGCGAATCACGACCACATCCACCTTGTCGCCTGGTTTGAACAGCCGCAATGTGCGCATGTAGCCGTAGATGTCGCGGATCCGGTCCTCGCCGATCTTCATGATGCGATCGTTGTCGCGCAGGCCGGCCAGCTTGGCGGGGCCGCCATCGAGCACACTCTGCACGACCATGCCGGGCTTGCCGTCGCCGGCCATATCCGGAATGATGCCCAGGCGGACGCGCAGACCGGTGCGTGAGGGCGGCTCGTCGGACTCGTCGTCAGCGTCTTCTTCCTGCTCCACCTTTTGCTGGTACTCCCGGTTCTCCTCGACCGCCGGCTTGATGACCTCGTCTTCGGCGGCCTCATCTTCCATTGGTTGGAGTGTTGGATCGGTGTAGGCTGGCCCGTCTTCCATGTTGGCCAACTCGACGATGATGGCGTGCCACATCTCCAGGACGCGGGCGGCCCCTTCGGCATCGATAAGCTCCCAGTCATCCTCGGGCTGGTGATAGTCCTTGTGGATGCCGGTAAACGGGAACATGCCGGGGATCTGCCGACGGATGAACGGCGTATGGTCGCTGCCGCCGGCCATTCCGCCTGGAGCGAGGTACTTCAGGTCGCACTGCTCGGCGTACTTCTTGACCAGGGCCGGGAACTCCTTGGCCGTGGCCGTCCCGAAGACGCTGTACTTCTTCTGCTTCAGCCGGCCGATCATGTCAAAGTTGACGATGGCGCGGATACTCTCGAGCGCGATGGTCGGGTGCTCGACGTAGTGTTGGCTTCCGAGCAGGCCCATCTCCTCAGCATCGAAGGAGATGAGAAGGATGTTGCGGTGCAACCGGGGGCCCTGGGTCAATACGCGCGCGAGTTCGAGCAGTGCGGCCGAGCCAGAGGCGTTGTCGTCGGCGCCGTTGTGGATCATGGGGGTCTTGTCCGCCCGCTGGAATTGGCGGGGGACTTTGCCCAGGTGGTCGCGATGTGCGCCGAGGACAATGGTGTCTTCCGTGCTGCCATCGCCGGGCAGGCGCGCCAGGATGTTCTTACCGGGGATCACGTTGCGCTCGACGCCCGGGGCGAACCTGACGGTCAGCCCCAAATCGCGGGAGAGCGGCTTGCGGTCGCGGTCGAGCTGCTCCTGGAGTGTCTTGAGGTCCGGCGCGCCGGCCGCCTTCAGAATCGCCGCCGCCATCTCGCGGCTGATGTGCGCCATGGGCAGGTGATAGGTCTCGTTAGTGTCAAAGCTGTCGAAGCCGTAGAGCTGATCCGCGTCCGGGTTGCGGTTGGGTGGGTTGACGATCAAGAGCGCCTTGGCCCCCTCGCGGTCGGCGGTGCGCGCCTTGCGCACGAAGGTCGCGTACTTGGAAGGGCTCTCGCCCCCAAACTTGGCTTCCGGATCAGCGTCCTTTGGTTCGTAGCGGAAAATCAGCAGGATCTTGCCCGCGGCATCGAACTCGGCGTAGTCGTTGTAGTCGTGACTGCGGGCGTGGATGCCATAGCCGGCGAAGGCCAGCGGGCCTTCCACGTCTTCCGTTTCGCTGAAGGGGAAGGTGATCCAGTCTTCGCGCACCTTCCAGGCGCGCTCCAGGCCGGTGATTGCGAGGGCGGCCTTCTCATCCGCGAGCCGTTTGCCGCGGAAGATGTCGAACGGCTGATACCAGCTATTGTCCTCGCCCGCTCGTTTGCAGCCGGCAGCCTCAAAATGCTTGATGATGTAGGCGGCGGCCGCAGCGCTGCCAGGCGAGCCCGGCAGACGACCCTCCAACTCGTCACTGGCCAGGTATTTCACGTGCTCCAGAAAACTTTCGGCAGTGAACAGCCGGCTCTGCACCGGCGTGGCGCGCTTTTCCTCCTCAGCCCAGGACGAGGAGAGCACGAGCAAGGCCAATGCGACGGGCAGAATCCGATTGTACGTGCGGTTCATGGCTAACTTCCTGCTGAGGGAATGTGCAAACTCACCCACTACAGTCTACCTCCCGCAACCAGCGCAGCCCAGCAGGCCCGACATTTTCGTACACCGCCGGAGGACGGTCAGTACTCCTCGCCGGGGACGGCCCGCGGTGCGATCGGTGGGTCGTCACTCTCCTTGGCGATTCGCCGCTGTTCTACGTCATCTACGCCGACAATCTTCCAGTTCGGGCCGCGTCGCGCGATCGTGTATAGCGCCTTGTACTCGTTCGTGCGGGAGTGGACGTGCCCCCAATGATATACCGCCCCATGCACCTGCCAGCGGCTGCGGATGCGGAAGGCTGCGGTCTGGGCCTCGGCGATGACGCCGGTCGAGGCGACCTCGGCCCCGAGAATATCGACGGCTTGTACGCGGGCGATGGCGCCCCCCTGGTCACGCAGCACCAGGCTCTGATAGACCTCGTTGTAGACCTGGTCCAGCAGTTCGCCGTCGACACTCTGGGCCAGAACGTCGTAGATGTCGTCCTCCGTCTTGTAGTCAAACGCGCGGTAGACGTTGCGATGCAGGGCCGTGAACAGGTCGATGGCTTCGACCGGCGTCGGCAGGGCTACGGTCTCGGCCCAGGGGACCGGGACATCCGCGACGCCCACGTTGTACAGCAGCAGCGCCGCGAGCAGCGTCAGCAGTCCCGCGCCCCACGCCACCCAGCGGATGCGTTGCCATACCCGCGCGCGGCGCAACACCAGGACGGCCGCGCCGCCGAGTCCGATCAGAGTCAGCGACAGCACCGGGACGCGCAGTGTGGCCGGCTCGACGGCGGCCACGGCCGGCGAGATCCGCCGGCGCAGCGGCCCGCCCGGCGCGTGCCAGATGATCTCAGGCTCGTCCGCCAGGAACACGATGATCTTGTTCTCATCGTAGGCATCCAGCTCGGCCGTGACCTCCACGGCAGGGTCCAGGCCGAATGCGGCCCGGGAAGGGTCCTGGGGATACAGATCCCAAACCAGGGCAACCTGCGTGGGGCGACCCTTGGTGGGATAGGCCAGGACAACATGCGCATCCGGGGGATATTCGAGCGGGTCGTCGGTTACACCTGGTTGCAGATACGGAACGAACTCGATCGTGCGCAGCAGCGGCTTGACCACGATGCCGTCGATCGTGACCGCGTTGTTCTGCTTGAAAAACTCATCGAACGCGATCTGCGTCAGGGCCGCTTCCTCCTCATCAACGAAATGGAAGCGCGCGTCCTCGGCGGAGTACCTGAAGCTCGAGACGCCGTTGAGGCAGATCATGTTCCGCAACTCGGCCGACAGGACAATGTCGTATACGACTTCGTCGTCGGTGATCGAAATCTCCAGGCCCAGATGCTGCCCCGGGTGTGCTGCAAACGCGCTGACCGGGCAGTACGTGGCCAGGCCGAGCAAGAAGAAAAACCAGGCGGGTGGGCGTCCACACATGCAGCGTATTGTAGGCCGGGCCGTATGAGCGTGCATGTGCTTTGAGTGCACCCGTCCGGCGTCGAGCCCGGCGCAGACGAGAATCAGATGCGCCGGCAGTGCGGACGGGTGCCAGCCGGAGCGGGCTGCGCCAGCCGCACGAGCAGCTCGGCCGTGCTCACCAGGTCTATCTGATTATGCTCCAGGACCGGTGCCAACGGAGCCGCGTTGCCGGTGCGGATAAAGTGGTGGAACAAGTCGGGCACATCACATCCGGGAACGTCGCCCACACGTTCGCGCTCCAACACGTGGCGCTCCAGCGTGCCCAGCCGGCAGTCCGGTAACTCGCTGCGCCAACGTCGCCGAGCAACGTGCAGTACGTCCACGTGAATCTCGGGTTGTGTCAGCGCGACGCGATGCAACCGGGCCCGGTCGCGCAAGAACGGGACGTCGAACGTCTTGCCATTGAACGTGACCCACGTGTTGCGCCCTAGCGCCCAGCGCGCCATCTGGGCAACGATGGCTTGCTCTTCCGGGTAATCGCGGGCCAGCCACTGGTGGATGCGACACGGCCACGTGTCGAGTGGGACGACGCCGATCAGGAACACCGGTAGACCAGAAGTGAGCCCGCCGGTTTCGATGTCTATGACGAGTGTGCGCGCCGGATCGATGGTCACCGTCTGTTTGGCCGTGGCCGCGCATTCCAGCGGATGGCGCAGCATGCTGCGGCGGATCGTATGGTCGGGGCAGACGTCGGTGAAAGTCGTTTCAACGTCCCAGTAGGCCAGCGCGCCACAGCGACGCTGCTTGCCGCCCACGACCGCGGCCAGATCACGTCTGGTCGCTGGCCGGCGCCGGGGCGGGGCCGATCCGCCGGTGAGCCGGCGCGCTTTCAGGTCATCCAGTCGTCGGCTTAGAGTGCCCATGCCGCGATACTACCAGCACGAAGCGTGGGGCACTACTGAACCACCGTGCGCGATCTTGCGACAGTCCACAGGACGTGCGACCGCGCCGGCTGAAACCCGCGGGTCTTCGATCTTGACGAATCGTACGCGGTGTTTTGGCGGTGGCTTCCTGACTTCCGTCGGGCGTACGACACTGGCTCTTGGCCGGCACAAAGACGGGCTATCCGCCCGCGCCACAGGATTGTGAGACCGCCGCGGGACCACGTGAGCCGCCGCCGCGCGGCGCCGGGGCGCCCGACCCGTGCGTGATCGATGTTCCTGAAACCGCTCGGATCGACTCAAATAATCCCGCCCGGGCGCCGTCTCAGTATGCAGAAACCGACAGTTTGGCCGTGCCACGTCGCCAATCATAGGTACGCGTCGAATCCGAGCGCACACGCCGTGCGCGTCGAGAGAATCCAGTGATTCACGCGCTGGCGAGAGCGGGTTCTTGCTGCGCGCGGGGCCAGAGAAAGCGAGGTGTCAGTATGTTGCGCTTGGTACCGTTGTTGGGAATCGTGCTGTTGGGGCAGGTTGCACCCGAGTCGTGCGTCTACTCTGATGGCGTCCTGATTACTCCGTTGGGCGAGGAGGCCCTGGAGGTACCCGCGGTGGACGCCGCCGGGCAACCGGGCCTCATTCATGGGCTGGTTTTCGGCGTCAGGGACGCTGACGACGTGCCGCTGGAGGGGGCGCTGGTCCGACTGTGGCGCGGCGACGAGTTGCTACGTGAGGTTCAGACACTTCCGGATGGGTACTACGAGTTGCCCGACGTACCGCCGGGCGAATACGGTCTGGTGGCAGAGGCGGAGGGCTACGAGCCCGAGCGGGGACCAGTCCTGGTCGAGCCGGGGCAGGAAGTGGTGCGCGATTTTCATCTGCTCCCCTTACCTGAGCCGGGCGTGGTCTGGGGGCACGTCTTCGGCATTCTGCCAGGCGAGCACGAGGTTCCACTCGTCGGGGCGCTGGTGCAATTGCTGCGCGACGGGCATGTGCTTCGTGAGGTTCAAACTCAACAGGAAGGGCACTACGAACTGATCGACGTGCCGCCGGGGGAATACGGTCTGCGTGCCACGGCGGAAGGGTTCGAGCCGGAAACGGTGCCTGTTCTGGTTGAGCCCGGGCAGGCCGCCCGCCGCGATTTCCATTTGCCCAAGGCACTCGAGCCGGGGGCGATTGTGGGACGCGTGTTTGCCGCGGTGCCGCACGGCGACGAAGTGCCGTTGCCGGGGGCGCTAGTGGTCCTGCTGCATGGCGAGCAGGTGGTTCGCAGCGCCGTCGCCAACCACGAGGGGTGCTACGAGTTACCCGAGCTGCGTCCAGGCGGTTACGTGATCGTCGCACAGGCGGAAGGATTCGAGCCTCTCGCGGCGCTGGTAGGCATTGAGCCCGGGCACGTGACGCACCGCGATTTCGTGCTGCACCGCCTGCTGGAACCGGGGGCGGTCGTGGGGTGCGTCTTTGGTCTGACGGACGGCGGTGATGAAATCCCGCTGGGCGGCGCGTTTGTCGAGTTGTGGCACGGGGAAGAACTCGTGCGCGAGGTGCGCACAAACCCGGACGGTCACTACGAGATGCACGGCGTGCGACCGGGTGAGTACCGGCTGTGTGCACACGCGCCCGGGTACCTGCCGCGAGAGGTGCCGCTTGAAGTCCATCCCGGCCAAGTGACGGAGCAGTCCTTTGTTCTTCCCCCGGCGCCGGAGCCCGGGACGATCGAGGGGCAGGTGCGCGGGCTGACGGCCGGCGGGGATGAAGTGCCGTTGGACGGAGCGCTGGTGCTGGTGCTGCGCGCGGGGCACGTCATCCGCGATGCTCGCACAGACCGGCACGGGCACTACAACATGGGACCGTTGCTGCCGGGTGAGTACTTGGTGCTGGCCGGTGCCGAGGGCTACCACTTCGCGCACGCGCCGGTCGTGGTCGAGCCGGGCGAGGTGACGGTGCGGGACTTCGTGCTTCGTCCACTGGAGTAGTCGCGTAGCGCAGTGGCGGCCCTTCTCATGCGCTCTCCCGGCGGGACGGCGGCGCGGCCGCAGGCAGGAAGTGCTCAAGAAGGTGCCCCGCTCGACGGAGAGCGGGGCACCTGGATTATGTCGGCGGTGTGAAGGGTCTGAGAGCGCTAGTGCGCGGCCCTACTCCTTCCCGGCCTCGGCGATTTCTTCCACGGCTTCCATCAACACGCGTACCACGCCGACTTCGGTGCTGGTTTCGGTGATCAGGCCCGAGCGGTGGAAGACGGTCATCATGCCGATGTTCTCGACGAGCACACTCGCGTCGAAGCGTCGGATCCCGTGCGACAGGCCGACCTTGACGAGTTGGTGAAACAGGTAACTGCCCAGCCCCTGGCGCTGGAAGCCGTCGCGTACCGTGAACGCAACCTCGGCGGAGAGCTTGGCCGGATCGGCCGCGTACGCCCCGACGCTGATCACCTCTTCATTCCCAGGCGCGCCGACCAGCGCGATCAGCGTCATCTCGGTCTCGTAGTCGATATTGCAGAAAACTTGCAGCTTGTTGTGGGGCATCGACTTCAGCAAGGCGTGGTAGCGCAGATAGACCGTCTGTTCGCTGAAGGAGTAGAACATGTCCTTCATGAGCGGTTCGTCGTCCGGGCGGATCGGGCGCACAAACACCGTGCGGCCGTCCTTCATCTTGAACGTCGATTCCCACTGCGCCGGGTAAGGACGCCGCGGGGGCGGCATGATCTGGTCGGGGTAGACAATGTGACGGCGTTTGGCCGCGTGCAGCAGCTCGGAGCGGAAGTCCGGGTGCGTGATGTTGATCAGCGACATGGCCCGCTCACGCAGCGTGCGGCCGTGCAGGTAAGCCGCGCCGTACTCGGTGACCACGTAGTGCGTGTCGCCCCGGGTCGTAACGACCCCGGCCCCGTCCTGTAAGCAGGCGACGATGCGCGAACGCAGGCCGTCCGGTGTTTGGGCCGTGCTCGGGATAGCGATGATGGGACGGCCGTTCTTTGCGAGGGCGGTGCCGCGCATGAAGTCGGCATGGCCGCCGATGCCGCTGTAGAACAGCTCGCCGAGCGAGTCGGCCACGATCTGGCCGGTCAGGTCGACTTCCAGGCCCGAGTTGATCGCCACCATGTTGTCGTGCCGGCTGATGATAAACGGGTCGTTCGTGTACTCCGAGGGGTGCATCTCGATCAGCGGGTTGTTGTGCAGGAACCTGAACAGCTCTTGCCCGCCGGCGGCAAAACTGCCGACGATTTTCCCGGCGTGCATGGTCTTGTTCTTCCCGGTCAGCACGCCGGCCCGCGCGAGCTTCATTACTCCGTCGGAGAACATCTCGGTGTGAATGCCCAAGTCGTTCTTGTCGCCGAGCTGTGCCAGGACCGCGTCCGGCAGGCGGCCGATGCCGAGTTGCAGGGTGGCACCGTCAGGCACCAGGCGGGCAATGTGTGACGCGATCCGTTGGATCACCTCGTCACCCCCGGGAACCACGGGCCACTCGAGCAGCGGCTCGTCGTGCTCCACGAAGTAATCGATGTCGCTCACGTGCAGAAAAGAATCACCGAGAGTGCGCGGCGAATGGGCGTTCACCTGAGCGATCACCAGCCGGGCGGCGGTGACCGCCGACTTGGTGATATCCACGGATACGCCGAGGCTGCAATAGCCGTGCTCATCCGGCGGGCTGACCGTGATCAAGGCGACGTCCACGGGTACGCGGCGGGACTTGAACAGCCCAGGGACCTGCGAAAGGAAGATCGGCGTGTAGTCTGCGCGGGCCTCATTGACCGCCTCGCGCACGCTGTTGCCGATGAAGAACGCGTTGGCTCGAAAGGTGGCCGCGAACTTGGGATCCGAGTAGGGGGCCACACCCAGCGTGAGCACCTGCATCAGCTCAGTGTCGGCCAGGCCGCCGCCCACCTCGACCATGGCCCGCACGAGTTCCTGTGGCTCGCCGCAGGCCGAGCCGATGTATACGTGGGTGCCCGGCTTGATGTGCTTGAGGGCGGTCTCGGCGGGTACGATCTTGTCCGCGCACTGGTCACGCCAGTTGCTCACCATGGCTTAGGCCTCCGACAAGATGATGCGTGCGTCGGCTATCGTTGCGCCTTTGCCGCGCGGATAGACGAGCAAGGGGTTGATGTCCAGTTCCTTGATCTCGCTGTGTTTGGTTACTAGCTGCGACAAGCGCATCAGGCAGTCCGCCAGGGCGGCGGTGTCCGCCGGCGGTTCGCCGCGCACCCCTTCGAGCAGCCTGTACGAGCGGATGTCCTTGATCATCTCGCCGGCTACGTTCTCGCGAATGGGGGCCAGCCGGAATGATACGTCGCGCAGCGCTTCGGTGTAGATTCCGCCCAAGCCGAACATCAGCAGGGGGCCAAACAACGCGTCGCGCGTCATGCCCAGGATGATCTCCTTGCCCGGCTCGAGCATTCTCTGCACCAGGACGCCCCAGATCTCGATGTCTTCGCCCATCTTCTCGCGCACCGCGGCGACCATGTCCTCGTAAGCCTCATGCACCTGATCCTCCTCGCGCAGGTTCAGGCGTACGCCGCCCACGTCGGTCTTGTGCAGGATCTTGGGGCCGGAGATTTTCAGCACGACGGGGAATCCCATTTCGGCCGCCGCCGCGGCCGCCTCGTCCGCCGACTGCGCCAGCTTGAACGGCACGGTCGGGAAGCCGTACTGCTGGAGGACTTCCAACGCCCGCACCTCGACCAGTTGCGTGCGTCCGGCCGCGCGCTCCGCGGCGAAGGCCGCGTCCACCGCGTCGTCCGCCACGTCATACACTCGATAGGGATGGTCCGGGGTCTGGGCCCATTTAGCGAAGCGTGCCTTGGCGGCCAGGCCGCGCATGGCGTCTTCCGGAAAGATATACGTCGGGACGCCGTATCTTTGCAGCAGTTCGACTCCTTCGGATACGTCCACCAAGCCCATGAAACAGGCTACGATCGGTTTGGCAACGAAGCCTTTGCACTCGCCAATTACGTTCGCGATGGCGGCCGCGTCGGTCATCATCTGGGGCGTGACGATGACGACCACCTGGTCGACGCCCTCGTCGGCACAGACGGCATCCAAGGCAGTGCGGTAGCGGTCGTGCTTGGCGTCTCCGATCACGTCCACGGGGTTCTTGATGTTGGCCGTGGCCGGGAGCTGGTAGCGGAGCGACTTGGTCGTGTACTCCTGGAAGCGGGCTATCTTCAGCCCGTTGCGGATGCAGGCGTCGGTGGCCATGATGCCCGGGCCGCCGGCGTTGGTCACGATCGCCGTCCCGCGGCCGCGCGGGAGCGTGGGGTCGATGAAGACGCGGGCGAGGTCGAAAAGCTCCTTGACGGATTCGACGCGCAGCACGCCGGCCTGGGCCATGATTGCGTCGTAGACCTCGTCCGACCCGGCCAGTGACCCAGTGTGCGAGGCGGCGGCGGCGGCGCCTTCGCTCGTGCGGCCGGTTTTGATCGCCAGGATGGGCTTCGCGTTCTTGCCGTGCGTGATTTCGTGAACGGTTTCGACAAACGCCTGGCCGCCGGACAGCTCCTCGACGTACATCAGGATGACCTTGGTGTTGGGGTCGGACTCCAGCGAGCGTAACAGGTCGATCTCGCTGATGTCGACCTTGTTGCCGAAACTCACGAACCGTGAGAATCCGAACTTCCGCCCTTTGGCATAATCCAGCAGGGCCGTGCACAAGGCGCCGCTCTGTGAGATCAACCCCAGCGAGCCCGAGAGTGGCATATCGCGCGCGAAGGTGGCATTCATCCGCACCTCTTTGGCCGTGTTGATCGCGCCCAGACAGTTGGGGCCCATGATGTGGAGGCCGCGGTTCTGGGCGAGAGCCTTCAGCCGTCGCTCGCGCTCGACACCCTCGCCGCCGATTTCCTTGAACCCGGCTGAGATCACGATGAAGTGCCGTGTTCCGAGGTCGGCAAACTGCGTGACGATGTCTTCGATGGCCGGGGCGGGCACGACGATCACGCCGAGATCGGGGGCTTCGTCGAGGTCGGGCACGCTCGGCACGCAGCGGATGCTCATGATGCTCTTGGCTTTGGGATTCACCGGGTAGACGACGCCGGTATATCCCCCGAATACGAGATTCTGCGTGATCGCGTGGCCGACCGCTCCAACCGTCCGTGACGCCCCTACGACGGCCACCGCGCGTGGGCAAAACAACGGCTCGAGGTCGCGAATGCTGGCTGTACCAAGTTCTTCGGTAGTCGTCATTCGGGTCATCGTACCCAGCTCCTGTGGGACATTCTACAACTGATATTCCGCACTCCCCCGGGGCCGTCCAGACTCTGTCGGCGCCGGCTACAGCAACCGTAAGCTCCCCAGTGACGATTCAGCACAGATCGGCTCATTGCCCAAACCACGCGATCCATACCGCCCGACCCAGTGGCCAGAACTCACCGGCGCCGTCCGCGTTCATCGATCGCATGGCTGCTCTTCGCCAAACACTGCTGCAATATGCGTGCCGCGCACGGGCTGCCGGCGGCGAAGTGCGGACAGGGCTGGATGTGCTCGGAGCGCGATGGGAGGGCCGGCCCGGCTGGCAGCGGAAAGGCCCCAGGAAGAAGGGGCACCGAGCCCGCCCTGCGGGCTCGGGCCACGCCCTCCGCCCCCCGGTGTCGACTCCGCCTTCAGCTTCCTCCGGAAGGCTGACGGGAGTCGGGCTGAGCTACTCGTCCCGGGGACACGTTCCGGTGTTGAGCGCCTGTATGAAGCCGTCGATGTCAAACCCGTTCACCGACTGGTCGCCATCGGTGTCCGCGACACAGATGCGCTCACAATCGGGATACGTGTTGTCCCACTGAGCGGGCGACATGTTCAACGCCTCGACGAAGTAGTCGATGTCGAAGCCGTCCAGAGTGCCGTCGCAGTTGCAGTCGCCGCAGATATAGTCGTTACACGGGTCTTCGCCGTACAGGTAGAAGGCGACGGCCGCGCCGAGTGGGGGATCGAACGAGCTGTAGTCGTTGCAGGTCCACTCGTCACCATCGTGGTCCCACTGGATGGGCCCCTGCCACCCGGGGCGCTCGGGTGCGGTGTACGACAGCATCGGCTGCGCGCCCGTAGCCAGGTAGATGTAGTTGGCGTCGTAGCCGTTGGCGAAGATGATCTCGTACGCTCCGTCGGGATCGCTGGGCAGATCGACGCCGCCGAGGTTGCAAACGTCCGGGAAGGACCAGTAGTAGCCCGGATTGGACGGCAAGTCACCGTACCAGAAGATCACGCCGGCGTGGTAGCCGCTCGCGGGCGGTCCCTGGCAGGTGTCATCGAACTCATCGGCGCAGGCCAGCATGACGTAGCAGTTCTCCGACGTGCCGGCGCCCTCCACGTACCAGCACCAGGCATACTCGCACGCGCACCATTTCTGGCCCCCGTACAAGCTGTCAAAGCTCATGTCGTTGATGGCCCCGGGTGCGCGGTAGTCCGGCCCGAAGTAGTACATATCGCCGTGAAAACAGTCGAAGACCAGAGTGGACCAGCAGTCCTGGGCGATACCGCCGTCGCCCACGGTTTGCCACGGTCCGGTCAGGTGCAGGTCAGCATCGATGCTGGCCAGGGCGCGGGGTGGGACGCGGGTTGCCTGGTCGAGCGGCAGGGGTGCAGGACGCTCGGCCCACACCAGTCCGGCGGCGATCACAACCAGCGACACGCGGTGTAGACGACTACGCAAGACAGTCATGACATGCCTCCCAAGTTGATGGGCCAAGTGACACGCATCACAGCCACACCAAACCCCGCCCGCCCGAGCTTGCGGCGTTGCACGATGTGCCATTGCTGCGCACTCACCTGGGCTGAGAATTGCGGGTTGACCACCGGAAACTGAAATGGGAAAGCCAACCCTGGTACCGAGCCCGCCGGGGCGGGGCTCGAGCGCGTGCCGGGCAAACACGATCTACCCTAAGGATAGCTCATATCCGATAACAAGCAAGGATATTCCTTTGCCCCCGCGCTTTGTTTTGCTCCAGTGGTTTCTCGGGCGTGCGTGGCGCGGGCCCGCGCTACGCGGGCGGTGGTGGGGCCACAATTGCCCCACTTGTCGATCACATCTACAATGTTGGCAGGCGTCACGAGGATCGCAGTCGAGGCCACCCAGGCAATGATAAATCGTTGGTTCGGGATTATCACCTTCTTCTGCATGCTCAGCGTCAACACAGCCCTCGTATTTCGCGACATTCTGCCCGACCGGCTGGCGGGCACGCCACCGGAATCAGATGTAGAGGTCTTGAAACCCGGGGAGATCCGCCGGGCGCAGGTGGGTATCTTCGATCAGCGCGGGCGCCGGGTCGGGTGCAGTTGGACACGCAGCCAGATGCTGGAAGACCTGCCGTTGCTCAACGTGCAGAGCTGGACGATGCTGCGCCCCCTGCCATTGCCGGATGGGTTGCGGACTCCGCGCGTGCGGGTCGACACACATCTGACCTACCAGAAGGACGTGCGCGTCGACCGGCTCTCCGTTCGCGTGCATAGCATGGAACTGCCGTTGATCAGCCTGGAGGGGGAGTTTATGCCGCCCAACGACTTCCCGTGCCAATGGCAGGTTGGTACGCAACGCGGCAGCTTCATCATCCCGGCCGAGGCCACGCGTGCCCTGGGCGATATTATCCGCCCGTTCGACCGGCTCCCCGGCTTGTGGGTGGGCCGCACCTGGCGTATGCGGCTGATCAACCCGGTCTCGCAACTTTTTCCCGGCGTGCGGATACGCGAGATGTCGGTGCAGAGCGCGTTGGTACGCGTAACGGCGCGGGAGATGATCTCGCACCAGGGCGAGCCGATCGAGGCATTTCGCGTCGAAGCGGAAAACGTCGTGGCCTGGGTCACTGAAGCCGGAAGCGTCTTGCGGCAGGAAGTCGAACTGCCCATCGTCGGCCTGTTAACGCTGCTGGACGAACCGTTTGACGAGGTCGAGTTTCACAAGACGCTCAGTTTCTCCCGCGAGGACTGACCACGGATACCGCCGACGTGCACGAATCCAAACCACAAACCAACCTGCCGCCCGCGACTGTTGTCGCCGGGGGCGTCGAGCCGACGGTCCGACTCGAGCTGGTCTCGAAGTCGTACGGCACGAGGCGGGCGGTGGTCGAGCTGTCGCTGACGCTGCTGCCCGGAGAGGTGTTCGCGTTCCTGGGTCCCAACGGGGCCGGCAAGACCACCACGCTCAAGCTGACCACGGGGCTGTTGCGCTGCGACACGGGCGTGGTAACCGTCTGCGGTCACGCGCTGCCGCACGACGGGCGGCAGGTCAAGCAGTTCATCAGCTACGTGCCCGACCAGGCCTTCCTGTACGACAAGCTGACCGGACGAGAGTTCATCAGCTTCGCCCGCGAGATGTACGGCGTTACGTCAGAGGTCGCCAGCGCGCGGCTGGCGCTACTCTGCGAGCGGCTGGGGATGGACAGCTTTCTCGACCAGTTGTCGGAGCACTACAGCCATGGCATGAAACAGCGCGTGGCCCTGGCGGCGGCCCTCATTCATGAGCCGCGGCTACTGGTCGTGGACGAGCCGATCGTGGGGCTGGATCCGCGCACGGTGCGCGTGATTAAGACCATCTTCCGGGAAATCGCCGCGCGGGGTGGCACCGTCTTCATGAGCACGCACACGCTGGACATCGCCGAACAGGTGGCGGACCGCATCGGCATCATCCACGAGGGTCGGCTGATCGCGCTCGGTACCTTGGCCGAGCTGCGCCAGATGGCGGCGCACGAAGGGCGCCTGGAAGACATCTTCCTGCACCTGACCGAAGACGAACAGAAGGGCGAACCGGCCGCGGAGGCTTGAGAGCAGCCGGGCCGGGCCGGCGCCCGCGGGCGTGCGCAAACGAGGATGCAACCGTGGGCAGCAGTGAGCAGACCAGCGCAACGGGCTGGCACACGTTGAGCGTGTGGGTGCTGGCCCGCTGCCGGGCCACGCAGGTTCGCAACGCGCTGGATCAGCAGCTCCGTCACGCCCCCGGGCGTACGCTCGTCATCGTTGTGCTGCTTTTGCTGATCTGGACGGCGCTGTTCTTTCTGCTGGCCACCGTGCTGTATCACGTTCGCAAGTGGGGTGTGATCGGCGTGGTGGCGGACCAGCACATCTTTGTGCATTTTTTCCTCGTCCTGGCAGTCATGCTGACCTTCTCAAATGCCGTGCTTACCTTTGGCAGTCTCTACGGGCGGCAGGAGGCCGGCTACCTGCTCGCTATGCCCCTCGATGCCCGCCAGGTTGTGTGCGTGAAGTGGATCGAAGGCATCTGCCTCTCGAGCTGGTCCTTCATGTTGCTGGGAGTGCCCCTGATGTTGGCGGTCGCCCGCCATACGAGCGTGCAGTGGTACTACTACCCGCTCTTCATCGGTCACTTCATGGGCTTCGTGGCCATTCCGGCTACCGTCGGGCTGCTGGCGGCGTGGCTCGTGGCCATGTGGGCTCCGCGGCGGCCGGTGGCGACGGCGACCTGGATTGGCAGCTTGCTCGTCGTCGTGTTCATCTACTGGCTGAGCACTATCTCGCGCAATGCGATCGACTCGGGCGAGTGGCTGCGCCTGGTCTTGAGGCAGGTGGCCGTGGCCAAGCAACCCTACTTGCCAAGCACCTGGGCGGCGCGGGGCATCGCCGCGGCCATGGAGCAACGTGTCGGTGCCAGCTTCTTCTACCTGTTGGTTGTGGCCGGAAACGCTGCGTTCCTGGCCTGGATCACGATCAACGTCCTGGGTAGCACCTGGGCAGAAGCCTACAGCCGCGCCCAACTCGGCCGGCTGCGGCCCGCGGTACGGCGGGCCTGGGTCAGCGCGGGGATCAGTTGGTTGCTGTTCTTCTACATGCCCCGGCGGATGCGCATGCTGGTGCTCAAGGATCTGCGCGGATTCCTCCGCGATGCCACGCAGTGGACGCAGATGGCGATCATGTTCGGGTTGCTCGTGCTGTACGTGCTCAATCTGACGCGCCTGCCGGTGGATCTCAACAACGCCAGCAGCAAGGGGTTGGTAGCCTTTCTCAACCTGATCACCGTCAGCCTGATTCTGGCGACGTTCACGAGCCGATTCGTCTACCCGCTGTTGTCGCTGGAGAGCCAGCAACTGTGGCTGCTTGGCCTGCTGCCAATTCGCCGCGTCACGATGCTGTTGGTCAAGTTCGTGTTTGCCCTGACGATTACGGGGCTGTCGGTCGTGGTCGTGATGGGGCTGGCGGTGTGGGCCCTGCGCCTGCCGCCGACCTGGGCCCGGCTACATCTGATGATCGGTCTGGCCGTCAGCGTTGGCTTATGCGGGTTGTCGGTCGGTTTGGGGGCGCGCTTCCCGGTCTTTGGCCAGCGAAACCCGGCCCGGATCGCTTCCGGCTTCGGGGGCACGTGCAACCTGATCACCAGCATGCTGTTCGTGCTGGTGATGATGGGGGCCGTCGCCTGGCTGAGCTTGCGGGAGATTCGGCCGACGTTCGAGCTTCCGGAAACACTGTCGCCCCAAAGCTGGGCGATCGGCTTGGCGGCCGTGGCGTTGGCCGTCGGCGTGGCGGGCGTGTCGCTCTGGGCGGGAGGGCGCCATCTGGATAAGCTGGAGTACTGACGCTGAGACTGGTGCCATCCGCTGGCGCCGGACCTCGGGGACGCGCACACGGATCAGCGAGTGCGCCCTGTTCCCGCCGAGCTTCGCAGACTGATGCCGGGCTGGATGCTGGCGAGTGTGTCGTTATGGGGCGTACGCCGGCGCCTGGCCAGCGCGCAGCGATACCGGCGTCTCCCCAAAAACTGGCCGGACCGGCCGAGGATCACATGCTGCCGTAGCGGTTGCTGCTGAAGATTTCCGCCTGCGGTTTTCGGCGCGATTCGTCCACGGGATGGTTCAAATCGGGTGAAGCCGGGTAGCCCAACGGCGTCAGCGCCACCAGCCGCACGGTGGCCGGAATCCCGAGTACCCGCTTCACCTGACCCTCATCAAAAGCCCCGATCCAGCAGGTGCCGAGCCCTTCCGCAACGGCCGCCAGCGTCAGGTGATCCAGAGCGATGGCGACGTCGACAGCCCCACTATTGACCGTGCCACCCATGTTGGGATAGGCCTGTTCCGGCAGGCAGCAGGCGGCCACGATCACCGGTGCGTCGGCCATCCAGTGCTGGCCCGCCGACGCCTGCGCGACCTTGCCCCGGAGCTGCTCATCGGTGACCAGCACGAAATGCCAGGGTTGATAGTTGCAGGCCGACGGCGCGTAACGCAAAGCCTGCCGCAGGCGTGCGAACACATCCGGCGGAATAGGTCGCGTGGCGTAGGAACGCACGCTGCGGCGGTTCTTGATGGCCTCGAGGACTTCCATGACGCGTCTCCAGAGATGCACGGTCACAGCAGTATAAGCGGCGGCGGCGGGGGGGGCGAACGCCGCCATTATCACAGGTGCTTGACGAGGTTGCTTTACGCCGCGCGGCCCCGTACAACAGCCGTTGGGCGAGAGTGATTCTCGGCGTCGCGGCCCGAGCCCGGCTCGCGCAGCCGCGTGCACGCAAGAGGAGAAGCGGCGATGAAGCACGTCAAGTTGAACCCGGACGAATGGCTGCACTACCCGGCCTTGGCGCGTGAGACCTACTACCGCATGACGAGTGAGGGTATTCTGCTCGCCGCCCAGGCGGCGGATGGCAGACTGAACGCCATGACTATCGGCTGGGGGTTGTTCGGGTTGGTCTGGGGACGCCCGCTGTTCCAGGTTCTCGTGCGGCCGTCGCGCTATACCTACCAGTGCATCGAGCGCACGAGCGACTATACGGTATGTGTCTTGCCGCCCGAACTCACGGAGGTCGCCACTTACTGCGGGACGATGTCCGGGCGTGACGTCGATAAGCTGTCAGAGAAGGACCTGACGATCCTGCCCAGCACGCACATCACCAGCGGCGGCATCGCCCAGGCCAATATCGTGTTCGAGTGCAAAGTCGTGCACTACAACGAAGTGCAGGCGCCCGCCTTCCCAGTCGAGATCGTCACGAACTACTACCCCGACGGAGATTGGCACCGGATCTACTTCGGCGAGATCCTCGGCGTGTCGGTCAGCAAGGAATTCTTCGACAGCCTGCCCTGAGCGCTGACATCAGGCGCGCGACGGTCACGCTAGCCGCAGTCCGCGGATCGCGTCACAGCAGCCCGTGCTTCTGCAAGCGATAACGCAGGCGATCGCGGGATAGGTTGAGCAGCTTGGCGGCCTGGGTCTGGTTGTTGTTGGTGCGGTCCAGCGCCTGCCGCAGCAGGTGACTTTCGAGCTTGCGCAGCTTCTCGAAATCGAAACCCTCCGGCGGCAGGGCGATGCGTTCGATATCCCACTCCCAGGGCTGCTGTTCGTCCTGCGACAAGCCGACAATGTCGTCCGCCCCGAGGTCTGTACCCTTGTTGAGCAGCACGGCGCGTTCAACCACGTTGCGCAGCTCACGCACGTTGCCCGGCCACGAGTAACTGCACAGCTTCTCGTACGCCGGCTCGTGCACCCGTGTCACCGGCTTCTTGAACTCCTGCGCGAAACGCGCCACGAAGTGCTGCGTCAACAGGCGGATGTCGTCTCCACGCGAACGCAGCGGAGGCAGGAAGAGCGTGACAACGTTGAGACGGTACATCAGATCGCGGCGGAATTTGCCCTGTTCGATGGCCTGCTCGATATCACGATTGGTCGCGGCGATGACCCGAACGTCGACCGAGATCTCCTTCGTGCCGCCCACGCGGCGGAATTTGCGCTCTTCCAGGAAGCGCAGCAGCTTGGCCTGCAGGGCGGCGGGCATGTCGCCCACTTCATCGAGGAAAACGGTCCCGCCATCGGCCAGCTCGAAGAGCCCTTTCTTGAGCGTCTTGGCATCGGTGAACGCGCCGCGCTCGTGCCCGAACAGCTCGCTCTCGAGCAGGGGCTCCGAGAGTGCGGTGCAGGTGATGTTGACGAAGGGGCTGGCCGCCCGCCCCGAGTTGTAGTGAATCACGCGGGCCACGAGGTCCTTGCCCGTGCCGGTGTCGCCGCGCAGAAAAAGGGTCGATACGCCGGTGCGCGAAACCTGGTTGATCATATCGAACAGCTTCAGCATGGACGGGTGCTGGCCGATAATGCTATCCATCCCGAACTGGTCGCGCAGATGTCGGCGCAGCTCGCGCACTTCGCGCCGCAGCTTGGTGGTTTCGAGCGCCTTGTCGACGACAAACAGCAGTTGCTCCATCTGAAAGGGCTTGGCGATGTAGTCGAAGGCCCCCAGCTTGATCGCTTCGACCGCGCTTTCGATCGTGCTGTAGGCGGTCATCATGATTACCACCGCGTCGTGATCAACGTCCCGCAGGTGGCGCAGAATGTCCAGACCGGTCATGTCCGGCAGCTTATAGTCCAGCATGATGACGTCGTAGGCCTGCGTGTCGAGCGAATCGAGCGCGGCCTGGCCATGCTCCGCCTCGGTCACACGGTAGTTGCGCTCCTCGAATTTCTGCCGCAGTGACCAGCGAATGAGACTTTCGTCTTCAACGATCAGCACGCGTATTTTCATCGGTCGTTGCTCCCGAAGCGGCCGGCGGGTAGCGGGGCAATTGTACTGTTACCGTAGTACCCTCACCAACCGTGCTGCGAATTGAAATCGTTCCGCCGTGCGCTTCCACGATCTTCTGGCAGATCGGCAGCCCCAGGCCGGTCCCCTTGGCCTTGGTGGTGAAGAAGGGCTCGAAGCCGCGCTGGCAGATCTCGGCCGGCATACCGTGGCCTTGATCCTCCACCTCCAGGCGAAAACCGGTGCTGTTCGAAGTGGTCTTCAAACGCACCAGCCCGCCATCGCGCGAAGCCTGGGCGGCATTCAACAGCAGGTTCATGACGAGCTGCTCGATCTGGACTTCGTCCGCAAACAGTGGCAGCAGCCGGCTGTTGATGTACTCTAGCTCGATCCGTTGCAACTCGGGCTCACCGCGCAGCACGGTCAGAATCCGCTCGATCACACGCGGCAGATCGCAGCGCTTGAACTTCGGCGGCTTGGGCCGCGCGTAGACCAGCAGGTCCTTCACCGTGCCGTCCAGACGGTTGATCTGCCGCAGAATCTCCGCAATGATCGGCCGGTGCGGCTCGTTCGGCGGCATCGCGTCGCGGATGACCTGGATCGCCCCGCTGATTCCCGCCAGGGGGTTCTTGATTTCATGAGCCAGCGAGGCAGCCAGATGACCAATCTCAGCCAGGTGCTCCGCCCGCGTCAGCCGCTCCTGCACGGCGCTGCGCTCGTCGTGGCGAACCTGGACGGCGTAGGCCTGGTTGTAACCCGCGAGCATTGAGCTCATCTCCAGCGCCAGCAGCTTTCGCAACGAACGCAGCTTCTCGCCGGACTCGGGCAGATTGGCCTGACGGATGTAGCGCTCGAGTTCCTGCCAGACGATTTCCAGGCTGGAAGACAGGTAATACTGCGGGAGGCCCAGATGCAGATGCAGGTGGCCGATTTCGCTGTGCTGCTTGAAGTAGGCCTGACCGTAAGTGCCGCTGAAGAGGTTCTCCAGCCAAGCGCTGAGCGCTTCCTGCAAACGCGCGCGCGCCTCCGGCCCACCGGTTAGCAGGTTGGCGTCTTCCGCGGCGCGGAAGATGTCGCTGTCGAGGCGCTCGCGGATTGCCGGCATAGCCGGACCGACTTCCGGACCGGTGGCGCGCAGAATCGCCGCATCGCGGGGCGCGAAACGCAGAAGACGCTTCATGTCGTCAACGAGCGAGTTTGGCATAGGACGACTGTTCCACCGCGGCAGGGGGTGCTATAGCGCTCCCCGCGCTGAGCCGCCAGGCTTGGGCGCCAGACCGCGGTTCACGTGCGCTCTCCATGCAAGCTGCGTGCCCACCGGCCGCCCCCATCCGCCGGGGCCGCGGGGTGTTTCCCCGCACACGCTGCCATGCGCACGCGCAACGGGATCTCGGCCACTGCCCGGAAGGGCGACGAGCAAGGGCTACATGGGCCGCGCTATGGACGATCGATCAGAACACGCCGTCGAGGCACTCGATGACCGTCATGGCCGTGGCGTTGACCACGTCTTGAACGTCACTCGAAAGGTGCAGCACATTCACGGGCTTGCTGAACCCCAATGTCAGCGGACCAACCCATTCAGTCTTGCCAAGCTGGGCCACGAGCTTGGCGGCAAGAAGGCCCGAATCCAGACTCGGGAATACCAGCACGTTGGCCGGCCCCGCCAGGTCACAGAACGGGAAGTGCTCGTCCTGCTCCGCCTTCGACAGCGCCGTATCAGCCTGCATCTCGCCATCGACGCACAGGCCCGGGTCCTTCTCCTTGATGATCTGAACGGCCCGCCGCACCTTCTCCGTCTCCGGGTGCCGCACGCTTCCGAAGTTGCTGAACGAGAGCATGGCCACCTTCGGCGTGACGTCGAAGTGCCGGGCCACGGCCGCGGTTTGCAGCGCGGTTTCCGCCAACTGCTCGGCAGTCGGGTTGATCTTCACCGTGCAATCGGCAAAGAAGAGCACATCGGAGCGCGTCAGCATGATGAACACGCCGGAGACCCACTTCACGCCCTCGCGCAGCGGGATGGTCTGGAGCAGAGCCTGCATGACGTGCGGATGCCCGCGGCCGATGCCGCAGACCATCCCATCCACCTTTCCGGTCTCCAGCATCAGGGCGGCGAAGCGGTCGGGCACGCGCGTGCAATAGCGGGCGTCGCCCCAGTTAGCGCCTTTGCGTTTGTTCTTGTCGTAAAACTCGCGTGCGAGCTTCTTGCGGTCGGGGTGGGTGCCGGGGTCGATGATCTCGGTGTCGCCCAGGTCCACGCCCAGTTCGGCCGCCCGCCGCTGGATCTTCTCGACCACGCCCAGCAGCACCAGCTTGGCAATCTGCTCTTCCAGCAGGATTGGTACGGCGCGAATGATCGTGGGGTGCTCGCCATCGGAGAATACGATCCGCTTGCTGCTGCCTCGGGCGCGGTTACGGATGGAACGCATGAAGGTTGCCGAGCGCGACAGAGACGCTTCGAGCCGGTCACGATAGGCGCCGAAGTCTTTCATGGGGCGGCGCGCCACGCCGGTTTTGACCGCGGCTTCGGCCACCGCCGAGGCCTCCCAGATCAGCACACGCGGGTCGAACGGTTTGGGAATGATGTAGTCCGGCCCGAAGCGGAGGCGCTCCAGCCCATAGGCGCGCAGCACGCTGTCGGGCACATCCTGGCGAGCCAGTTCGGCCAAGGCGTGGCAAGCGGCCCGTTTCATTTCTTCGTTGATCGCGCGGGCATGCACATCCAAGGCACCGCGGAAAATGAACGGGAAGCCCAGTACGTTGTTGACCTGGTTGGGGAAGTCGCTGCGGCCGGTGGCGACGATTGCATCCGGACGAGCCTCTTTGGCCAGATCGGGCATGATCTCCGGCGTAGGGTTGGCCATCGCGAAGATCAACGGCTTCTCAGCCATGCCCTGGACCATTTCCTTGGTGACCAAGCCGCCGCGCGACAAGCCGCAGAAGCAATCGGCCCCCTTCAACGCCTCGGCCAGCGTGCGGGCCGCGGTGTCAACCGCGAAGTCCTGTTTGAAGGAGCCCGCGCTTTCATCACGTCCCCTGTAAACCACGCCCTTGGAGTCGACCAGCATGATGTTCTCTTTCTTGACACCAAGGGAATTGTAGAACTTCGAGCAGGCGATGCCGGCCGCCCCGGCACCGCTGATCACGAGGCGGATGTCCTCTACGTTCTTGCCCTGGAGGATGCAGCCGTTGATCAGTGCGGCGCCGGAGATGATGGCGGTTCCGTGCTGGTCATCGTGGAAGACCGGAATGTCCATCGTCTCCTGCAACTTCTGCTCGATGTAGAAGCACTCGGGGGCCTTGATGTCCTCCAGGTTGATGCCGCCGAATGTCGGTTCCAGCTTCTGGACGATGTTGATGATCTCGTCCGGGTCTTTCGTGTCGAGCTCGATGTCGAACACGTCGATGTTGGCGAAACGCTTGAAGAGCACACCCTTGCCTTCCATGACCGGCTTCCCGGCCAGCGCGCCTATGTCGCCCAATCCGAGCACGGCGGTCCCGTTCGAGACAACCGCCACGAGGTTCCCGCGCGACGTATATTCGTAGGCCTTGTTCGGATCTGCCTCGATTTCGAGGCAAGGCACGGCCACGCCGGGCGTGTAGGCCAGCGAGAGATCACGCTGAGTGACGCAGGGCTTGGTGGGATTGACTTCGATTTTCCCGGGGGTTGGCTTTGAGTGGTATTCCAGGGCCTCGGCCTTCAGATCCATTGCGTTCCTCCCAAGCGGCTGAAATTACGTTGATTAGCTGAAACGGGTTCCTGTCCGACATTGCTCGCACAGTGCCAACGCGCCGCAGCGCGGAAACAACCATTGTAGCGGCTCCATAACCTGTGCGAAACCGCGCACCGCCGCAAAGCGCACGGTCCCCCGGTGTTTGACAGGTCAGCCCCCCGGACGTCCGAAAACCAGGCGCGGCCGTCGTTGGGTAGCCGCCGCCTGGCAGGGGCCGCAATTGAATACACGCGCAACGCACACTGCGAGGAGTGGAGTCTGTGGATTATGCCGCAATCAGGCGGGTTTTGGCCCATGCGCCGGGCCGCCAGCGTCGCCGGACAAGGGCAACGTACACGGTTCTCCGCTGCTGGGGCAATCAGCGCACCTTGGCCGGTCGCTCTCGCCGAGATGCCCCCCCAACTCGGCAGAAAAACGGGCCGTCCGGCTGGCACGCGGTGTGCAATAGGCCAGCGGCGGGAGTAGCGTTGTGGCGAGCCTGAGAAACGGACGAAACACGCGACAGAGGCACGAGCGGGCGTCGGATCCGCCGGCAAAGCGTCCGCGCGTTTTGATCGTCGAACTCGATCCACTGATGCGCTGGTCTATGAGAACCTACCTGCAAAGGTGGTTCGACGTCGCCACCACCGACTCGGCCCGAGCCGCGATTCGCCTGCTGGGCGAGTATGGCGTGCGAGCGCTGATCATCTCAGACGAGATGTCGGAAGAGGCGGCCGAAGGGCTCGAAACGCTCGCGCGCCAACAGGACGGCCGCGTTACGGTCGTGCGCACTGTCACCGGCGTATCCGACGCAAGCTCGACCAAGACGCCTGCCGTCCGGCTCGAGAAGCCGTTCGAGTTGGCAAGCCTCGCGCAGTTGCTGGGCGTGCCGGCACAGGAAACGCGAAACGGCGACGACAGACCGGTTGGTTAGAGTCGTCGCAATGCGCAACCTGCGCCCCTCGTGCGGGCACACCTGCTGCCGAACCGTGGCTCGCTCTCCCCGCGCAACGGACTTCTTCCAAGACTGCTTTAATCGTGTCTGACGGCAACGCGAGCTACGGTTCCACGATTCTCTGGCGAATGGCGTAGCGGACGAGTTGGATGCGGTCGCGCAGACCCAGCTTGCGCAGCAGGCTGGTGCGGTAGGAGTCGGCGGTCTTGTAGCTGATGGTCATTTTTGACGCGGCTTCGCGCAGTGTCAGACCCACAGCCAGTAGGGGAAGCAGTTCGGTCTCGCGCCGGGAGAGCTTGGGCTTGCCGTCGCGGCCGGCCTGCCCGCTACGGAGCGCCGCGCGCACGCCGTCACTGAAGAACCGGCCGCCGGCGAGCACGGCCTTCAGCGCGGCGCGCAAGTCCTCCAACCCGCCGTCCTTTACCACGTAGCCGGAGATCGGGCAGGTTCCCCAGGCCTGGACCTGCCGCGGTTCGACCGCGGCGCTGAGCACGAGAATGGCGGTTTCGGGCCGCAGACGCGCGATCATTTGAACCGCTTCGACAATCTCAGCCGAGGCCACGTCGGCATCGACGAGGACAAGGGCCGGCCGGGTGCGCATCGCCGCCCACACGGATGTTGGCGCGAAGTCGGCTTCGACCGCGACCTCATGGCGTAGCTCCATTCGCAGGAGCAGGCGGTACGCCCGGCGGTCGAGGGCGGACTGACCAAGCAGGCAGATGAGTGGCTTCTCAGGTTGCGTGCCGAACTCCAAGGCGATATACCCCGTCGTTTTTTCGATCGGTCCCTGGTCAGCGGGCTACGTGTTAGTGCTCAGGCGAATTGCGCGAGCCTATGAGGGTCCTTTTGCACCCCGGGGGGGGCGTTGCCAACCGGGCAGATACCTGAACCTTGGGAATTCTAACCCATCTCCGCTTCGCGCGGAGCCCCAGTTTGCGGGCATGGGCCCCCCAGTGACTACCTGGAGGGGATCGGAATATCAAGATAGCGCATGACCTGTTGGAGATCTTCCCAGGCTTTGGCCTTTTCTCCCGGGCTCCGCAGCAGGTACGCCGGGTGGAACGTCGGCATCAACGCGGCCGCCGGCAACCCGTAGTGCGCCAGCGCCGGGGGCGGAAAATCGTGAAACTGCCCGCGCAAGCGTCCGATTGGGGCCTTGGTCGCGAGCAGCGTCTGTGTTGCTGGCCGCCCCAGGGCAACGATCACCCGCGGCCGCAGGATCGCGAGTTGCCGGTACAAGTAGGGTGAGCAGGTGCTTGATTCGTCCTCCGTCGGGGTGCGATTGCCCGGCGGGCGGCACTTCACGATGTTGCAAATATAGACCTGCTCACGAGTTAGCGTCATGGCGGCGATCATACGGGTCAGCAGTTGGCCGGCCCGCCCCACGAACGGAATCCCCTGGGCATCCTCGTCCGCGCCCGGGCCTTCGCCGACAAAAACGATCGTGGGACGCGGGTGGCCGATCCCGAAGACCGTCTTGTTCCGCTGGGCGTGCAGTGCGCACTTCTTGCAGCCCCGGACGAAGTTCTCATCCAGACGGGCCAGCTCAACGGCGGCGTCATCATGCGCGAGTTCGCGGTCACACGGCCGAGGCAGGTCCGGATCATCAGCCAGGAAAGGCATGCCGGCCGTGGTCGCCCCTACACCGGGGCGTTCTGGCGGCTTGGGCACACGGGACTCCGCGCCCGAAAGAGAAACCTGGACGGATCGCGGAGGCACGGCCCAGTGCGGCACGCCCAGACGGCGTTCGGTGCGCAACCACGCGCACAACGTGGGAATCGCTGCGTCCTGTTCGTCTTTCGTCACGATGACAAGATAGAACCAGACGCTTTGCGGAGCAAGGTGGCCCCACATGCCAGGATGGTTTTCGCGTTGCATACGTCCGCTCGTTCTGAGCGGTGTAGCACTTGTTCAAACCGCTGCCGGCAACACGCCCTCGGCGGCCGCGGACAACCCCGCCTTCAACCGGTGGGCTCCCACCGCGGTTCTGTTGGCCCCGACCCAGGGGCGGCCCGTCTTCGTTGAGCCGGAGCAGAGCTTCCGCATCGTCGCTCAGATTCCCACGCTGTCGGCGGAACCGCGATTCGTCCTGGTTTCGCGTCGTTACCCGCCTCACGAGCATCTGCTCGAACCAGACGCCGACGCGGGCCGAATTCTGGTCGCCGGGCAACCACAGGAGCTGCGTGTCCCGGCCGGAGTACCGGCCCAGACCTACGATCTGGAAATCCGCTGTGGGACCGTGCAGCTCACGGCCCGTCACGGCGTGGCGGTGGGGCGGATCGGCAGCCGTATTCGACTCGTGCATCTGTCCAACATGAACATTGGGGATGCCGGGGCACCGGTGTTCGATCAGCGCCTGATCGACGAGGTGAACCTGGTCTCACCCACATTGGTCGTTGCAACGGGCGACTACCTCGACGTCACGCACAGCGACCGAAACGCCGGCTGGGCCCAACTGACCGACTTCTTCGCCCGGTTTGACGCGCCGGCGCTGATGGCGTGCGGCGACCACGACGACATGGAGTTATACAGCCGGTACATTGCCCCCAGCCCGATTGATCTCGTGCGGGTTGGTCCGTACCTCGGCGTGGTGCTCTTTGATCATCCGCGCCGCCCGATCGATCAGGATGCCGCGCAGATACGTTGGGTGGAGCGGGCACTCGCGCCGCACGAGCACACGTTGCTGAGCTTCGTCGTCTCGCACGATGAATCGCCCAACCTGCTGCGCTACTGGCAACGGCAGGGCACCCTGGCGGACGTTGTACACTCGGCCCGGCTGGGCCTGTGGTTCGCCGGGGGGCACCGCGACTGGGATGGGTGCGAGTACCGCGCCCTGGTCGATGACGCTCACCCGCTGCTTCTTTTGCGGACGCACCAGGCGAGTTCCGCCGCGCGCGAGGCCGCTCAGGGTGTCAGCCACTACCGGATCGTGGACCTCGACGGCGAGCACGCCTGGTTGCCCCAAGGCGATCCGACCTCAGGCGGCGTAGCGCACTCAACCGCGGTTGGTCGGCTGGGAGTGACCTGGCACGGCCCCAATGACGGTAGCCAGGCCCAACTGTCATTCACAGCTCTAAACAACCTGCCGCACCGGCTGAATGGGCTCACACTGCGCGTGCTGCTGAAACGTGCCGGCGACGACCGTCCGTGGTGCCTGGGGGGAACGATCGAGCGGTTGGTCAACCTGGGGGAGATGTGGGAATGTCGCGTGATGTTCGACTTGCCGGACAAGGGTTCGCTGAAAGCCGTCGTCGGGACCGGGCCCACGCCGTGGCATCCGGTGGTGCGGGCGGACTTTGGCATACAACATCGGCTGACCCTGGCGCGCCGCGTCAGCGCGGACGGCGTGACGTACCTCTCGGCCCTCGACCAGCCCGGCACGGTTCGCCTGCGCAACGACGACAACCGCACGGTTGACATACGGCCGTTGGTGCGTCTGGACGGCAACCCGATCGCCTATCGTCTGTCCGATGGCGAGCGCCCCTTCGCCACGGCGTACGGCCTGCGGTTGGCGGCCGGTGCGGAGGCGACGTTGCAACTGGACCTGTCGGCGATTAGAGTCAATCCCGGTCGCCGGGAGCTACAGGTCTACGTAACTGATAGCCCGGTCAGGTCGCCGACCTGCTTCCCGCTCGACGTTCACGTGACTGAGACTGAGACGGCCCGCCGGTGATCGGTAGGTGGGCGGCGACACCCCGATACCCTGATGGAGCGCTCCAGCTTGCAACGGCCCTCGCTCAAGCCCCTGTCCCTGACGATCTTCTTCCCCTGCTACAACGAAGAGGCGAACGTCGAACGCGTGACCCGCGCCGCGCTTGAAGCAGGGCGTCAGGTGGCCGATGACCTGGAGGTGTTGATCGTCAACGACGGCAGCCGCGACCGCACCGGCGAAATCGCCGATCGGCTGGCGGCCGAGCAGCCCGAAGTGCGGGCACTGCACAACAATCCCAACCTCGGTTATGGCGGGGCCTTGCAGCGCGGCTTTCGCGAGGCGACCAAGGACTGGGTGTTCTACACCGATGGTGACGGACAATTCGACTTTGAGGAGATTGCCAAGCTGCTGCCGCTCTTGGAGGAGCACGATATCGTGACGTGCTACCGGCTTGACCGGCAGGACCCGTTGGTTCGCAAGCTGAACGCCTGGGCTTGGACCACGCTGGTGAACCTGCTGTTCGGGCTGTGGCTACGCGACATTGACTGCGCCTTCAAGATCTTCCCACGTACACTCTTCGAGCGGATCACGCTCAGGAGCACGGGTGCGTTGATCGATACCGAGGTCCTCGCCAAGGCCCGCAACCTGGGCTACTCGATGACGCAGGTCGGCGTGCACCACTACCCGCGCACCGCCGGCGAACAGAGCGGCGCCAACCTGCGCGTGATCCTGCGGGCGTTTAAAGAGCTGTTCAAGCTCTATCGACAGATCAAGCGCGAGGGGCGCGCGTCCTAGCGCGTCGGCAGACAAGCGTGTCGGGTCGATGATTCGACCTACCGGGCTTGGCTGCGGCTGCCGGCTTGTTGGCGGTCCGAGGTTCCGATAAGAGCCAGCTTGTGCGGATGGCAGGCGAAGGTGCGCAAGGTGGCCGTCTGCGCGTACCCTTAATTGCGCATCTTGGGGCTCCGATGCTGCGGTCGTGCGGGGCGGCAGCGTTGAGGCGCGGACCGTGAGCAGAGAGCACGTGATTGACGTTTGCACACGCTGTCGGGTCATGGGGGATCGTAGGGATTGAGGGATTGGGGGATCAAGGGATTGAGCCAGGTGTGTTGGGGATTGCGGGCGGTTGTGCGTAGTTGTTGGAATTAGTGCCTCGCGACGCGCGACGAGCGACCAGGCAAGTCGTCAGGGGCGCGCGGGTGCCCCGTCCTTGGAAAGGGCGGGGGACCCAGCGCTCGTCCCTGCGCGGAAACCGGTTAGAATAATGCCCAATGTCTGCCAAATCGCTCGTACAAGATGCATTGGCGCTGCTTGATGGTCAGCGGTTCGATTCTGCTTTCTGTCTCGCCCTCATTTCGGTTGAAGCGGCAGCGTTCCTCCGATATGGGGATCAGAAGTCCGCGAAGTTCATCAAGTCATCCTCAAAGCGCTTCAAGCAGTTTCTCAACGACGAAACCAAGACGCACAAAGTTCGCATGAAGCATGCGGTAGACATGCCTCCGCTGCCCGAAGTCGGTCCTCCTCCTGAGTTTGAGCCTCCGGACGACCGGGAGTCCTTTGGGCAGGAGATAGAACGGTGGAAATCAGAGTACGACCGCTGGCAAAATGAGCACCACCAAGCCTACGAGAGCTTCAGGCAGAAGTTCCAGGATGTTGGTGACGCCTTCAAAGGCGAGTTCAAGAAGTCCAAGAAGGGCAAGTTGGAGTGGGTTTCGTACTTGTCCCAACCTCGGCTTGTGACTACGACTGGGATTCTGTATCAGGCCCGATGTGACATCGTGCATGAGGGCAAGTTGAGTAGCATTCGTCTTACGCCGGTTGACGACCAGTCACTCGGCGTTGCGGGGGCCGATCCGATAGAGTTTTCGGCATCTTGGGTACGGTATGTCCTAGCAATTGCTGCGAATTCGTCCGAAATGCAAGCACTCTTGCGGTCGCCAGCATAACAGGAGACTCTTCACGACAAACATCTCGCGTCGATCTCGTCACCGCTAGCATTGAGCCCCTTGCCGGCCTCGCTGAACACCGTGAAGAGGACCTTTCCGCCGACTCGTTTTAGAAC
>JAHJAR010000208.1 GCA_018814045.1 Planctomycetota bacterium | reverse complement strand
GCGGCCGCACGGGCTCGGGCGGTGGCGTCTTCGGCAGAGGCGTCGCGGTCGCCGGCGGGACCTCTTGCACGCGTGGCGGGCGCGGCGGCTCCGTCCTGCGAGGCGGCGGCACAGGCCCGCGTTGGGTCGTGGATCGCGTTGGCGGCTCGGACTTGTCTTGCCCTTTCTTCAGCGCCTTGCCCAGGTGGGCCAGGACGTAGATGACCACGAAGACGATCGGGGCCATCGTCTCCCAACTGGTCAACCATCCGTTCTGGGCCAAGATAATCGGCACGTGCGCTGCCTCCTGCCGGACAGTGACTAGTCCTTCCTCTCAGCCGATCCGCTGTCGCTGCCGGCGATCCGCTCGCGCATCCCTGTATCGGACTGGATATTCCGGATCCGGTAGTAATCCATGACACCCAGGTTGCCGCTGCGAAATGCTTCGGCCATCGCCTTCGGAATCTCGGCCTCGGCCAGCACGACCTTGGCGCGATTCTCCTGCACCTGTGCCACCATCTCCTGCTCGAGCGCGTAGGCCATCGCGCGGCGTTTCTCGGCCTCGGCCTGAAAACGTTTCTTGTCGGCCTCGGCCTGGTCGGCCTGGAGTTGGGCGCCAATGTTGATACCAACGTCGATGTCGGCAATGTCGATCGACAGGATCTCGTACGCCGTCCCGGCATCGAGCCCCTTTGCGAGCACGGCCTTGGAAATCTTGTCGGGGTTCTCCAGGACCGCCTTGTGCGTGTCGGCCGAGCCGATGGCGGACACGATGCCTTCCCCCACGCGGGCCACAACGGTCTCTTCGGTGGCGCCGCCGACCAAACGGCTGATGTTCGTGCGGACGGTGACTCGGGCCCGGGCCTTGAGCTGGATGCCGTCCTTGGCGACCGCGTCGATCGTCGGCCGGCCGTGCGCGGGATTGGGGACGTCGATGACCTTGGGATTCACGCTGGTGTTGACCGCGTCGACGATGTCGCGGCCGGCCAGATCGATGGCACACGCGGTGCGAAAGTCCAGCGGAATATTGGCCCGCTGTGCGGAAATCAGGGCTACGACCACGTTGGGAACGCGGCCGCGGGCGAGGTAGTGCGATTCGAGATCCTCGGTCGTGATGTCCGTTAGACCGGCCTTCCACGCCTGGATCTTGGTCCTGACGATCGCTCCGCCGTTCACGCGGCGCAGCGACATCCCGATCAGCTCAAAGAACGTAATCTTCGTCTTGGCAGCCGTGGCTTGAACCCACAGGGCACCGAAGTTCGCGATCACGATCACGGCGACCAGGCCGAAGATCCCGGCGATGATGCTGATTCCGATAACGACGTAGTTGGCGGCAGCCAGCATGGCAGTTGCTCCTTGCGCGGGGAGAGGTGCAGGCCCTAGGTCTTGTCTGTTCCGTCGGGCAGTGGGCGCACGATAACCCTGGGACCTTCGTGCTCGAGCACCTGCACGCGTCGCCCCGCGTCAACGTACTCGCCCTGGCTGTGTACGTCCACTATCTCCGTGCCGAAACGAACCTGTCCACCCGGTCGGAGGTCTCCCACCACCACGCCGATGTCACCCACCAAAGCCACGTCTGGATGGGGATCGACGAGCGCCATGGCGGCGGCGTCGGGGTTGGCCAGCACGAGGCGGCGCCCGCCCGGCAGCTCGGGCAGGTAGCGGGCCAATAGCAGGATGCCGATCACCGCGATGATCATGCTGCTGCTGAGCACGATGATCCCGGTCTTGATGGCTTCCCAGGTGCCCTGGAGATTCGGCCAGGAGAACGCCGGACTGCCCGGCTCGGCGGGCACGAACGTCCCCACGAACGCCACGAGAATCAGGAGCACCCCGCAGATTCCCGCCACACCGAAGCCCGGGATGACGAAGATCTCCAAGGCCAGCAGAATCAGTCCGACCACGAGCAGGATGATTGTCCAGATGTTCGCCAGACCGGCCACATAGGGCGCTCCGAGGAAGATCCCCAGAGCGACCACGGCCACGGCTCCGGGCAGGATCAGTCCGGGCGATTGAAATTCGATGTACCCGCCAATCAGCATGATTACGAACAGAATGCCGCGCACGAGCGGGCTGTTCAGCCACATGGCGAACTTCTCCCACCCGCTGATTTCGTGGTACGTTGGCACCGCCGAGAGACCAAGATGCTCGCCCAGGGCGGCGAGATCACCGGCGATTGCGCGCGCGAACCCGAACGCGACGGCCTGGCTTTGCGAGAGCGTGAGCAGAGAACTCGCATGGTCGATTGGTTGCTCGACGGGGCGCGGCTGGCCGCCATTCGCGTCGATGTACTCGGTGACGAGTTGCCACTCGCGCTGCGCCGGTTCGAGGTCGTCGATCAGGGATTTCTTCTGGGCCGCGTTGGCGAACTTGCGCTCCTTGGTTTCGGCGTGCTCGAGCCACCAGACCTCCTCGCCCACGGTGACCATGGCGCGGCAGAGCAGGGCCGGGTAGCCGTTGCGCGCGGCCGAGTCTGCGAACTCCTCGAGCACCGGGCTTTCCGCCTTGGCCCGCTCGGCCTCGCCGAGTTCCTGCAGGCCGCCCACGGGGCTGACCATGATCGGGGCGCAGTCGCCGATGGAGGAACGCGTGCTCATGACGATTTCTTTGCAGGCCACCGAGATCATGGCTCCGGCGCTATAGGCCTGCGGGTGCACCCAGGCGACGGTGTGCACGTCGTCCGGCAGCTCCTTGATCAGTGTGCAAACGTCCAACGCGCTGGTGACCATCCCGCCCGGTGTGTCCATCTCGAAGATGATCGTCTTGGCCCCCGCGGCCTGGGCCTCAGTCACCCGCCGCTGCACGCTGTCGTGGAGGATGTCGGAGATGACGCCTTTGATCGGCACCACGACTGCCTGGGTGCTGGCGGCGGGGCTCTGCCCCACGAGCGGAACAGCGCTGGCGCACAGCACCGCCAACACGAACGCCGCCCGGCCCGTGCGCCGGTAGCGGCCCGACCAGAACACGTCTGCATGACCAACGGGACGCCCATTCATGACCTGATCCTCCGAGCTCATATCAGTCGCTCACGAGTATTCTCCGTGCCGGTTGGCGTCTTCGCCACTAGAAAACTGCCGCGAAAATATACCGCTGCCAGGCTGCGCCCGCGCTCGGCGCTGCGGTTTGGGGGAGGGGCCCGGTCGAGTGGCTGCCGAACAGCCGGGCAGGCTGCGACGCGAATGCGGCTCGTGGTCGGGGCGCGCTGACGAAATGTCGCCAATGCGCGCGGTCTCGGTTGCATTTCGGGGCGGGTCCACAGTGAGTCAGCACGCGCGCGGAGCGAAGGTGCGCGCGGCCGCATGGCGGTTCGTGGCCCTGTTGGCAGCGTGGCGTCCGAGTGTGCTGTGGCAATTCTGCCGGTCAGCGAGCCGCGATGCGGCGTGTCGATGTTGGTCAGTTCTGTCGGAAACTTTAGCGTGATTATTCAATCCACTCGACGGAAGCTCCGATACAGCAGGTATCGAATGCATACCCTCGGACCAAGTTTGGCGAACGGCGAGCTAAGGGAGAAACATATGCCAACATCCAGAACCAGCTACAAGACCGGCAGGCGTGTGACCAACTATCGTCGCACCCCGACGTCGACCAGCACGCAAAAGACCGGATGGTCGTACATGCCCACGCAGTACAAGAACGCTCAGTGCGAGATCCAGTGGCGGATCGGTTCCTACCGGAACATCAATTCGCAGTTCACGGGAGCCGGCAAGGTCACGGCGTTCTCGCCCACCGTCGCAAACCGCTGGATCAAGTACGTCAACAGCGGCATGCGGGTTTACAAGTTCAAGAGCGCGGATTTCTACCGGCACTTCGGCAACCAGTGGCAGAATGCCACGCCCACGGCTACCGCGCGCTGGCTCAAGCAGAAATACGGGGCCGGTATCAAGGCCGTCACGCGCGGCAAGGCCAATTGCTGGCTCGTGGCAGCCAACGAACGGGTCTCGGCCCGTCCGTTTGGTAACTACTACAACTGGCGGTAGAGCTACCGCTCACATCGGGGTCCACGAGTAGGGTATCAGCCAAAGCTCGGCTTGCTGCTTCGTCTATCCACGGCCCGTCCTCTCGCTGAGGATGGGCCGTTGCCTTGCGCCGCATCCAGCGGCCCACCATCCGGGACCACCGATCCGCGGGGCGACCACAAGCGGTCGAGTGGGCGGAAGATCCCGGTCCAGAAGACCGCCTCAGGGCCCCGCGCCGACCGTGATCGCGATCCATGGGTGCAGCACGTGTTGGCCGAAAATGGTCTCAAAATCGACGTACAAGTAGTGCGCGCCCGGCTCGAGGCGGCGCGGCAGCGTGACCGTCACCTGCCCCTGGTCCAGTTCGACGTGAAACGGGACAGCCTCGCCGGCACAATACAACGTGAGCGAGTCGCGGAGGATCTTGACCGTCTCGTGCCCCCAACTGCGCCGCCGGCTCACCCCGTCGTCCAGGGCGACGATTACCTGGCCCCCGCGCCCGACATGACCATCGTCCGGCGACACCAGCGTAACACTCGGCAGCCCCGCTTGTGCCCAGCGGGCCAGCCCGAGGAAGTGCCCGTACGCCTCGCGGCGATTATAGACGGGGTCACGCAGTCGCTGTTCCTCGGCCGGGTTGGAGTGGAAAGATGATTCCGCCAGCACGGCCGGCACCTGCGCCAGCCGCAAGACGGCAAACCCACTGCGGCGGGCGACTAGTGTGTCGTTCAGCAAGGGGCAGTCCAAATGCCTTTCCAGCCGCAGCGCATCGTCCAGGCCGGTGAGCAGGTGGCGCGCCGCACAGAGGCTGGCGGGGCTGTGGTCGGCCGAGCGATGGTAGAACAGCGTGGTGTAGTTGGCCTCCGCGGAGTCAGACGCGTTGTGGTGGATCGACAGGAACAAATCCGCCCCCAGCTCGTTTGCCAGGTTGATCCGTTTGCGCACATCGGCGTTTTCGTCGGCATCCAGGTACACGTCGCGATCGCGCGTCATGACGACGTCAGCACCCGCCGCGGCCAGAAAATCGCGCAGGAATTGCGCGACGCGCAGGTTCACCTCTGCCTCGCGCAGCCCGGTTGGTCCACGTTTCCAGTTGGGTCGATTACCCCGCCCGCCGTGCCCCGGATCGAGAACAATCACGACATCTTCCAGAAAGCGCGCGTAGGGGGGAATCGGGAAGACGGGGGTGGGTTGCGCGCTCCAGGCGTAGCGCTCGGCGGGCGTCGCCAGCGGGTCAGGGAAAGACGCGCTCTTGGCCGACGGTCGCGGTAGCCAGCCGGCTGCCATCATGAGCCAGCCGGCCGCAGCCCCCAGGAAGAGCACCGCCACGTACCGGGAACCGCGGCGGACAACACTCGTAGCGCGGCGATTGGGCATTGCGAACTCGCTGCTCCAGGGCTACTCGTCGGCGGGTGGGAGCTGCTCCAGCGTGGCTTCTATCGCCGCGTCCAGTTGCGGCCGTCTCCCCGCCACTTCGTCCTGCGGCGTCAGCGGCACCAGGATATCCGGAACCGCGCCGTGGTTCTCCATGTCCACGCCGTCCGGCAAGGTGTACCAGCCGCGGAACGGCATCCGCACGTAGGCCCCGTCGATCAATCGGTAGGCGCCAGTGCTGATCACCGCGCCGAACGTGGTCATGCCGACCAGCGGACCGCGGCCCAGGTTCTTGAACGCGTGCGAGATGATCTCGGCGTTCGAATAGCTGTATTGGTTGCACATCATCGTCGCCGGCTTCGTCCAGGAATAGAAGATCAGCCGATCCTGCGGGTAGCCCCGTGTGCCGCCGCGCGGGATCGTGCAGGCGTGCCGACGCACGCTCAGCACGGCGAGCATCCAGTCCGCCGTCCAGCCCCCGCCATTATTCCGCACGTCGATGATCAGACCATCCTTGCCGTGGGCGGCGGCGTAAAGGTCGCGCTCGAAGACGTCGAAGCTCGGTGTGCCCATCGAGCGAACGTGGCAATAGCCAACCCGTCCGGCCGTTTTCTGCTCCGTGTATCGACGGTTGTCCGCCACCCACTCGTCATACACCAGGTTGCTGAACGCGCCGCTGGAGGTCGGACGGATGACCAACTCCCGGGTCTGCTGCGCGGCCCCGTCCGACGTCGGGTCAGCGGCGTCTTCGGCCGGCTCCGCGGGCAGGCTGCTGGGAGGCGCACGCTGCGGGGCCGGGATGTACGCGATTACGATCTGCTCACCTACCGTGTCGATCAGGGCCTGGTCCAGCGGACTGTCCGGTCCGACCGGCTGACGATTGACCGTGACGATGGTATCGCCGGGCACCAGCTTGCTCTCTTTGCGATCGGCCGGAGACTGCGGCGTCACGGCGGTGACCTTCAACCCCGGCCCGGGGTGGTCGGCGTCGAACTCGCACCCGAGATAGCCGACGTCCTCGGACGTACGCGAGTCGCGCGGGGCACCTCCGTGTATTCCCAGGTGCGAGGCGTTCAACTCGCCCAGGAGCATGTTGAAAACTTCGTTGAACTCATTCACGGTGCGAGTCTCGAGGGCCAGCGCGCGGTACTGGGCGGTCAGCGCGGGCCAGTCGAGCCCCTTCATGGTTGGATGGTAGAACCCGCGGCCGAGAGCCCGCGCCGCGTCGTCGAACTTCTGCGCTGCCTCGGCGGGCAGGTCGATGACCAGCTTGGCCTGGTAGGCGTGCGCCTTGGCGTCGCTGCCTTCGGCCGTGCACGAGTTCGGCACGCCTCCTTTGAGGTAGAACAGCTTGCCGCCGGTCAGATCCCACCGCAGGGCACCAACTTCGGAAGCGAGGATGCGTTTCTGGTCCTGGCCATTCCAACTGATGGTGTAGAGCTTGTTGCCGCCGTCATGGTTGGAGGTGAACGCCAGCCGCCGCCCATCACGCAACCATACCGGGCGACTGTCGTGGCCCGGGTGAACCGTCAGTCGCCGAGCCGCCCCCCCTGCGATCGACACCGTCCAGATATCGCCCGCCCAACTGAAGGCCAGCGTTTGGCCAGCGGGGGACAGCGACAGGTGTCGCGCGAAGACCACCGGTTCGGCATTCGCCGAGGATCCGGCGAGCACGCCCAGCGTGACGAGCAGAAGCGCCTGGGCGCGCAGCACGTGTTTCGCAGGCATCAGGTTGAATCTCCAGCAAGCAGGGAGCCGGGTTGGGCCGAGGAGCGTCGCCCCGTCGTTGATTGTCGATTGTACGGAGAAAGGGCCGGGTTTCCCAAAGCGTCCTCCGTGGTGGTTGGCCGGCGCGCTTGTGGCGGTTGCGCAACAGAGCTCAGCAGGCCTGTGAAAGGTGATTCGGCGAGATGTGGATAATTGTCGGCGCGCGCGTTCAATCCGTGGGCGTGGCAGCGTGCGTGACGACGTCGAGCCGCGGGTCGTCTGGCCAGCCGAACAGATGTAGCTCGCTGCGCCCGCTGAGGAGGTTCTCCAGACGCTGGCCGATGAACTCCGCGCGCCAGCCGAGCATCAGCGACGGGCGCTCGCTCTCGCGGCCGACGTGGAAATCCACGAATTCGCGCAGCCGTTGCGAGTTGCCCACCAACTCGTGTCCGAGCCCCTCCTCGTAACAGATTGCCCGTGTGACTGCGGACAGTATGTCGAGCGTGGCCTTGATCATCGGCGTGTCTTCACGCGGCTGGTAGGGTTTTGGCCACTCGCGGCGCGGCGTAGCACTGGCATCCTTGATTAGTGCGAGCAATTCGTCCACGACTTTGCGGTTGCGGGCTTGGGGAAAGCCGCGCAAGACCTGCAAATCGGACGCGTGCGCGGGGCGCCGCCGCGCTATCTCCACCAGCACGTCGTCGCGCATCATCGCCCGGATTGGCCGGTTGCGTTCCTGGGCCCAGTGATCGCGCCATTCGATCAGGCGTTCGAGAGCTGCCAGTCCGAGGCCATCCAGGCGCTTGCTGCCTCTGAGCTTGAACAATCGTTCCGGGATGCGGGGGCGATAGAACCCGGCTTCCTCGAAACGGCGGAATTCCTCCTGGGCCCAAGCCAGGCGGCCGGCCTCCTCCAATTGCGCCACGAGCTTGCTGTACACGTCTGGTAAGTGAGTGACATCCTCCACGGCGTAGCGGATCTGCTGTTCCGTCAACGGGCGCCGCAGCCAGTCGGTCATCGTCTGGCCTTTGGCGATCCGGCGATGCAGCACCTGATCCACGAGGCGGGCCAGGCTCAGGGGATAGCCATAGCCCACGAACCCCGCCCCAATCTGGACGTCGAAGACGTTGCGGGGCAGTCTGCCGGTAGTCCGCAGGCACAGTTCGAAGTCTTCCTTGCCGGCGTGGACGATCGCGGTGACCTGCGGGTCCGCGATGAGGTCCCAGAATGGCGCCACGTCGAGATCACAGGTCGGATCGATCAGCACCACTTCGCCGTCGCCGATGCTGACCTGTATCAGGCAAAGAGCGGCCTCGTATGTTTCGTCGCGGATGAACTCAGTGTCGAAGGCCAAGCGTCCCGCCGCGCGCCACTTGCGACAGCAGGTCTCCAGGTGCTGTTGGTCACAGACGGTTTCAGGTGGACTCATCGTCGTCTCTGGGCGAACCGTAGCCATAACAAGCCGAACGTTTCGTCCCGCCGCTGTCTCAGGGGGCACGGCCAGGCACTACCGCGCTGCAACCACGGGAACAGCCTGGCGTGTCGGAGGACTTACCGATTCGAGGCACAGACCACATTGTACGGATGTCTGCCAGCGAAGGTAAGAAGCCTGCGCCACACTTGCCGCGCTGGAGCGCGGTCGAGCGACTCGAGCAGGCCGCGCCAGAACGCCGGAGTGCGGGGCGCGCCACGGGCGCGTCCCCCGGGTGACGCCTCGGCCCCTCGCGGAGGGAGCCGACGCAATCTGGGCCGCGCCGCGCGCGGACCTTGGCGGCGAGGGGCCGATTCTCCGTTTTGGGCGTCCCTGCCCGGCGCGGTGAACCATCTTCGGGCTTCCTGCCCGGCGCCATGCCCGCTCGCGCGTCAAGGATTGGTGCCATCCGTGGCACGCGACGACCGGCCGGAGCCAGCCGTTGTTGTTGTTATAGGCTTATCGTCGTCAGGGCTGAGGCACACTGAGAGGTGGCGCGGTTATTCAGGTTTGTTGCGCGGGTCTTGCGCAGGCACCACCCGGATGGCGGGCAGAGGCGCCTGGCCATCGCCTAGGTTGCTCGGGCGCGCGCAGGCCCCGAACTGGCCGGCGCGGCTGGATACTGGCGGAATGCTAAGCGCCGCCCACCTCGAAGCGCAGGAACTTGTCAACAGTCAGGTGCGGGGCGGCCGCCAGCAGAGTCTCTCCGACCGACTTCTTGTCGTCTTTGACGAAGGGCTGCTCGAGCAGGACGATATCCGCGTACCAGCGATTGAGCTTGCCGGTCACGATCTTCTCGACTATGTTCTCGGGCTTGCCCTGGGCGCTCTCCGCCGCGAGCTCGCGCTCCTTCTCGACGTCCGCCGGATCGACATCTTCACGCCGCAGGTAGGGTGGGTTCATGGCGGCGATATGCATGCAGATGTCGGCCTTCAACTCGTCCGGACAGGCGTCGTTCATCTTGACCACCACCGCCACCTGAGAGTTATGGTGCACGTAGTGTCCGACGTGTCCACTACAGCAGCCGACGCGGGCGATCTGGATGTTCTCGCGCAGGCGGTTTAGGGCTGTCTCCATCGCGGCCGAGACCGGAGTAGCAGGATTGTCCGGGTTGGGCAGTCGGGGCAGCGAATCGGGCGTGGGGTCGTCGGCCTTGGCCGCGGTTCGCGCCAGGAGCGCCGCCAGGTTGATGAAGTCGTCCGTATTGGCCACCGGGGAAGTCTCACAGCGGAGTTCCACGATGCCGGTACGCCCCGTTTCCGGATCAGCGTAGCAAGCTACGCGCCCTTCCGTTGTCGTGCGCTCAGAACGCTTGCTGACCTGTCCCAGGCCGGCTCGGCGCAGTAGTTCGATCGCCTGCGCTTCGTCCCCACTTGCTTCGGTGAGGGCCTTCTTGCAGTCCATCATTGGCAGGCCCGTTCTATCGCGAAGCGCCTTGACCATGGCCGCGCTGATACCCATTGACACTCTCCAAAACCGCTGTGAAAAGACCACGGCGTCCCGATCAGGGCGACGGGACGATACCCTGCTGGTTGTCCGAGTTGGCCGCGCTTAAACCTGGGCCCGCGGTGGCTCACTGCCCGAGGCAGCCCCGTTCGGAATCGCCGCCGAGGGGGACTCGATCGGTGCCGGTGACGCCGTCGTCTCGGTCGTTGTGCTGACGTCCGTCGCAGGTGTCTCGGATGCAACTCCGACCGCGCCGCTATCGACCGTGCCGAATGCTTGCGCGTTCTCCCAGGTGGAGGTCGGGCGCCGCCGCGGCCTACGCCGCTTTCCCGCCCCCGTCGCATCCTGGCCGTCGGTTTGGTCGATCGGCTCCGGTCGTGCCCGCCGGCCTTCCTCGACGGCGTCGGCCAACTGGCGCATGACGACTTCGATGGCCCGCATCGCGTCGTCGTTGCCGGGAATCGGGATGCTTGCGAAGTCGGGATCGCTGTCGGTGTCGATCAGACCGATGGTTGGGATGCCAAGCGTCCGCGCTTCGCGGACGGCGTTGGTCTCCTTGCGCACATCGATCACCACCAACGCGCCCGGAAGACGATTCATACGGCGAATCCCGTCCAGGTTGCGGCGAATCTTACGCAGTTCCCGCGTCAACGTCGACTTCATCTTCTTCGAGTAGTCGGTGTCCCACTGCGGGCTGTCTACGAGCGCCTCCAGTTCTTCCAGCCGCTGCAATCGGGCCCGGATCGTGCGGGCGTTCGTCAGTGTTCCACCCAGCCAGCGCTCAGTGACGCTGTGCATGCCGCACCGGTCGGCGTGCCTGGTTACGGTCTCGCGGGCCTGGCGTTTTGTGCCGACAAACAACACGTCCTGGCCGTTGGCCGTCACGCGGGCGAGGAACTTCTTTGCCCGCAGCAACCCGCGAACAGTCTCGCGAATGTCGACGATATGAATCGAGTTGCGCGTGCCGGCGATGTAAGGTCCCATCTTCGGGTTCCAGCGGCTGCAATGGTGCCCGAAGTGGATACCCGAGTCCATCAACTCACGGACCAAAGATGATGCCAAACGTTCTCTCCTCGTAGGCTACGTCTCACCGATACGCGTTGCCGGTGGAAGCCCGTCGGTACCCACAAGCTCCCGCACGCGCACACACACCCGTTCCCGGTGCGCCGAAGACAGCGGAAACTCGGATGATAACCCCGCGCGCAGCGGCGCGTCAACCCCGGGAGCCGCCGGTCCCGGCACAAACGTGCGTGTTTTTCCGGCTGGCGAGGTTTCGGGATCAGAGCGCCTTCCACGCCGGCCAGCCCTCAGCCAACCGCTTTGGCCGGTCCCGCGGCGCTGCCGCCGCCCGACCACTCTCTGCCGCCGACCTCCACGGCTGGCCCCGCCGTATCTGTCGCACGGATGCCGTCGCGCCGGTTGCCCCATGGCGAAACAAGCGCGCGCGGGACCATAGCCGTTTGTGCGGGCTTGGCCATCGCACCACAACATAACGTGGCTTTGTCGGCAGCCATCGCAGCATATTGTGCTACACCCGTCCGAGGTGCTCTGCCGCGTCATGCGACCTGGCTCGTCGGTCGTTGCACAGGTGTCGACCTACGTGACACATGCGACAGGAGAACTCGCGACGGGGGCGACCGCAGGGTCGTAACCGCTCTTGAGTTTCTTGGCGCGCCGCCCGTGGGTGCTGGCGCGGCTGCCTGGCGTAGGGAGGGTCTAGCCGACCTTCCAGGTGGGTATTCAAGGCCCCCACGACGGCGCTCCGATATCATCCGGACAGAGAGCGCTGCGCGCCACTCACCGCGTCAGCCGTTGTGTAGAGTGTGCGCCCGGCCGACCTGGACGGTGCAACCGACGATGTCCGAAGTCCTCGACCAGGCTGAAATCGATGCCCTGCTAAATTCCGTGGCCAGGGACGCAGCGGCAGCGGAGGAGAGCCCTACACGAGCCCAATCGGCGGTGACAGCCGTGACGGCGACCGTAAGTCAGCCAAAGGTTGGCGTCTACGACTTCAAGCGGCCTGAGCGGGTAAGCAAGGACCACATCCGTGCCCTGGGGGCGATTCACGACGGTTTTGCCCGCAATTTTGGGGCGACCCTCTCCGGCTTCCTGCGGACGATCATCGACGTCCGGGTGGTCGGGGTGGAGCAGCTCACCTACAGCGAGTTTATCCACTCGCTGCCGAACCCGACCTGTTTTGCGATCGTCCAGGCGCCGCCACTCGAGGGGCAGATGTGCCTGGAGATCAGTCCGCTGATCGTTTACCCGATCATCGATCGTCTGTTGGGCGGCAGCAGCACCGACATGCACATCCCACAGCGTCCGCTAACGTCCATCGAATGGCGGCTGATCACCCGCCTGATCGAGCGGGCTCTCGCGCACCTTTCCGAGGTGTGGCACAATCTGGTCGACGTGCGTTTTCAGATGGTGGAGACCGAGAGCAACCCGCAGTTGGTGCACATCGTGGCGCCCACTGAGGTAGTCGTTTTCATAACGTTTGAGATCAAGATGGGGCAATGCGCCGGCACGATGAGCATGTGCATCCCCTTCAACGTGATTGAATCGGTCCTCGCCAAGCTGACCACGCAGTCGTGGTTTGGCTACAAGCCCAAGGGTGCATCCGATATGCAGCAACGCCGCCTGTTGCGCAACCTGGTCAAATCCAAGGTCGGCCTGGCGGCCTTTCTGGGCGAAACGACAGTGAAGCTCAGCGAGCTGCGCACACTCCAGCGCGGCGACCTGATCCAGCTCGACAAGCGCGCGGGCGCTGATCTGATTGTGCAGATCGAGGGCACCAACAAGTTTGCTGGCCGCGTCGGACAACTGCGCGGTCGGCGCGCCATCCGCCTTGGGCGTCACGCCACGATCGATGAGAGACTCTGATCCGGACACCTGCTCCACGGGCGGACGTGGCTGCGCGCGGCAACCGCCGAGGATAGGCGACCAGCGCGTGTAGCGGCCGATAAGAGGTAAACGCCGCGGCCCGGCTGGCGCTGATGCAACTGGGGCTTTTTGCCGATTACCCGTGTGCGGGGTGTCTCCTGTACGTGGGAGCGCCCGCGCGGCGGGCGGCCGCGTACGTCGCAGCCGAAGCGTCATCGCCGGCGGTACGTGGTGTGTTCTGGTTCGGACGCCGGCAGCAGCCCTGCCGCGAATCCCGCTATTAGTGCTGCCCGTGGAGTGTCCCAGCCCACGGGATTAGTCGACGCGCGGACAACGGCGACGGGGCGCGTAGCGACTTTCTGTTTCCCGGCCCAGTCGTGAGAGGCGCTATGTGTGCCGAGCAAGGTGGCCACACCCCTGACACGCGATCACGTTGGGCCCGGATCCGCCTCGGGAGCAGGGTGAGCGGAGCCGCCGATCGCATGTTGCCTCCGGCAGTTCGCGCCGGCGATACGGACCACCTGCACCGCGCGCGTTTGGCGGTCACCTACGCCGTGGCGCTGATTCTCCTGGGCCTGCTCTACACGGGCGTTCTGGCCTGGCTGGGTAGTCCAGGTAGTTCAGTCGCGTTGGCGCTTGCTACCGGCAACGTGGGCTGCGCGCTGTATCTCATGCGGCGCATGGGATCGCCTGCTCTATTAGGCAACCTGCTGGCGGGTACTCTGCTGGGGGTGCTCACCTTCATCACGTGCAGGTTGGGTGGGCACGGGAGCCCGTCACTGGCGTGGTACGCCGCAGTTCCGATCATTGCCATGAGCACTGCCGGCCGGCGCTCGGCACTGTTATGGCTCATACTGGCGATCGCGGCGCTGAGCGGGTTCTATCTACTTGACCTCGGTGGCTTCGTCTTCCCTCAGGACGCAACGCCGGCCGAGTTCAGACTGCTGCAACTGGCGGGTCTGGCAGGCATGGTTCTGGTGATTGCGACGCTTGCGTATTTTTACGAGTCCTTCAAAGACAGGACGCTGGTCGAACTCCGGCAGATGGAAGCGAACTCGCGCAGGGAGAAGGATTTCGTTGCTTCGACCATCGACAGTCTGCCGGGCGTCTTCTATCTCTTCGACGAGCAGGGGCACTTTCTGCGCTGGAATCAGAACTTTGGCCGCGTTTCCGGATATTCGTCTGCGGAACTGGCTGCTTTGCACCCCCTGGAACTCTTCGCCGGCGCGGACAAACAGGCCATCGCAGAGGGCATCCACCAGGTATTTACCGAGGGGCAAGCAACGCGCGAAGCGGACCTGGTCGCCAAAGACGGCACCGTCGTTCCCTACTTCCTCACTGGCAAGCGCGTCACCCTGGACGGAAAGCAGTACCTCGTCGGGATGGGGATCGATATCAGCGAGCGCCGCCGGGCGGACGAAACGCTGCGTCTGAACGAAGCTCGGCTCGAGGCGTTACTGACGCTGAATCAGATGACGGACGCGCCGCTCGAGGAGATCACGAATTTCGCACTTGAGAGCGCGGTCCAATTCACGCGCAGCAAGCTCGGGTACCTGGCCTTCACCAACGAAGACGAGTCAGTGCTCACGATGCACGCATGGTCCCGGGAGGCGCTGGCGCGGTGCGAAATCAGCGACAAGCCGACGGTCTATCCAGTGGCGGACACGGGCCTGTGGGGCGAGGCGATACGACAGAGAAAGCCCATAATCACCAACGACTACGGCGCTCCCAGCCCCCTCAAGAAAGGCTATCCCCCGGGGCACGTGGCTGTCCGCCGGCACATGAGCATCCCGGTATTCGATGACAAGCGGATTGTGGCCGTGGCCGGCGTCGGTAACAAGGAGGATGAGTACGACGAAACTGATGTTCGGCAAATGAAGCTGCTCATGCAGGGCATGTGGCGTCTGATTCAGCGCAAGCGGGCCACCGCCGCCCTGCATGAGAGTGAAGAGCGGTTCCGCAGCATTAGCATGTCGGCCCTCGACGCCATCGTGATGATGGATGCCCGGGGCGAGATGACTTTCTGGAACGCGGCGGCAGAGAACATCTTCGGCTACGCCCGTGATGAAGCCCTCGGCCGCAACCTCCATTCCCTGTTGGCCCCCAGCCGCTACCACGCCGCCTACCGGACGGCGTTCGGCCACTTTCAGCAGACTGGGCAAGGCGCGGCGATGGGCAGGACTCTGGAACTGACCGCACTGCGGAAGGACGGCACCGAATTCCCCGTTGAATTGTCCATCTCTCCCATTCGACTGCGCGACGAATGGCACGCGGTGGGCATCATCCGCGACATCACCGACCGCAAGCGCACCGAAGCAGAGCTGCAAGCGGCCAAGGAGGCGGCCGAGGCGGCCAATCGGGCCAAGAGCGAGTTCCTGGCCAACATGAGCCATGAGATCCGCACGCCGATGACGGCAATTCTGGGCTTCGCGGAGAGTCTCCTGGCCGCCGACATCTCGCACGCGGACATGTTGGATGCCGTCCACACCATCCGCCGCAACGGTGATCACCTGCTGCAACTGATCAACGACATCCTCGATCTCACCAAGATCGAGGCCGGCCTGCTCGAGGTTGAGCGGCTTCCCTGCTCACCGATGCAGATGCTCGCCGAAGTTCAGTCGCTCATGGGAGTCCGCGCGGGGGAGAAGCACCTGAGCCTCGACATCGAATACGACGGCCCCCTACCCGAGACCATCCAGACCGATCCCACACGGTTGCGGCAGATCCTGGTCAACCTGATCGGGAACGCCGTCAAGTTCACCGAGCAGGGGGGCGTACGGCTGGTGGCCCGTCTGGTCAGCACGCCGGAATACACACGTACGGAGCAGGCCGGGCTGCAAATCGATGTGATCGACAGCGGGATCGGCCTGTCAGCGGAGCAGATGTCCGGGCTATTCCAGGCCTTCACGCAGGCAGACTCGACCACGACCCGGCGGTACGGTGGTACCGGGCTGGGCCTGGCGATCAGCAAGCGCCTGGCCAGCCTGCTCGGCGGTGACATTTGCGTGCACAGCCGGCCCGGCGCAGGCAGCACGTTTCGCGTGACGATCGCGACCGGTTCGCTGCGCGGCGTGCGAATCGTCGACCGCCCGGCCGAAGCTGCGTTGGATGGGCCCGAAGCAGACGTTGCCGGCGACCCCGCGTTGCCGGCGCTAGCCGGACACATTCTGCTGGCCGAGGATGGCCCCGATAACCAGCGGCTCATCTCCCACATCCTGGAGAGGGCCGGTGCGCAGGTCACGGTCGTCGAGAACGGTGCGCTGGCCGTCGACGCGGCGCTCGCCGCTCGACACACGGGCCAACCCTACGACGTTATCCTGATGGATATGCAGATGCCGGTGATGGATGGGTACCAGGCGACGCGCCTTCTGCGGCAGAGAGGCTACAGCGGCACCATCATCGCGTTAACCGCCCACGCGATGGCGAGCGACCGGGAGAGGTGCCTTCAGGTCGGTTGCGACGATTACGAGACCAAACCCATCAGCCGCAAGAAGCTGATCGGGGTTGTTCGTGCGCACCTGTCACGCGCCTCGGTCATGGGCTGAGACCGAAGCGCGTCGCGGCGCCGCGTTATCGTCCTGACCCTGATCCGGACGCCGCCTCGCTTCACAACGCCGATAACGGGCACGCCCGATCGGCGAGAAATGCGGCCCGGGCCAACAGATTTCGTTGATTCTGTGAGTGCGTAAGCACTAAGATGTAACAGCCATGAGAAACGTGAGCACGTACACAAGGCACTATCGCTTTTATTCCTGGTACTACGCGTGGAGCGTAGCCGGGTGATGGTGCGGCCGTAAGGAATCGCGAGACCATCGACGCCGGCTTCGGCCGGCGTCGCTTTTTATGCCACGTCGCCGACCGGTCGGGATCTCCAACACTACGAGGCCACGCGCATGTTGACCAACCCGCGACGTCCTGCGACGCAGACGCCACCGGCCACTGACGACCTCAACGTTGCCAGCACCCGCCGCCTGTTTCGCCCGCACGAGGCCAAGCAGGAAATCCCGCTGGGGCCCGTTTCCCAGCGCACGGTGGTCGAGAGCCGGGCGGCGATCCGGCGCATCCTACGCGGCGACGATCGGCGTCTGCTCGTCATCGTCGGGCCGTGCTCGATCCACGATGAGGCCGCCGCCCTGGAGTACGCCGAACGTCTCAACCAGCTGCGTCTCGAGCTGGAAGATCACCTGTGCCTCGTGATGCGCGTGTATTTCGAGAAGCCGCGAACGACGACCGGATGGAAGGGACTGATCAACGACCCTCGTCTGGACGACACATTTGACATGGAAGCCGGAATCCGGGCGGCCCGGCGGATTCTCCAGCACATCACCGAGCTGGGGTTGGCGGCGGGGACCGAGATGCTCGACCCGATCACGCCGCAGTACATCGCTGATCTGGTGAGCTGGGCCGCGATCGGCGCCCGCACGACCGAGTCGCAGACCCACCGCCAGATGGCCAGCGGCCTGTCGATGCCAGTGGGGTTCAAGAATGGCACGGATGGTCGGCTTCAGGCCGCGCTCGACGCGCTCGATGCGGCCCGCCACCCGCACAGTTTCCTGGGTATCGATCAACAGGGCCGCACCGCGGTCATCCGCACGCGCGGCAACGCGTGGGGACACCTGATTCTGCGTGGCGGACGCGCCGGCCCCAACTACGCCCCGGAGATGACTGCCGAGGCCACGGAGGCGCTGCAACAGAGTGGCCTGGCGCCGGCCCTGATGGTCGATTGCAGCCACGCCAACTCGGGGAAGTGCTGTCGAAACCAGGCGGTCGTCTGGCGCAGCATTCTGGAGCAACGCCAGATGGGCCATGCGTCCTTGATCGGCGCGATGCTCGAGAGCAACCTGCACGAGGGCAATCAGAAGCTCGGCGACAACCCGGCGGAACTGCGTTACGGCGTCTCCATCACAGACGAGTGCATCGGCTGGGACGAAACCGAGCAGCTTCTCCGCGAGACGCATGGTCGCCGGCGGTGCGTGGCGTAGTGTTGTCCGCAAGCGGCCGACGCGCTCATTCACCCAGGGGTTGGCACTCGATCAGGGCGAGTTCCACAAGTCTGCAGCGGCCGAGCCCTGCATCGGCCGTGGATATCAACGTCCGGTGCAGGGCCCGGACGCTACATCAGAAGTGAAAACGCTCCAGTGTCCTGAGTCCGAGTTTCGTGTAGCAACCTGGATCGAAGAGCCGCGGGCTTCAGCCCGCGCGGCCCCGCGCAGGCTGAAGCCTGCGGCTCATCCAGCGAACGAGACTCTTGTACCGAGATTCGGACTCAGGACACTAGCCGCCGCCCAGCAGCAGCACGAACGCGTCAATGTCAAAACCGTTGACGGCGCCGTCGGCGTTGACGTCGGCGTACCAGAGATCGCAGGGGGAATAGGGATCGCCGTCGTGGTCCGCCAGGTATCCGGCCCAGTCGTCGAGGGCCTGGATGAAGTGGTCGATGTCGAAGCCGTTGGCAATGCAGTCGCAGTTCAGGTCGCCGTAGAGGAAGCCGGCGGTGCCGCTGATTTCGTCGGCGCCCATCTCGATGCGACCGTCCATGACGCGCGGCTCGCCGTCGTAATCCAGATCGCCCGGTTGACAGGTCTGTGTGAAGCCACCACCAGCACACGGCGATCCGGGGAGCAGGTGGATGTCATCGTCGGTCGTACCGGGTGTGTCATCGGCGCCGTCCGGATCGGTCAGCAGCGGATCGTCAGCGATGTTGGCGGTCCCGGACCAGCCACCTTCGATGCAGCTATAGCTGGCAACAACGCTGTCGCCGCAGCATTCGACGGCTTCGTTCCGGCTGATCGTGCAATCGGTAACGGTGGGGCTGCTGAACCAGCAGTAGATGCCGCCACCAAAGCAACCGGCAGTGTTGTCGGTGAGTGTGCAATTGATGATCGCGGGGTTGCTGAAGTAGTCGCAGCAGATGCCGCCGCCGAGGTCGGCCGCGTTGCCGGTGATGACGCAGTTGGCGATGGTGGGGCTGCTCCCGTCGCAGTAGATGGCGCCGCCAGCGCTGCGCAGGCTTGATCCTGTCAGGTGCGTAGAACCCGTTTCACTTCGGGTCGCGGGCGAGCGGCCCGTTTTTCGCTGGCTGATAGCCAATGCCACAGCTTCGCCACTAGTTGTGAAGCCGATTCTCCTGTGCCCGAAGGCGAGGCTCGTGGGGTCGGCGTGTTTGGTGATAAGTCCAGCTTTCCGCAGCAACCGAATGGCACGGTTATGCCATACGGTCTGTTGCTGCGTCGCGCGCGGTGCGGCTGCGGGTTGACGCGCAAAGCGCACGGTACGCGTTAGCAAGCGAGCAAATATTGCGTGCAACCGGCGATGAGTTGAACGGTTTTTTTTGCGCGGCGTTTTCGCTCGCGTCGAACTTCGCTATGATGCTCGGACTGGTGGCTGTGACAATGCACCGCATTGGCGGCGCGGCAATGAGTTGCAGTCAGCCACCGGGAGGCGGCGCAAGCCGTACTCGGTTGGGAGAGCGTGGGCCCTTTGCCAGCGTGGCGTGGGCCTGTTTGTATGCGGATGTAGGTCTTCTCCGGCGTGCCTGGATGGAGGTTCGCCAAGTCCGTGGAGGAACCGCAATGGAGCTAACTCGACGCACCTTTCTTGGAGCCACCGGTGCCACAGGTACCGGTGCGCTGCTCGGTTTCCTGGGATTGAACCTCCGTCCCAGTGAGGCTTTTGCGGCGCAGGCGAAGCCACAGCGTGGCACGATCAGCACAACGATATGTCCCTACTGCGGCGTAGGCTGCGGGGGGATAGTGGAGGTCCGGGACGGCACCATCGTTAACATGGAGGGTGATCCCGATCACCCGATCAACGAAGGGGCCCTGTGCAGCAAAGGCGCATCGCTGTATCAGTTGCACCACAACGAGCGGCGCAACCAAATCGTGCGACATCGCAAGCCCGGTGCGCGGGAGTGGGAGGAACTCTCCTGGGATCAGGCGATCAAGATGATCGCCGAGCGGGTCAAGAAGACGCGTGAGGAAACCTGGGTGGGGACGGACGCGAGCGGCCAGGTTGTGAATCGCGTGGACGGGGTCGCCTGTCTGGGCGGCGCGTCACTGGATACGGAGGAATGCTACCTCCTGGCCAAGGCGATGCGTGCCATGGGGCTGGTTTGGATCGAACACCAGGCCCGGATATGACACAGTTCGACTGTCGCTAGTCTGGCGGCATCATTTGGTCGGGGGGCGATGACCAACCACTGGATCGACCTGGCGAACGCCGACGTGGTGATGATCTGCGGCAGCAACGCCGTCGAGAATCACCCGATCGCGGCCAAGTGGATCATGCGGGCCAAGGAGCGCGGCGCGACGGTGCTCTCCTGCGACCCGCGCTACACGCGAACGACGGCCTTCTCCGATCATTACTGCAAGATGCGGTCCGGGACGGACATCGCCTTCGTGGGCGGCATGATCAACTTCGCCTTGCAGAATGATCGCGTAAACCGCGAGTATGTGCGGCACTACACGAACGCGACGTTCATCATCAACCAGGAGTTCGACTTCGACGCGGGCCTGTTCGCCGGCTACAACCCGGACACCGACCCGCCCAGCTACGACAAGTCGAAGTGGGCCTACGAGCTGGACGAGAACGGGCTTCCGAAGCGCGACATGACGATGGAGCATCCGCGCTGCGTGTTCCAGCTCATGAAGAAGCACTTTGCCCGTTACGATACGGAAACGGTTTGCAACACGACCGGCTCGCCTATCGATACATACAAGAAGGTCTGCGACATCTATACGTCAACCTGGGCTCCGGACCGAGTGGCGACGTGGATGTACGCGATGGGCACGACGCAACACACGCACGGCACCCAGAATATCCGCACGTACGTCATTCTGCAGTTGCTGCTGGGCAACGTCGGCGTGGCGGGTGGCGGCATCAACGCGTTGCGCGGCGAGTCGAACGTGCAGGGCTCGACGGATATGGCCCTGCTGTTCCATATTCTGCCGGGTTATCTCAAGACGCCGCAGGCGCCGCAGGCGACGCTCCAGGCGCACCTGGACGCATCTACGCCCAAGAGCAACGATCCCAAGAGCGCCAACTGGTGGCAGCACTATCCGAAGTACATGGTCAGCCTGCTGAAGGCGTTCTGGGGCGATCACGCGACCAAGGAAAACGACTTCTGCTACAGCTTCCTGGGCAAGATCAGCGGTCCGCCACGGACACACATCGCACTGTTCGAGGCCATGCACGCGGGCGCGATCAAGGGGCTGTTCTGTTTCGGGCAGAACCCCGCGGTCGGTGGTCCGAACTCGTACAAGGAGCGCAAGGCCCTGGGCAACCTGGACTGGTTGGTCGCGGTCGACATCTTCGAGACCGACACGTCGGTCTTCTGGAAACGGCCCGGTGTGGACCCGGCCTCCATCAACACCGAGGTCTTCCTGCTCCCGGCGGCGGCCTCGATGGAGAAGGAAGGCAGTGTCATCAACAGTGGACGCTGGAGCCAATGGCGCTACAAGGCGGCGAATGCGCCTGGAGCGGCGATTTCCGATGCGGCCATCATCACGCGGCTCGTCCAGGAACTCAAACGCCTCTACGCCGAGCAGGGCGGCGCCCTGCCCGAGGCGATCACCGAGCTGACCTGGAATTACGGCGTCGATGAGCACGGCGAGCCGGATATCCAGACGGTTGCCGCGGAAATCAACGGCTACTACATGTCCGGGCCCAATCAGGGCAAGCAGGTTTTCAATTTCGTCAAGCTGGCCGACGACGGCAGCACCTGCTCGGGCAACTGGCTGTACTGCGGCTCCTATATTGAGCATGCGGAAGGTTCGGGCGTCGAAGTCGAGCAGGACGGGCTACACGTTACGACCGTCCGCGGGCGCTCGGACAAGACCATCAACCGCATGGCGAAGCGGTTCAAGGAGGACTCGGCCAAGGTGCCACCGGGGCGCTGCTTTGGTCTGAACCTGGACTGGTCGTGGTGCTGGCCGATCAATCGCCGGATCATCTACAACCGCGCCTCGGTTGATCTGGAAGGTCAGCCATGGGCCCCGAAGCGCTGGGTGATCCGCTGGAACCCGGCCCTGAAGGACGGTGCTGGCAACTGGGAAGGTGACGTACCGGACGGCGGTTGGCCGCCGGCGGCCCGCCATCCATTCATTATGCGCCCGGAAGGCCTGGCCTGCCTCTTCTCGACCAGCCTGGCGGATGGGCCGTTCCCCGAGCACTACGAGCCGCTCGAGAGCCCGATCAAGAACCCGTTCTCGGCGCAGCAGTACAACCCGGCGATCAAGGTCTGGGAGCCGGAGTTGATCGGCGACGCGAGCGAATTCCCGATCGTGGGCACGACCTATCGTGTCAGCGAACACTGGCAGGCGGGTGCAATGACGCGGAACACGCCCTGGCTGGTGGAACTGATGCCGGACCCGTTTGTGGAGATGTCCACCAGTCTGGCCGGGCGCAAGAGCATCAAGACCGGCGACTGGGTTCATGTCTCCAGTAAGCGGGGGGGATTCCGGGCCCGCGCCCTGGTGACGGAGCGGTTCGAACCGTTCTTCGTGGGCGGCAAACTGGTTGATCAGATCGGTGTGCCCTGGCACTGGGGCTACGCCGGCCTTGCCACGGGCGACAGCGGCAATCAACTGACGCCGCACGTCGGCGACGCCAACACGATGATCCCGGAGTACAAGGCGTTCCTGTGCCAGGTTGAGAAAGCAGAGGAGGTGGCCTGATGGCGACGAATGCAATGCTCATCGATCTACCCCGCTGCACGGGTTGCCGGGGATGTCAGGTGGCCTGCAAGCAATGGAACAAGCGCCCCGCCGAGAAAACGGAGTTCTTCGGCGGGCCGGGGTACCAGAACCCGGCGGACCTGAGCAAGGACACCTGGTGCTTGGTCACCTACAACGAAGTGAAGAGGAACGGCCGGTTTGAGTGGGTCTTCGGCAAGAAGCAGTGTATGCACTGCGAAGTGCCGGGCTGCATCTCGGCTTGTCCGGTCGGTGCCCTGGAAAAACTGGAGAGCGGACCGGTCATCTATCACAAGAACAAGTGCATCGGCTGCCGGTACTGCATGCTGGCGTGTCCGTTCCTGGTGCCGCGGTTCGAGTATTCGAGTTGGAATCCCTATATCACCAAGTGCACGTTCTGTGCGGACCGGCAGGAGGCGGGCGAGATTCCCGCCTGTGCCAAGGCCTGTCCGACCGGGGCGATTGTCTTTGGTGAGCGGGACGAGTTGATCCGCGAGGCGCAACGCCGCATCAGCCAGAATCCCAGCCTCTATGTTCACCACATATACGGTCTGCACGAGGCGGGTGGAACGTGTCTGCTGCACATCTCGAGCGTTCCCTTCGAGAAGGTCGGCTATATCACAGACGTCCCCACCACGCCCATGGTAAAGAACACGGAAACCGCCATGAAGGCGATTCCGGCGGTCATGCTGGGTCTGGCGTTCCTGCTCGGTGCGAGTTACCGGTTGCGGAACCGTCCCGGGCTCCAGGAAGACGCCGCAGCCGCCCAGGGCGAGAAATAGGAGGAAACCATGCAACCCATAGCGACGGAAAACAGAGGTCGGTTCGGTTTCGGCGGTTTCCTGCTGTTCGTCCTGGCGGTGCTGGGAATCGTCCTGATCGTCTACCGGTATGCGACCGGCATTGGCTCGGTGGCGAACCTGAACCAGGGGTATCCCTGGGGGTTCTGGATCGGCTTTGACGTGCTGGCGGGAATCGCCCTGGCCGGAGGGGCCTTCGTGGTGGCCGGGCTGGTGCACATCTTCGGCGGTGAGAAGTACCATCCGCTCGTGCGACCAGCAATTCTGACGGCGTTTCTCGGGTACCTCCTGTTCATCTTTGCCCTGCTGATCGACCTGGGACGGCCGTGGATGATCTGGAGCCAGATGATCAACTGGCACCATGAGTCACCCATGTTCGAGGTCGGCTGGTGCGTGATGATGTACACGACCGTGCTGTTCCTCGAGTTCCTGCCGGTGGTCTTTGAGCGCTTCAAACTGCGTGGGCTGCACGCGCTGTGGAAGGCGCTCGGACCGTGGATCATCGTGGCGATGATCATGTTCTTCACGTTCGTCATGACCGATTCGATGACGTGGGTGCTGATCATCGGCGCCGCGCTGGTGCTGTTCCAGCTTATGGTCCTGGCTGGAGTGCTCCACACCGATCCAAAGGTGCCAACGCTGCTGATCATGGCGGGCATCATCTTCTCCACGCTGCACCAGTCTTCGCTGGGCACGCTGTTCCTGATGGTGCCGCACAAGCTGAGCGCCATCTGGTATTCGCCGCTCCTGCCGATCCAGTTCTTCCTGTCGGCGGTGATGGCCGGCCTGGCGATGATAATCGTGGAGGCGAACTGGAGCGGGTGGTTCTTCAAACGGAAGCCGGAGACCGACCTGCTGGTCGGCATGGGGCGCGGGTTGACCGTGGTCATGCTGATCTACCTGGCGCTGAAAGTGGTCGACCTCGTCGTGCGCGGCGCGGCCCCCGAGGTGTTGGCCACCAGTAACGTGGCGATCGCTTTCTGGATCGAGATCGTCGTGGGACTGCTGATCCCGCTGGCGTTCTTGATGACACCGGAACTCGCACGCAGCGGCAAGGGTTTGTTCTGGGCGGCCTTGTTCGTGGTCATCGGGCTGATCATCAACCGCATCAACGTGGCGGTGACCGGAATCTCGGCACCGGCCGGCCCGACGTACTACCCGCACTGGATGGAGATCGCCATCACGGCCGGGGTTGTTTCCCTCGGCATCCTGGCGTTCGTCTTCGTCTGCCGCTTTTTCCCCATCTTCGAGGAACATGAACACACAGCCAAAGCGTAGCGGGTCGGCGGTTCGGCCCCCCGGCCCTGCGAATGGAGAGACGTAATGGATACTCGTTTCCGGTTCATTGCTGGTTTTCTGACGCTACTCAACGCGGTCCTGATCCTGGTACTTTGCGGCATGGTGGTGAACCTGGGCGCAGAGGTCACGGGCCTCAAGGACGTGCTGGCGAGCAAGCAGGACCTGGTCAACGTGGCCGCGCCCCAATTGGCACTGTTCACCGAGGACAAGTGCACAAGCTGCCACACCGAGCGGCGTTTCCTGGGCCAGCACAACATGCGCGGCGAGATCGACCAGGCTCTGGCCCATATGTCCGCCCTGCCGGACACTAACTTCAGCGACGATGATATGGCGAAGATCCACGCCTCGTTGGCGCTGATGCGCTGCACGCAGTGCCACGGTGCCGAGAAGTTGAAGCTGTTGTCGCTGAAGTCGCCGGAGGAGCGCATGGAGATCATCAGCCGGATGATCGCCAAGCCCGACTCCAAGCTCAGTCCCGACGAAGCCGAGGCGATCGCGCGCTCGTACGAGCTGTTGAGCGGTTTCTGAGGACGACGCCGCGGATCGGCCGCGGTACCATGTTGAGTGACGACCGCAGGGGCCTCTCCTCGGGCGAGCGGAGAGGCCTCTCTGTATAGGCGCGCTGGCCACCACAACGCGACGCGCGAGGAGTGCGAGCTATGTCTGCGATCGAGGAGAGCGCGGCGAGGACGGGGGCGGCAGCCGTCGCCGAACGCCTGGAAGCGTTGATCGGCCGCGAGCAGGTCTCCGAAGACTACGTGCGCGCGCGGATCGACCTGATGCGCGCCCAGCGGAAGGCCCTCGACAAGCTGAGTGCCGCCCCGGCGGACGCGGGCTTGGGCAAACGCGGCAATGGCGAGCCAAACGGCGACGCGGCGACGCACCCTGGCGCGGCCGAGCCACTGGTTGCCGAGGATGCGCTGCACCTCGACCAGGCACTCCTGGCGGCGCTGCTCGCCGACTTCCGGTCGGCCGTGGAAGAACACGGCGGGCAAAGTGAGGACCTGAAGCGGCTGAGCGCGGCGGCCTCTGCGGAATCGGGGCTGCTCGAGCAGTTGACCCGTAAGTCAGCCTTTGGTCCCAACTGGCAGTATTTGGAGGCGACCGCGGAACGGATCGCGGTCGCTGCCGAGGCGCTGCTCTTCTTTGGACGAACACTGGCCGCGCCGTTTCTGGCTGCGGCGGCCGGTGCCAGCGCCTGCTGGGGTGTTCCATTCGCCGGCGGTCCTGGCGCCGCCTCGACCTGTCGCGCGTGCGGCTCACCTCCGGGGCTGGCCATGCTGCGCCGCGACGACGGGAAGCGCGTGCTGTTTTGCTCGCTATGCGGCACAAGCTGGATGTTCCCGCGCGTAAAGTGTGTTTCCTGTGGAAACCACGAGCGCGAGACACACGGTCTGCTGCGCATTTCGGAGGGCGACGCGCGTTGGATCGAAACGTGCGACAAGTGCAAGAACTACATCAAGACGATCGATGAACGCAGGCTGCCCCTGGGGGAGGAGGTGTTGCCGCTGGTGGAGGACACGGGCACACTGCACCTGGACATGCTGGCCGAACGGGAGGGTTTTGCGCGCAAGCTGCCCTACGCAGCTCCGTGGTAGGAACCGCGAAGTACGTGTGAGAGTTGCTTTCTGTGAGCCGATATGCACAAGTGTGCATATCGGTCAACATACCACCCGGACCGGCCGCTGACGACGAGCTTGCCTTCCGGGCGGGGACGCCGGATGATCCGAGCGGCGAACTGCACCAGTGGAAGGAGTCGTGATGGCGGCAACGCTGGGAGTGCCAGAGGCCTTGCGGGAACGGGTCAGTACGTTCGTGTCTGAACGAGCCCTGGCGGTGGAAGTCGTAGCGGCGGGGGGCGACTGTGCTGTTTCGGTCGTGGAGGCCGGGGAGCGCGAGCAAGGTGACGAGAGGACCCTGCGGGTGGGCGGTTGGATCTCGTGCCAGAGCGCGCGGGCGATGGCTGGCAAGCTCCGGCTCGACGGCCGCAAGATCGGCAAGCTGTGCGATCTGCTGGACGTGAAGATCCGCGATTGCGAGCTGGGTTGCTTTGAATGACGATGATCTGGGTCATCGGTGGTGCCGGGCGCGGCGTGGGCAAGACTCATCTGGCGCTGGGGCTCTGCCGGCTGCTTCCGAGTTCTGTGTACGCGAAGGTCGGGCACGGGCAGACGAGGCCGGACAAGCCCGGCAACTTCTTTCATACCGAAGGGGAACTGGCCGCGTTTCTGGAGCAAGTCCGCGGTACACACGAACACATCGTGCTCGAGTGCAACGCCTGGGTGCGCAAGCAGAAAGGCGATGTCGTCATCTTTATCGAGAGCATTCCGGGCGAGACGGATGAGCGCGGCGATGCCGCGGCCCTGGCCGCACGAGCCCAGATCCGAATCGGCCCGCGCGGGACCATGCGCGCCTGGAAGCGCGTGTTGCGTCCACGGCTCGGCGATACGGCCCTGCGCGAGGCGGTCTGCGATTTGTTGGCGGCGCAGGAACGATTCGTGTGTCGCTGCGGGCCGGGAGTGCGGACCAAGGTCTGGTTTGTCGTGGGTGGTCAGCATGCGTTTGGAACGGGACTCGCCCGCCTGCTCGAGAACGTCGACGAGTTGGGCACGCTACGTGAAGCGGCGGCAGCCTCGCGGATGAGCTACCGTCATGCCTGGGATCTGATCAAGACCGCCGACAAGCATTGGGGCAAGCCGTTGTTGGTGACCCAGCCCGGTGGGGCCGGCGGCGGGCGTTCCGAACTCTCGTCGGAAGGGCGGCACCTGCTGGAAACATATCAGCGCGTCAACGCCGAGGTGGCGACATGCGCTGATCGGTGTGCCGCGGCCGCCTTGAAGGAGTTGGATGTCACGCGCTAAAGCGCCGCAGCGGCGCGGATCGGAAGTGCAGGCCCGCGGTGGGTACGAGCGACGACAGTCTGAGTGAATCGATGCGCGGCGTTGGTGCGCGGCGCTACTCGGGCGCCATGCGCGAGCCGGAACATGTGCCGGACGAGGCGGTCGTGGTCGAGGCGCTCGTAACGGTGATGGTCGCCGAGGTGGGCAGTTTCGCGTTGATGTGTACGCCCTGCGACGTCCAGGCGCTCGCGGTCGGGTTCGCCTTCTCGGAGGGGATGATTGAGTGCGCCGCCGACGTGCTTCAGTTCACCTGGGAGCCACAGCAACGCATTGCCGCGCTGCACATCGACAATCCGCCCGCGGCCGTGGCAGGGCGGAACCTGATTGTCACCTCCTCCTGCGGGCTGTGTGGCAGCCGCAACGTCGAGAAGCTGCTTGAGGGATCGCTGGCGTGCGAGGAGACGGTGCAGGTGTCGCCCACGTTGCTGTGCGAGGTGGCAGCGGAGATGGCGTCACGGCAGAAGCTGTTCCAACAGACCGGCGGGGCACATGCGGCGGCCGTGTTCTCCGGGGCGGGCGAGATCATCGCCTTCGCGGAGGACATCGGGCGGCACAACGCGCTCGACAAGGCGATCGGCAAGTGCATTCTGGAGGGGGTTGGTCTGAAGAGCCGCGGCGTCCTGCTCTCCGGGCGCGTGAGTTTGGAGATGATGACCAAGGCTGCTCGGGCGGGTATCGAACTCGTGGCGGCGGTCTCAGCGCCTTCGTCGCTGGCGGTCGAGGTGGCCGAGCGGTGCCGCGTCACATTGTGCGGTTTCGTGCGGGGTGACCGAGCGACGGTGTACACACATCCGCAGCGCGTGCGCGCATCCTGATTCACGCGCATGCGGCCGCCTACGTGTACTCTCTCAGCAGCATGTCGCGAAAAGGCTCGTACTCGGCCGAGTAGGTCTCGTAGCTCTCCGGACACTCTTCGAGACCGGCCAGGCTGGGGGGAACCTCCGGCTCGATACCCAGCGTGGCGCGGATCTCCTCGGGGAACTTGGCCGGGTGGGCCGTCTCGACCGATACCGCGAGCGTGGCGGCGTGCTCGGGATGCTCACGCACATAGCGTGCCAGCCCGGCCCAGCCCACCGCGCCGTGCGGTTCGAGGATTGTGCCGTGTGTCTCATACGCCGCCTTGATCGTTGCCCGGGTCTCGTCGTCGCTGATGCTGACGGCGTAGAGATCGCCGCGCATGCGCTCGAGGTCGGGCGACTTGTGCAAGTGCCCGGTCTCGTCCATGTGCCCGCCGTAGACGTCGACGAGCCGCGCCAGGTTCGAGGGGTGACCCACGTTCATCGCGTTGGAGATGCAGACCCGCGAGGGGACGATCTTCTGGTAGACGCCCGTCCGCAAGAAAACGGGCACCTCGTCGTTGGCGTTGGTGGCGATGATCAACCGCTGGATGGGCAGCCCCATCCGCCGCGCCAGCACGGCGCCCATCATGTCGCCGAAATTGCCGGAGGGCACGCTGACCAGCAGCGGCTCGCCGCGCGTGGCCTCGGCCAATTTCGCATAGGCGTACACGTAATAAACGGCCTGCGGCAGCAAGCGGCCGATATTGATCGAGTTGGCGGAGGTGAGTCGCAGGGCGGCCAGCGCTGGGTCGGAAAAGGCCCGCTTCACCATGGCCTGGCAGTCGTCGAATTTGCCGTCGATGCCCAGCGTCGTGACGTTGCCGCCGATAGTGGTCATCTGCTTGCGCTGCCGGTCTGATACTTCTGCGACGGGGAAAAGCACGACGACCCGGACGCGCTCCACGCCGTGGTAGGCGTGCGCTACGGCGCTGCCGGTGTCGCCCGAGGTGGCGGTGAGTATCAGCAGATCGCCGGTCACGTCGCGGTTCAGCACACTCATCCAGCGGGCCATCAGGCGGGCGGCGAAATCCTTGAACGAGGCGGTAGGGCCGCGATCAAGCCGCATCAGGTAGCGCCTCTGCGTAACCGGTTCGAGCGGCACATCATAGTCGTAAGCGTCGGTGCACAGCGCGGCCAGCGTCTGGTCGTCGAACACGCCGGCGGCGAAGGGGAGCAGCACGGCGTGGGCGAGGTCTGGATAGGTCTTGTCGGCCCAGGCCGCCAGAGTCGCGCTGCTGATGGCCGGCACGGTCTCCGGCATGAACAGCCCGCGATCGGGGGCCTGGCCTTGCAGCAAGGCCTCGGCGAGCGTGACCGCAGGGGTCTGGTGGTTGGTGCTGTAGAATCTGATTGGTTCACTCATCTGCTCTTCCTGATGTTGGTGGGCATAAATCCGCTGCCGGTGTCTGACCGGGCAAAACGCACCCCACAAGAGTCTACCGCAGCGCGGCGCGAATGGGCAGGCCAGACGCGGTGCGCGGCTGGCGTACGGGCCCCTGGATCGTGTATCCTAGGGATGCAGGACGGAGGTTCAGAGCTCGTTTTCGAGAGGAGAGACAATCGTGTTGGGTGGCGAAGACGTCCAGATTACTCCTGGCATGCAGCGGCATATCGATCGGAACAACGCCTATCTGGCCAAACGCGACAAGTACATCCGCGAGGTCGTCAAGAAATGGAAGTTCGACACGATCGCGGTGCACGGACTGTACAGCGTCGAGGATGCGATCGAGGACTATCAGGGCGCGATCATCGAGCCGATCTTCATGAGCGCCTCGCAGGCCTACCGGGACTCGGACGAGATGGCGGCCGCCCTGGCCTATCTGATCCCGACCTGGTGCTATTCCCGTATCGCGAACCCGTCGACGTACTACTACGAATGGACGCTGGCACTGCTGGAAGGATATGGATACGACGGGGAAACCGGGTGCTGCTCGACCTCCTCCGGGATGGCCGCGATCATGACCGCCGTGCAGCCGTTCCTGGTCCATCGTTTTCACAACAAGCTCGAACCGCGGAATTTCCTGGCCACCGCGCAGTGCTACGGCGGCACGTTCCAGCAGTTCAACGTGCGGCTGATGGAGGAACGCGACATCGAGTGCCGCTGGATCAAAGATCCGACCGATATCGACGCCTGGGCCTCCCAGATCGACGAGAACACGCGTTTCCTCTACGGCGAACTGCCCAGCAACCCGGGACAGGGCTTCTTCGATATCGAGGCCGTGGCCGACTTGGCGCACAGCCACGACCTGCCCTTGATCTGTGATGCCACCGTGGCCTCGCCGGCGCTGATGCGGCCCCTCTGTCACGGGGCCGACATCGTCGTGCAATCGGCGACCAAGAGCCTGACTACCAGCGGGTTCGGCGTCGCCGGGGCGCTGACCGCGCGGAAGGACCTGGTTAGCACAATCGACAACGAAGATCTGAAGAGGGACTTCGCGCTGTACGTGAAGTACCTGCCGAACCGCGATTATGGCCCCAACCTGCATCCGATGCAGGCCATCATGACGCTGAATGACATGCGCACCTTGCGGTCCAAGATGGACCTGCTCAGTCGCAACACGATGAAAGTGGCCGAGTTTCTTTCGGCCCATCCGCAGATCGAGAGCGTGCAGTATCTCGGCTTGCCCAATCATCCCCTGCACGAGCTGGCCAGCCGGTACATGTGGCTCGTGGATGCCGAGTGCGACGAGCAGTATGGCCAGCCGGTCAACCGCTACGGACATCTGATGTCCTTCTGCGTCAACGGCGGTGCCCAAGCCACGCGCGATTTCTTCGACGGCTTGCAGCGCATCTGGCGGGCGACCGACCTGGGACGGATCAAGAGCGTGGCCACGATCCCCGCCATCTCCACTCACCAGCAACAGGGCGAAGAAGGTCGCGAACTGGCCGCGATCCCCCCGAATATGGTGCGCCTCTGCGTGGGTGGCGAGCACCCCGACGACACTATCGCCGATCTCGATCAGGCGTTGCACGCGGCGAGTGCTAGGACTGCCGTGGCGGTCGGCAGCGGCTAGCGCTCTGTCACGCGTGTGCCGCACGCAGGAACGTCCCATATTGCGTGCGGCCCGTAAACCACGCCCGTAACGTGCTACAATCACTGACGGAGCGGTTGTGTGCCGCTCCCGCTGTCAGCAGTCTGAACGGCCGACATGAGTCTGCCAACCTGGGGATGCTGTGGCCAGTCGGTTTCGTCGGCCGGCCCACTGGCTGCGAGCGCAGAAGCGGAGGACCTTGGATGCGTACAGCTAGGATCTGCACGAGAATCGGGGGGATGGTGCTGGTCGCTGTGTTGCTGGTGACCACGGCGTGGGCTCAGAACGAGGTCTACAGCTTCCCTATGGATGACGATCCGGGGTGGGCTGTGGAAGGAGACTGGGCCTTCGGCGTGCCGACCGGCGGAGGCGGCAGCTCGGGTGGGCCTGATCCCGCCAGCGGCTACACGGGCGAGAACGTCTACGGCTACAACCTCAACGGCGATTATCCCAACTACATGGATGAGACGCTGTGGTTGACCACCAAGGCGCTCGATTTCACCGGCTACACCGAGGTGCAACTGCACTTCCAGCGCTGGCTGGGGGTGGAAGCAATCTGCTACGACGAGGCCTGGATCGAGGTCAGCAGCGACGGTGTGAACTGGGTGGAGGTCTGGCACAACCCGGATGGGTGAGGCAGCAACATCTACGATGGAGCCTGGATGGCTCAAAGCTTCGATATCTCCGCCACTGCTGATGGCCAGGCAACCGTGTACGTTCGCTGGGGACTGGGACCGACCGACTACTCCGTCACCTACTGCGGCTGGAACATCGACGATGTGACCTTCACCGGCGTATCCACGTTTGAGAAGGGTGACCTGAACTGCGATGGACTGCTGAACGGGTTCGATATTGACCCGTTCGTGATGGTCATGCAGGATCAGGAGCCGTACGACGAGTACTACACGCAGTATCCGGACTGCAACCACATGCTGGCCGACATCAACGGCGATGGCGACATCAACGGGTTCGACATCGATCCGTTTGTGGAGCTGATGAGTGAGTGATCGCTCCTGAGTGAGTGGCCAGTGCCAAGACGTGGGCAGCAGGATCGTGGAAGCGCGTGCCGGCTGTGGCTGGCGTGCCGACGACCCGGCTGCCCACCATCATGCGCGGCCGGCTACGCTTGACCATATGTCCGGCGCGCCGCGGCCCAGCGCTCCGCAGGCAGCGTGTCTTGCCCGGCCGAGAGCGCGGCACTATATTCCAGGTTTCTCTGGGAACGCAGCTTATGAGCGCAAAAGTGCAAACGGCGGAGAACAGCCCGGCCCAGACAGCCCTGGAGCAACTGCTCAAGGAGATCGAGGAGCGGGAGGCGGTCATCCGTCAGGGCGGCGGCGAACGCGGCATCGCCCGCCAGCACCGCCACGGGCGGCTGACGGCTCGCGAACGAATCGCCTTGCTCTGTGACCGGGACCGGGACGACGCGTTCTTCGAACTCGGTCTATGGGCCGCCGAGGGAATGTACGAAGAGGCGGGGGGCGTGCCGGCCGCTGGTGTGATCGTCGGTCTGGGCCGCGTTTCCGGGCGGTTGTGCATCATTGTTGCCAATGACGCCACCGTGAAAGCCGGCGCATTCTTCCCCGCGACGTGCAAGAAAGTCATCCGCGCGCAGCACTGCTGTCTGCGGACGAGGCTGCCCATCATCTACCTGGTCGACTCGGCCGGCGTGTTCCTGCCGATGCAGGACGAGATTTTTCCCGACGAGGACGATTTTGGCCGCATCTTCCGCCATAACGCCGTGATCAGTGCCAAGGGTATCCCGCAGTTCTCGGCGATCATGGGCAACTGCGTTGCCGGCGGCGGCTATCTGCCCGTCATGTGTGACAAGCTGCTGATGACCGAGGGCTCGGGCCTGTACCTGGCCGGTCCGGCGCTGGTGAAGGCCGCGATCGGGCAGGAAACCAGTCACGAGGAGCTAGGCGGTGCGTCGATGCACGCTGCCATCAGCGGCACGATCGACTTCCTCGAGCCGAATGAGGAGCTGTGCCTCGAGCGTCTGCGGCGCTTGCTTGGCAAGCTCGGTGCCCCGCCGACATGCCCCTTTGATCGGGTGACGCCCGTGGCCCCGAAGAGACCGGCCGAGCGCGTGTACGACCCGGCTTGCACGGGCAAGCGCGGCGAGTACGACACGCGCGACCTGTTGCAGCATATCGTCGACGCCGACACGTTCGATGAGTACAAGGCCGAGTACGGGCAATCGATCGTATGTGGGTACGCACGTGTGGATGGCTGGGCGGTCGGAATCGTTGCGAACCAGAAGAAGCTGGTCAAACCCGCCCGTGGGCCAATCCAGTTTCCGTCGGTGATTTACACCGACAGCGCGAACAAGATGTCCCGCTTCATCCTGACCTGCAACCAGTACAAGATGCCGATCATCTTCATCCAGGACGTGAGCGGCTTTATGGTCGGGCGCGACTCGGAGCAGGACGGCATCATTCGCTGCGGGGCCAAGGTCGTGAACGCCGTCAGCAACAGCATCGTGCCGAAGATCACGGTGATCACCGGCGGCAGCTTCGGGGCGGGCAACTACGCCCTGTGCGGGCGGGCGTATGACCCGACCTTCATCTATGCCTGGCCCATGGCCAAGTACGCGGTGATGGCCGGGGCCTCGGCCGCCAAGACCCTGCTGGGCGTCGAGATCGCCTCGCTCAAACGCAAGGGGCACGAGCCGGACGCCGAGGAAATGAAGGACCTGGAACGCCGTATCAACGAGCACTACGAGAAGACGATGGACATCCGCTACGGGGCCGCCCGCGGCTGGATCGATGAGATCATCAAACCGGCGGACACACGCGCGGTCCTGTCGCTGTCGCTGGAAGCGGTAGCGCACGTGGGCGAGCTGGAACCGTTGCGCACGGGGGTGTTTCAGGTCTAGCCCAAGTTACCCAGTAGCGGGGCAGTATCGGCGCTGACGGTAGCGTCAGGTCGGTTTCCGGGCCGATGTCTTCACAACATTCGTACGACCTCGTTCAGGGTGCGCAGGCGCTATGGCAGCGTCAGGCCCAGACCGTTGAGCAGGACTTTCTGGGCTTCGTCGGGGGTGCTCTACGACCGAACGAGCGACGAAATCGCGCTCGATGAGGTCGAGCGAATCTCGATTTAGGACCGAGCCTACCCGAATGGCATGTAACTAACGCTTGTCGTAGTGAGCGGTTTTGCGGGCGGCGGCGCGGGGGTGGACGAGCCCGGGGAAGCTCTTTCGGCGGCGTTTGAGCGCGCGGGGCTCATGGCGGTCTGGCCGGTTCGGGACTACGTCGG
>JAHJAR010000207.1 GCA_018814045.1 Planctomycetota bacterium | reverse complement strand
GTTTTAGAACTTGCAAGTCGCTCTGTTCGACGCCCCGCGCCGAGTCATCCGCGTGCCGGGTGCCCCGTCCCGTCTCGGCCGCCCGCAGGCATGCGAACGGGGCGGGGGACTGACTTGGGTGCCGGTTGCCATCTGATGATCTAATCGGTCCCCCACCCGTGGAAAGGGCGGGGCACCCAGTCGGCCGCTGTTGCAATTCCGTGGCCATTGATGGTGCGTCAAGACGCACCCTACAATCTACGCTCCACACGACCGGATGGTTGATGGTGAACGATGGACACAGGGTCGAATCGCGTTGATGCCTTGGTCGTTGCGGCGAAGGGTGTGCTTGGGGCCGTCCCAATCGTTGGACCGATTGTCGCGGAGGTGGTTGGGGCGATCATCCCGAACCAGCGAATTGACCGCATTGCTCGGCTTTTGGAGGCTTTGCGGCGGAAGGTTGCCGATCAGGACCAGACGCTAATCGAGCGACGAATGAAGACTCCCGAAGGCGTGGATCTGCTCGAAGACGCTTTCCATCAAGCAGCCCGTGCCTTGTCCGACGAGCGGCTGGAGTACATTGCCGACGTGCTCAAGAAGGGCATTTCCGACGAACAGGCAAAGCAATCCGAGTCGAAGTCCCTTATGTGGTTGCTTGGCCAACTGAGCGACCCAGAGGTGATTCTGCTCGCTTGGTTTGACCGGGTCACTTCGGGCAATCGTGATGAGAAGTTCGAGAAACGGCACTCGAACATCATCGAACCGCCGGTCGCACAGTTAGGCTCATCGCAAGAGGAGATTGACAACGAGGCGCTGCACAACGCTCGCAAGGCCCAACTTGTGACGCTTGGGTTGCTTCGCCCCCGATTTCGCCACGTTCGCAAGGGAGAGTCTCCCGAGTTTGACGAAAGGACAGGGATGATGAAGGCGTCGGGCCATGACGTTACGGCACTTGGACGGCTACTGCTCAGAACGATCAACCCGCAGTAACGGCCGGGTGCCCCGTCCCGGTTCGGCCGGCCAGGGGCGGGCGAACGGAGCGGGGGACGGATTCGAGTGCCGTCGACCGCCTGATGACCTGATCGGTCCCCCACCCTTGGAAAGGGCGGGGCACCCAGCGTTCAGAACCCGGAGCGTGAGCGACGGGCCAACTCCGGCCTGGCCGGTCGCTGACGCTCGCGGTTCTGTTCGTGTTGGCGGCTGCACAGCCCGTTTCGCCTGCCCGCACGCGGATGAGCGGAGCGGGCGACTGACTTGGACGCGGGTGACCGTCTGATGATCGAATCGGTCCGCCAGCGTTGGGAAGGTTGGGGGACCCGGTATCGATTCTCGACGCAACCGCTCCCTTACGGTCGCGGCTCGGTGAATCCGCTTGGCCGCTGCCCAGAGTAGTGTGGCCGGCTAGTACGCTATTGCAGCACTTTGCGGATCGCTGCTTCGAGCTGGCCGGGTTGTTGCTCTTCCAGCTCGTAGATCACGCGTAGTGCCGGCTTGTTGATCTTCAGCATCCGGCCCAGATCGATCGGTGTGCCGATCAGGACCAGGTCGCAATCGGCGGCGTTGATGGTCTGCTCTAGCTCGGCGATCTGCTTGTCGCCGTAACCCATGGCCGGCAGCACTTCCTGGCAGTGCGGGTACTTGGCAAACGTCTCCTTGATCGAACCGACGGCATGCGGACGGGCATCGACCACTGCCGCGGCACCAAACTGCTGGGCGGCGACGTAGCCGGCGCCGTACGGCATGTCGCCGTGCGTGACGGTCGGGCCGTCTTCCACCACCAGCACGCGTTTGCCCTTGATTGCCCCGGGCTCCGCCACGGTCAGCGGCGAGTTGCACTTGATGACGGTCGCGCCGGGATTGACGGTCGCGATGTTGCTCAAGACGGTATCAACGTCGGCCGGCTTGGCCGTGCCCATCTTGTTGACCACGACGACGTCGGCCATGCGCAGGTTGGTCTCGCCGGGATAATAAGCCAACTCATGGCCGGGGCGATGGGGATCGACGACAGTGATGTACAAATCCGGCCTGTAAAACGACGTATCGTTGTTGCCGCCGTCCCACAGGATCACATCACCCTCTTTCTCCGCCTCGGCCAGAATCTTGCCATAATCGACGCCGGCGAAGATGACGTTGCCAGCCATGATGTGCGGCTCGTACTCCTCGCGCTCTTCGATCGTGCATTCGTGCAGGTCCAGGTCTTCCAGCTTGGCGAAACGCTGACAAACCTGCTTGGCCAAGTCGCCGTAGGGCATCGGGTGGCGAATGGCGGCGGCCTTCTTGCCCAGCGCTCTGAGAATCTTCACGACGGCCCGCGAAGTCTGGCTCTTGCCGCAGCCGGTGCGCACCGCGCAGACCGCGATTACCGGTTTGCTGCTCTTGAGCATCGTGTTCTCGTGCCCGAGCAGCACGAAGTCCGCCCCGGCGGCGTTTACCAGAGCCGCCTTGTGCATCACCGTCGCGTAGGCCAGATCCGAGTAGGCCAGCGCTACCAGATCAACGCCGTGCGCCTTGATCAACTCGGGCAGTTCCTCCTCGGTGTGGATCGGGATGCCCTCCGGATAGCGCGGGCCGGACAGCACCGGCGGATAGACGCGGCCTTCGATATCGGGGATTTGCGTCGCCGTGAATGCCACCACCTGATAGGCGGGATTGTCGCGCCAGTAGACGTTGAAATCGTGGAAATCGCGCCCCGCGGCGCCCATGATGATGACCTTACGGACCGATGAGCTCATATCTCACTTCCGGGTTGTTCGACCTTCACTTAGACCAAGTTGCGCACAGGCCGCCTCACCGAGCGAGACGGCCAAACGGGATCATTGCCCACGCGCATTCCCCTTGTAAGGGGAGACCATCAGCATAGCCACAGGGCTGAGTTGTCTCAAGCGCCGGCGCGCCGGCGACGGCATTTGGGCGACCATCTGTGCCCTCGACGCCGGTTACGCACCGCCACACCGTCTTGTCCCAATACCAACGCCGGGCCCGCCGGGCCCGGCGCTGGACGCTTCAACGATGTAGTGCTCTCGCGGAGGCTCAGGCAAGTTCCTCATAGTCGGGGTACCACATCGAATCGCGGACGAGCGGATCAATGTCGCGGTCCGAGATGATCCGCCCGATATTCAGGCGGCGCGCCTCGCGGACTATGCTGGCGGCGATGGCGGCGCTAACCTGACGCAGGTCACTTTGGTCGGGGAAGAGTGCTCCGGCGCGCATCCGGTCGGGTGAGACCATATCTGCGAGCGTTTGGGCCGCGGCCAAGAACATGGATTCGGTAATTTCGTGGGTTTCGGACAGGATGGCGCCTAGACCCAGCCCGGGAAAAACGTACACGTTGTTCGACTGGGCCGGAATGTGCCGATGGCCGTCAAACTCGACCGGGTCGAAGGGGCTGCCAGTTGCCACCAGGGCGCGGCCCTCGGTCCAGCGGTAGGCCTCGGCTGGGGTACATTCGGCCTTGGAGGTCGGGTTACTTAGGGGGAGGATCACCGGCCGCGCGGTGTGCGTGGCCATGTCGGTGAGGATCTCCTCGGTGAACACGCCGGCCGTCGCCGTCGTGCCGACGAGGATCGTCGGTCTGATCTTGCGCACGGCGGTGACCAAGTCGTACGGTGTCTGCCCGTTGAAACCGTAGTGCTCCAACTCCCGTTGCGTATAGGCGAATTCTTCCTGGTAAGGATGCTGGAAGGGGCCGCCTTCGCAGAGCAGGCCGCCGATGTCAACATGGGCCTGAGCCAGGCGCGCCTGGGCTTCATCGGCGCCATTGGCGCGCATGGCAGCGCGCACGAGCCGGGCGATGCCGATGCCTGCCGCTCCCGCACCGGCGTAGAGAACGCGCTGGTTCGAGAGACGCTGCCCGGTGATCCGCATGGCCACCATCATGCCGGCCAGAGCGGTGGCGGCGGTGCCTTGGATATCGTCGTTGAAGCAAGGCAAACGCTTGCGGTAGCGGTCGAGCAGCGCCAGGGCCGTGTCGCGGCGGAAGTCCTCCCACTGTAGGACGGCGTGCGGAAAGACCTCCTTCACGCCCGCCACGAACGCCTCGATGAACCGGTCATAGCGCTCGCCCCGCAAGCGGCGGTGCGGGTAACCAAGGTAGTAGAAGTCATTCAGCAGGTCGGCGTTATCGGTGCCGACGTCGAGACTGATCGGCATGCATTTGCTAGGGTGGATGCCGGCGCCGGCGCAGTACAGGGCCAGCTTGCCGATCGGAATGCCGATCCCGCCGGCGCCTTGGTCGCCGAGCCCGAGGATACGCCCATTATCGGTAACGACGATCAGGCGGACGTCCTGCGATGGTGCGTTCCGGAGCACTTCGGGAATGCAGTTGATGTCGTCCGGCGTAAGCCACAGCCCGCGTGGCTGGCGGAAGATGTGGCTATAGAGCTGACACGCTTTGCCAACGGTGGGGGTGTAGACGATCGGTAGCAAATCGGCAATGTTCTCCACGAGTACGCGGTAGTAGAGCGTCATGTTCCGCTCTTGCAGTATTGCCAGATCGATGAATTTCTCGAGATCGCTGCTCTTAGAGCGGATGTGCTCCATCTCCAACGCCACCTGCTCGTCGATCGTGAACACACGGTGCGGCAGGAGGCCGCGCAGGTTGAAGGCGCGCCGCTCTTCAGGCGTAAAGGCACAACCCTTGTTAAACATCGCCATCCGCAGCAAGGGACGCCCGCGGTACGCAACCTCGCGATGCTCGGTACTGCTGAGAGGGTTTCGGGAAACGTGCATCTGCTGTGTCCTCATCGGCCAGGGGAACGACCACACTGCCTGTCACTCTACGTTCTGGTGGTCGATCACTATCCCCGCTTGTACGCTCAGAAGCAAAACAGGTGCCAGCACTCGTACGCCAGTCAGATGTGTGCGTTCACTCGAGCGAACTGGCCGTAGTCGATCGGCCAGGGTTTTCAGCGGGGGGCCCCGTATTGGGCGAACTGCTACCGGGCGTTCATCGGCAAGCAGGTTGGGCAAACCACGCAGACGAACACGCGGTGGCGCACATGAGTGAAATCCCACATGTCGGTGGCGTGAAACGCCACGCAAAATGCTTGGCGCAGAGCGGAGTTGCAGGCCTATTCGATGTAGCCGAGTGCCCGCAACTGCTCTTCACGCTGCTGGGTGTCAGGAAGTTCCTGTGGAACCTGGGGACGGGCCGCGAGCCATTCGCGCGTGTCGTGCGTAGGCACGTACTGGATCGGGTGCGCGGCGAGCACGGCCGGTTCAAGCAGGTCGTCCAGCACCTTGCCGTCCATGTCGCGGCCAATCGGGAGCCCCAGCAGCGCCAGGAGCGTGGGCGCCACATCGTACACACTGGCGACTGTGGGCAGGTCGGCCTTTCCCAGCGTGGGCAGCGGTTTGGGCATGGTCATGTACTGGATGCCCGGGCCCGCCGCGATCAGCACACCCGCGGGGGCCTGCTGGTGGTGGGCCGAGATGAGGAGCTTCCCGCGGTCATCCGGACCGTAAACCCAGTCCTGATTGACGGGATGCATTCCATGGTCGGATACCACGACGATCGTCATCTCGTCCCCGGTAAGTTGGCGCAATTCGCCGATAACACGGTCAACATGGACGTAGTAGGCCGGAACAAGGTCGCGGAAGGCGGCCACCTCCGCCGCCGACGGCGGATGCTGGTACCGCTGCGGCTCCATGTAGCGCCAGAAGCGATGCCCGATCACGTCCGGCCCGCCCAGGTAGATCGCCAGGACATCGAAGGGCGGCTTTTCGGCGACGAGCTTACGCGCAATGGCCTCATAGGTGGCATCCGCGCGGATCGACCACCGGCACGCCTCCAGTAGATACGTGGTCTGCGGACTGAGACTGGCCGGCAACTCGCCCAGCAAACGCCGCGTCAGATTCGGCAGGTCCTGATCGCACTGCCGCAGAATAGCCATCATCTCGGCCTGCCGCTCGGGCGGCCACACTTGCGCGGGGACCCCTTCGACGAGTTGCCCCTTGACGAGTGTGTTGCCTTCGCTGGGATCCTCGCTGCGCACGGTGTTGGTCTGGGCCACCATCACACCGTTGATCGGCTCAACCGGGAAGGTGACGAACCAGCCGATGACGTGCACGCGGCGGTCGAAATCACTGAGGATGTTCCAGAAAGCTTTCGTCTTGCGCTGGGTGTTGGTGTAGAAGTGGCGCGTCTCCGGGTCGTCTGGGTCCGGATAGCGGAAGGCTCGAATGCCGTGTTTGGCGGGGACCTTGCCGGTTGCCACGGTCGTCCAGATGCGGGGCGAGAGCGTGGGGCGGAGTGTTTCAAACAGGCCGAAAGAGCCCTGCTCGATCAGCCGCTGCAACTCCGGCACGCGCCCCTGCTGCACGAGTGGCAGCAGAACGCTCCACTCCAGGCCATCGGCGGCCACCAGCAGAACGCGGGGCGTGTCGCGCGCCGGCGTCTCGCTGCCGGCCGAAGTGGCGGCGCTGGTCGGCGTCGAATCCGGGCGCGGCGGCGCGGCAACATAGCTATGGCTGCGCAACGGCCTGGCTGTGGACGCGGGCTTAGTGGTGGTCGCCGGCGGTGCGGTGGCCGGTCGGCACGCGCTCAGCGCGCCGATCATCAACATGCCCACGGCCCGCCAGAGGTGCTGACGGAATATCCTCATGCTTTTCCACCATGTACGCCAACCGGGCGGCGCTGGAAGATCGGATCAGCGCTGGATCGCCGACGCCGCCCGTGGTCGAGAATGCCGCTCGCTTGCTTCACTATCCATTCTCGCGCATTTCACGTCGTGATGCGAGCTACATAAAGAACATCGGTCGGCACCGGCCACGGCCTTGGGGCCGAGGTGTGGCGCTCGGCACTGTCGCGTGCGTCAAGGGACAAACAGCGCATGCCGTCCGGAAGATATGCGCGAGATTCCGCAGCGTTGTCGCCAATTGACGTGCCGCATGGCTTTCGCGCGGCCGGGGGGGCAGTAGAATGCGGGTTTCGCTGGCCCGCGGCTTGCCGCAAGTTGGCGTGGCCGAACGAGATGCCGATGAGCGTGACCCCGGAATCAATCATACGTCGCCGCTTGGACGTGCGCGGCCAGGTGCAGGGCGTCGGGTTTCGGCCATTTGTATACCGCTTGGCGCGACGCTGCCAGTTGGGCGGCTGCGTGGCCAACAACAGCAATGGTGCCCTGATCGAGATCGAGGGGCCGCGCGCGGCGGTGGACGGCTTCGAGCGGTCGCTGCGGGATGAGCTGCCGCCGCTGGCCCGGATATCCGGACTGTTGCGGAGCGAGATGAAGCCGCGGGGGGAGGACACGTTTCACATCGATCACTCGCAACATGACGCCGCGCGGCGGCCGGAAGTGACTCCGGACGCGGCCGTGTGCCGCGATTGTCTGCGTGAGTTGCTCGACGCGGGTGACCGGCGCTATCGGTATCCGTTCATCAATTGCACCAACTGCGGGCCGCGGTACTCGATCATCCGCAGCGTCCCCTACGACCGACCCAAGACCACGATGGCCGTCTTCGAGATGTGCCCGGACTGCGCCAGTGAGTACGGCGACCCGGCCGATCGGAGGTATCACGCGCAGCCCAATGCGTGCCCAGCATGTGGACCGCAATTGGAGCTGCGCCGGGTTGACGCGGCGACACACGGTTTACAGTCCGGACCCAGCCACAAGAACCGTGTGGCACCGGCTTCCAGCCGGTGTATGTCCGGTGGGGAGACAGCTTCCGGTCCAGCCGTCGGCGCCGGCGATGCCGATCCGATTCGGGCCGCGGCGCGGCTGCTGCACGAGGGCGGGATCGTCGCCATCAAGGGTATCGGCGGGTATCACCTGGCGTGCCGGGCGGATCTTCCGGAAACAGTCCAGCATCTACGTGCACGAAAGCTGCGTGATGGCAAGCCCCTGGCTGTCATGGTTCCCGACCTTGACGCCGCCCGGCGTATTTGCCATTTATCTGCCACCGACGAGGAAGCCCTGAGCTCGCCAGCGGCACCAATCGTACTGGCCACACAATGTCAGAATCATGGTTTGGCCCTGGAGAT
>JAHJAR010000206.1 GCA_018814045.1 Planctomycetota bacterium | reverse complement strand
CGGAAGGCGTGATTGCCGCTCGCGCTACGCCCCCTCCCGACGATGACCGAGCCGTCCGCGGAGACGTCGTACGCGATGCTCGAATGCGAGCCTCCCGGCAGGTCGCCCAGCCCGACCATCACGCCGTCTTCCCAACGGAAGGCCTCGTAGCCCAGGTAGCCGTTGTAACTCCCGCCCACGACGACCGAGCCGTCGGCCGAAACACCCCGCGACTCGCTGCCGTGATGCGGACCAGCCAACCCACCTAGGCCGACGATGCCGCCGTCGCGCGTCCAGCGGAAAGCCTCGACCTCCCACAGGTCAGCCCAGTCGGAACTGCTGAACCCCGCCGCCGTCGTTCCATCGGCGGAGACCGCATGTACCTCGCTAAAGTAGAAGCCACCCGGCAGGTCACCCAGCAGCTCAAAGAACACCTCGTCGGCATGGGCGTCGACACTGATCGACCGCAGCACGACACACACCACAAGAACCGGTACATTGCGTCTCATTAGCTGTCTCCGCGGCGCTACCTACCAGAAGATCCGGTTGACGAGGATCGCTTCGTCGCGCTGTGTCGGCCCGCGCTGCCCGTCGCCCGGGATACTCTGCAAATGCTGCGTGCCCATGTAGAGCGGCAGAACCCGGTTGCCGGTCGTCAGCAAGGCGTTGTAGTCGCCGATGAAACGTGGATTGGTCAGGTTCTCGGTCTTGATTGCGACGTCGAGCGAAGTCTCCGTGAACTCGAGCGGGTCCTCACCATTGTCGAACGCCCAGGCGTAGTACATCTCGATACGAAAATCGCCGGGATCGTTCGCCGCCAGATGATCAAGGCGCGTGTCATACCAGATCACGTGTACGCGATCGGAGGCATCGACGGCGATCTGCGGCATGAACTGGTCGTAGAGAACGTGGTCATCCCAATCGGGATCGCCGGGATCATACAGCCGGTCCTGGTTGACGCGCACGCGCGGCGACCAGGTTTCGCCACCGTCGGTCGAGCGCATGACGTAGATATCCATATCGCCGTCCTCACTCCCGGGTTGCCCGATTTCGTCGGCGTACCGGTCGCAGAAGACGAGGTACAGGCGGTTCGGGTCGGTTGGATGAGCCGCCAGCTCAGCGATGCACGGGATGCGGAATTCGCCCGGGACGTAGCTGTTGAAATAGAATTGGTCATTCGCGGGCGGGTGGAACTGCTCATCCAGCCAGGTCGGGTCCTGGCCGGGGCGCACGAAGTCGTACTGGCTGCCGGTCCAGCGCAGCGCGCGATAGGAATAGTCGTAATCCGGCCCCTGCGGCTCGGCGTGGATGTACGCCATGTACAGGTCACCGTACGCGTTGACCGCGGGCTTGGCGACGAAGCCCAGGACGTCGGCATCATCCATCTGCACCTCCGAGATATCTCCCCACGTCCACGATCCGCCAACCTTGCTGGCCATGCCGAAGAGCAGTGGCGATGTTCCGGGAGTCCCGTCAAACGTAGTCAGGCAGAAATAGCCCTCGCCCGCCTGCTCACCGAATACAAGTTGCGGGAAGTCGTACGGGGTGGTGTGGATCTGCGTCGGTGTCCCGAACCCCGGTGCGGTCGGTGGCATGATGTTCATGTACAGGCCGTCTTCCGGAGCAGGTTGAGAGCCCTCGGAGAAGTACGTCGCCATGAAGGTCCCGTCGGTGGCAACCGCTACAGTGGTGTCCGCGGCACTCTGCGTGGCCCCAGTCGAGGTCAGATTGGCCGTCGTCCAGTTCTTGCCGCCGTCGTTACTGACAGCGTACTGCAAGAAATAAGCGGGGTTCTCGACCGTCCAGACCGCGACGACCTTGATGCCCCGACTCGCGTCGGGGTCGAGTGCTGCGCCGACCTCGTGAATCGCGGTGTACTGCGGCCCCTCCGCGACGACTTTGCGCGGCCCGATCGACGGCTCTGGCTGAGCAAACGCCGCGACACCCGAGATTGAACACAAACCTCCGATCCACAAGCAGTTGAGAATGAGTCCCCGCAAACGCAGCTCCGGCGTCCCCATTGTCTCGCTCCCAGATAGCCGTGAGGTAACAGAAATGAGCAGCCGGCGTGCACGGCCGACAGCGCCCCGCCGCCACCGATTATAGCGCCAGGGCGGCTTGGATCAACGCTGAAGCCAGACATAGGAACCCGCTGCAAGACCGTCCAGAGGCGCACCGAGGCACCGCGCCGCGCGCGTAAGTGCGGAGGATCTGGCGCAACCGCTCCCTCACGGTCGCGGCTCGG
>JAHJAR010000205.1 GCA_018814045.1 Planctomycetota bacterium | reverse complement strand
GATCTCGGCCGTCGTATGCGAGCCCCTCGATCGAGGACTGCCCCGGGATGGAGCGGACGAAAGCACCACTAAACGGGTCGTAAAACTCGACCACATTGCTTCCGCTGGCAAAATTGTAAATCGCCAGCTCACGCGTCGAAATGTACTCCATGCCCTGGAGGTTGCCCAGCGGACCGCTCCAGCGGAACTGCTCGACCCCGGTCATGTCGTACGCAATCACTTCCTGGGAGGCGAAGTGCCCCGTCCAGATCATGTTCCCGTCCGTGGCGATGCCGTTGGGCATCTGCGCCCCGGCCGGGAAGCTCCCCAAATCGCTCAGCCCGCCATCCAGATAGTGCACGGCGTTGTCGTTCCAGGTGCCCGCAACGTACTCCATCTGACTGGCGAACGCGGAAGTGGGGCTCGCCACGAACAATGCGGCCACCACCGCGATGCTCGCGATCTTTACCAGTTTGCCCAGAATCATGGCCTTTCCTTTCCCTTCGGCTCCTGATAGACAGGATGGTGTAAAGAGACCCTACTAACTGGTTACTGAAGATCCGAAACTGGCGCGGAGCGCGCGCCTACATGGTTCTAGGCCCCCTGCTCGCGCGATTTCAAGTCCTGGGTCGATAATCGGCCGTTCGCAGCCCGCCCGGACGTCCGCTGCCAACCGGCTTGGAAAGCGCGGGCCGGGCCGTTAAGCTACCGGGTCGAAGTCAACGCCGGGCAGCGAACGCGGACCTGCGGCCCGGATGTGATGGAATCCGCACGGTTGGGCGCCTCGCCCGGAGAGTGGGAAACAACCATGAACGACACGCAGCGCAGCACCCGTCGCAGCTTCATCAAGACCGTGGCCGCCACCGGCGTCACCGTCGCCGCCGGCGTTTCAGGCTGTGCCAGCGGCCGCTCTGGCGGTCCTCGGCCCGAGTACAGAATCCCCTCCCTCCTCTCGCCACGCCGTGACAAGCTGCGGATCGCCTTCATCGGCACTGGCGGCATCGGCGGCTATCACTTGGACAAGACGAAGGATCTCGGTATCGACTGCCCCTGCTTCTGCGATGTGGATACGGCGCAGATGGGCAAGGCCGCCGAGCTTTACCCACAGGCCAGCCGCTACCAGGACTACCGCGAGATGTTCGACAAGGAGCACAGGAACATCGACGCGGTCATGGTCGGAATACCCGATCACCACCACTATCCCGCGACGATACTCGCGATGCAGCTTGGCAAACACGTTTACACGCAGAAACCGCTGACGCACACGCCCTGGGAAGCCCGCCAACTGGCCAAGGCCGCGCTCAAGTACAAGGTGGCCACGCAGATGGGCAACCAGGGGCACGCCCTGGAAGGCTGGCGACTGGTGTACGAGTGGATCCACAGCGGCGCCCTGGGTGATGTCACCGAGGTGCACACGTGGACCGATCGCCCGATCTGGCCGCAAGGCCTCGGCCGCCCGGAAGGTGAGGACCCGGTGCCGGAGCAGCTCGCCTGGGATATCTGGCTCGGGCCGGCACCCGTGCGCCCGTTCAAGAAGGACGTGTACCACCGCTTCGCCTGGCGGGGCTGGTGGGACTTCGGGGCCGGCGCCCTCGGCGATATGGCTTGCCACACGATGGACTGCATGTTCGCATCACTCGATCCCGGCTATCCCACCGCGGTCGAGCCAATCGCATCCACGCCAATCACCGACGAAGCCTTCCCCAACGCGGCGATCATCAAGTGGGAGTTCCCCTCGAACGGCAAACGCCCCGCCTTCGCCGCCTACTGGTACGATGGACAGCTTCGGCCGCCGCGCCCGGCGGAACTCGAACCCCAGCGGAATATGCCGCAGAGCGGCAACCTCTTCATCGGAACCAAAGAAAAGCTGCTGGTTTCCGGCGACTATGGCAACAGCCCGCGCATCATCCCGGAAACGCGGATGAAGCAGGTCGGCAAGCCTAAGGAACTGCTCGAGCGTTCGCCCGGCCACGTCGAGGAGTGGGTCATGGCCGCCAAGGGCGAGAAGCCGATCGACTATCCCAAGTCGAACTTCGCCTATGCCGGCCCGTTTACCGAGACGGTGCTGCTCGGCAACATCGCCCTGCGCGTCGGACACCGCCTCGAATGGGACGGCGCCAAGATGGCGTTTACCAACACGGCGGCGAACCAGTATGTCAGCAAGGAGTACCGCTCCGGCTGGCGCTTCGACGTCTGAATGGCTGCTCGCGATTGTGCAACGCAAAGAGCCGCAGGCTTCAGCCTGCGCGGTCCGGCGACTGTATGAGGCGCCGCATTCGCGTGAGCACTTACTTAGCACGGGCGGGTGCTAGTGCTGGTGCGCTGGTGCGCGCCCCGCTTGCATCAGGCACGGCCTGATTGCCGGCGTGCGCAGAGGGGTCGTCGCGCAATGACCGCACACCTGCCAACCGGCTGGAACACCTGGGACTTCCGCGGCTTCAACCGGCTCACGTACCTGCGGCGCGGACGTCCGTTGGTTAGCCTGCTATACGCCATCTGGCAACCCACGGACGATCCGAAAGGCTGCACGCTGCACGACACTTTCCGCTGGGACAGCGTGCGCAGCCTGGGGCCGCACGCCCCGCTTGGTCTGCCGGCCCGGCTCGATTTCGTCGTCGCCGACGTGCCCTATCGCGCCACTGCCGTCGCCGAGAAAGAGACACTGCATCTGTCCGTCGCGCCGCTGGCCGAGACCGACCAGCGCGTGGTCTTCGTCTTCCTGCTACCGGAGGGCGAAGCACCAATGGTTGATACACCGACCACGGGCCGCTTCGCCGGCGGCCGCATCTCTCTCGAGCGGGCCACCTGGCCCAGCGACTACTTTCTCAATATCCCGCATTCGTTCGCCCTGGGTGCGCCCGGCCAGATCGCGACACTCACGCTAGACCCAGCCGCGCAGCGGCGGACCACAACGACGCTTCCAGCGCCCGCAGACTCCACCACGCTGGCCGCCGCACTCACAAGCTATGACCAACAGAGTCTCTCTGGCGACGGCGCGCTCGCCGACGCGCCCCAGGCCATGCTGCGCGCCATCGCCTGGAACACGCTCTACGACCAGCGGCGAAAGCTGGTCCTCTCACCCGTCAGCCGCGACTGGTGCTACGACTGGCGCGGCCCGATCGCGTTCTGCTGGGATACCTTCTTCGTCGCCCTGATGGCGTCCTACGAAGAGCCCGAGTTGGCCCGGGCCAATTTCATGGCCGTGACCGAACCCATCGACCGCCTGGGTTTCGTGCCCAACTACGTCATGTCGCACGGTGCTGTTTCGCTCGACCGCTCCATGCCGCCCCTGGGGGCTTACATAGCGTGGAAGCTGGAACTGCTTCGGCCCGACCGCACGTGGCTGGCCCGTGTCTACCCGCGCCTGCGCAAGTGGCACCAGTTCTGGATGGCCAACCGCGATGGGAATGGTGATGGACTGCTCGAATGGGGCTCGAACGCCGATCCGGCCTACGAGTTCCCCCAGCTCCTGCCGTTCAACCCGGCCATCCAGCACGCCGCCATCTGCGCCAAGTACGAGTCCGGTCTCGACAACTCGCCCATGTATGACGATGCGGTGTTCAACAAGCAAACGAACACCTTTGAGCTCACGGACGTGGGTCTGAACTGCTACTATGCCCTGGATTGCGAGGCCCTGGCCGCCCTGGCAACGCTGCTCGACAAGCCGCGTCACGCCGCCGCCTACCAGCGCGAGTACGAGACCATCAGAGAACGGGTCAACGCCGCACTCTGGGATGAGCGCAACGGTCTCTACGCCAACCGGCATTGGGACGGCCGGTTTTCCGCACGCTGGTCTCCGACCTCGTTCTTCCCGCTGCTGGCCGGCTTGGCACCCTCCGAGCGGGCAGAGCGCCTCGTTCGCGCGCACCTCCTGAATAACGACGAATTCTGGGGGAGGTACGTCATACCAGCGATCGCCCGTTGCGACCCCGCCTTTCCCGACAACGACTACTGGCGCGGTCGCATCTGGGGGCCGTTCAACTTCCTCGTAGCCGAGGGCTTGCGCCGCTACCGCTACGACCGCGAAGCAGCCGATCTCGCCCAACGCGGCTTGCAGATGTTCCTGCAAAACTGGCACGCCGACGGCGGCATCTACGAAAACTATAACGCTACCACCGGCGCCGGCGGCGATGTCTGGAACGCCGCCCGGCTCTATCATTGGGGCGGTTTGATGGCCTTTATCGCGATCCAGGAGTTAATCGACGTCGAGGCCACAGGGTATCTCCGCCTCGGCTCGCTGCACTTCCCGGCCGCCGGCGTCCGCAACGCCTGGGTCGGCCGGATGCGCTACGACGTCCGGCTCGGCGAGGACCTCCTCGTCCGGCGCGACGACCAGCCCTATCTGGCCGCGGCCCCACGCGCACTCGTGCGGATCCCGCTGGACTCACGCGCGCCGGAACCGCTGCAAATCTCCGCCCCCGCTGCGGGTACCGTCGTGCTGCACAATCCGCAGCACGCGCCGCGCGCTGCGTGCCTGAATCGCACAGTCCATCTCTCTGCCGCCCTCACGCCGGCCGGCCACACCTACACCTGGACCGCCGCCCAGGCCGCTCGTTGAGGGTGCTCCACGGAGTGTTCTACTGGTCCTGCTCAGATGTGTCCTGCTGCCGCAGCGCCTCAAGCTGCTGTTGCGCCTCGGCGTGCCCGGGAACGAGTTGCAGCACGCGCTGGTACACCTGCGCGGCCTCGTCGCGCCGCCCCGTCTGGGCCAATACCTCCCCCAGGTTGAGGTAGGCCGCCAGGTAGTCCGGCTGCAACCTGATCGCCTGGGTGTACTGTTCGACGGCCTCGTCCGGGCGGTCTTGCAGAGCGAGCGCTTGGCCCAGGTTGTTGTGCGCGCGGGCGTGGTTTGGATCGCAGCGCAGCGCCGTACGAAACGCGACTACGGCTTCGTCGATCCGATTCAGCCGGGCCAGCGCGGTTCCGCGACTGTTGTGAACCCCCGCGTTCTCTGGATCCAGCCGCAGCGCCTCGGCATAACACGGCAACGCCTCGGCCACGCGCCCCGCCTTCACCAGGGCCAACCCGAGGTTATGGTGTGCCTCGGCGTACTCCGGCCGCAAACGCAGGGCCTCCCGGTACGCCGCGATTCCCCGCTCGAACTGTTGCATGCCGGCCAGCGCGTTGCCCAGATCATTGTGCAGCACAGGATCATCGGGCTGTAAGCGCACCGCCTGCTCCAGGGCGCGCACGGCCTCGGGCAGCCGGCCGGTCTTCAACCACGTCAGTCCCAGGTTGTAATGGTTGCGCGCGTTCTGCGGATCACGCCGCACCGCTTCTGCGTAACACTTGCCGGCCTCCTCCACTCGTCCCAGTTCCGCCAGCGCTGCCCCCAGGTTGCCGTAGATCTTCGGCAGGTCCGGCTCCAGGCGCAGGGCGGCGGTATACTGCTCGATCGCCTCGGCCGTCTGGCCCTGTTTAACGAGCGCGATCGCCAGGTTATTGCGAGACTGGGCGGCGTCGGGGGCGACGGCGACCATGTGCCGGTACAGGCTGACCGAGTCGCGCCAATGCGCCAGATGGGCCCGCGTGCCGTAGGCTTCGAGCAGCGCCAACAGCACTACGACACCGAGCAGGACTCCCCGGCGAAGGCCGCCCCCCCGGCCTGCCGCTCGGCCATCCCACACGCGACCCACGAAGTGTGCCACGCAGAGCAGGATGCCCAGCAGTGGCAGGTAGGCGTAGCGATCCGCCGCGATCGCTCCGGTGATGCCCACGACGCCGAGCGTGGGCAGAATCGCCACGAAAAAAAACAACCAGCCTGCCGCCGCCGCGCGCGTCCATCGGAGCGATATCAGCAGCCCGGCCAGCAACACGCCGGTCCCAATCACGCCCGCCAGCACCGCCGCGTGCGATAGATCGAGCGGCCTGGGAAACGGGTAATAGGCCGACACGGCCACCGGCCAGAAGATCTTGTAGAGATAGAAGACGATGTTGTGGCACACCGTCAGCGGAATCCGCAACACACCCTCGTCACCCGGCATCCGGACGTTGGCTACCTGGACCTGCGATACGAACGTTATGATGGCGAACGCCGCGCACAGCACCAGCAGCGGCAGCTTCTCCAGGATGACGTACCGCGTGAATCGCCGGCGCAACGGCCAATAGTCGAGCAGCAACAGCAGGAAGGGCAGCATAATGCTCGTCGGCTTGGAGAGCAGCGCGCACGTATACAGCATCAGAGCCGCGCCGTAACACAGCGCGCCGTGCCGCCGCACGTAACGCACGTAAGCCAGCAAACACCACAAGGTGAAGCAGGTCGCCAGCAGCGTTTTGCGGTCGGACAGCCACGCTACCGATTCCACCGTCAGGGGATGCACGCCAAACAGCAGCCCCACCGCCGCCGCCACCCACGGCCGCCCAAAGAGCGCATACAGCAGCAACCCCACCAGCGCCGTGTTGAGTGTGTGCAACGCCAGGTTGGTCTCGTGAAACGCGCGCAGATTGTCGGGGGTGCCGCCCCGCGCACAGTCCAGCATCAGCGACGTCATCGCCAGCGGCTGGTAGTACCCCCCCACCGTGGACGGCCGCAACACCTCACCAAAGAAGCGCCCAACCGAATTCCAGCTCGGGTTGCGTACCAACTCGTTTTCGGTCAGGTACTGCACATCGTCAAACGACAGGGCCTGGGCCGACAGCACACGCCAGTGTGTGGCCACCACCACGGCGGCCACGGCCGCCAACAGCAGCACCACGTGCCTCCAGAGCGCCGCGCGCGCAGCGACGCCCGCAGTAAGAGAATCGGCACTCCCCACGGCGGATTGCTCGGCCCTGCGCGCCTCCTGGTGCTCGTCACCGCTCATGCCGCCATGCTACTCCACGCGCCCGCCCCACTCAACGCAAGTCGCGCCGGCGTTCTTTACCAGGCGTGGGGACTACTCATTGTGTTGCGCGGGCTGATCCTCAGCCGCGCCCCGGCCCTCGATCTTCGCCAGCCACTCCGCCGCCCGGCGCGCCCGCGGGTTTACGGCCAACGCCTCGCGCCAGCATTCCACAGCCCGCTGCGGCTCCTTCAGGTTCAGGTAGACCCCACCCAGGTTGGTGAGAATCCGCCCCTCCAGGCTGCGCAGGCGCGTTCCGCGGCGGCTTAGTTCCAGGGCCCGCTGCAATTCCGCCAGTGCGGCTTCCTGCTGCCCGCGGCGAATGTACACGTTCGCCAGGCGTGCCCGCGCCTTCGCATTGTCACCCAGCGTCAGCGACTCCCGTTGGCACTCCTCAGCACGCTCCAGTTCACCGCGCGCGAAATAGACGTCTCCCAGGGCGCTGTACGCCGGCGCGGTGGGGTTGCCTTCCAGGCTGCGCGTCCAGAACGACTCGGCGTTCTGGTACACGGCCGCCTGGCACCAGGTCAACGCTCCGAGCACAACCAGCAGCGCCGCCGCCAGAACCGCCTCCACCAGCCGCGCAGCTCCTCCCGTACATCGAACTGCCCCAGCCAGCGCGACACCGGCAAGGGCGATCAGCCCGAGACTGGCGACGTACTGAAAGTGGTCCGCCACGTACGAGTACGCCATAAAGCCGAAATCGACCAACCCCAAGGTCGGCGCCAGCGTTACGGCGAAGAACAACGCGCCCACCAGCGGCCCACGCCCCAGCCGTCGCCGCCGCAGCCACAACGCGGCCAGCACCAGGAGCGCCGCCAGCGGAAACACATATTGCCACGCCGCGCTCGTATCCACCTCCCAGCGCGGGTAGATCGGCAGGAGGTTGGCAGGCCAGACGAGTTTGCCCGCGTAGAACCACAACGCCCGCCCGGCCACCAGGCCCGACTCCACCGGGGACAACTCCCCGGCGTAGCTGCCCCCCAAGGCGTACGCCCGCTCGCGCCAGACCGTCACCAGCCCAGCCCCCAATGCAACGACAAAGAACGGCAGTGTGGCCAGGACCACGCGGCGCCACTCCCGGTCACCCCGCCACCAAGTCAACAACAGCAGCGCGGCGGGCAGCGTACAGACCGCCGTCTTGGCAAGTACCGCCAGAACAAAGCAGGCCAGTGACGCGGCATAGGCACCCCACTTGCCACGCGCCGCCCAGTGCAACCACGCCAACATGGCGAGCAAATAGCATGCGCCGGAAAGCACGTTCTTACGCTCCGCGATCCAGGCCACCGACGCCACGTGCACCGGATGCAATGCAAAGACCAGCCCCACCAGGAACGCGCCCGGCAACCCGAGCCGGCGCATCAGCAGCCACGCCAGCACCGCGTTGAGAGCGTGTAGGATGACATTGACCAGGTGGTAGCCGCGTGTGTTCTGCCCCCACAACTGGTACTCCAGCCAGTACATGCTGAACGTCAGCGGGTAGTACTGGTCCTGTGACGCCGGATCAAGCCAGATTTGTCCCAGCCCCGCCGGCGAACGGAGCGCCTCGTTCTCGACGATATACGGCGCGTCGTCGAAGATGAAACCGCCGTCGAGCGCCGGCAGGTACGCCAAGACCGTCAGCAGGACCAGCGTGAGCACACCGCCGACGATGACTGTGGGATTAGCGGGCACTGCGCTGCGGCCGAGCGGCGGTTCCGCGTCGCGCAAGTGTCGCCCACTCTTCGCTGCTTCGTGCTCCGTCACGACTGCCGCCCATCACGCCGGCTGGCACGCAGAGTCATCGGCAGCGTGCTCCGTCCGACCCCCAGCCGCTGTGCTCGCGCGCGAAGGAGCTATGGCAGGATCCCCCGCAAGCGCGCCAGCGTGGCTACCGACTCCACCGCGTGGTCCAGCGGGCATCTTTCGCTGTTAATGATCAGATCGTGACGTAGCGGATCCCGCGGCGAGCGGTTGAAGTGTGTGCGGATGAAATCGCCCCGTTCGCGATTGATCCGCTGTACTTCCGCCAGCGCCAGGGCCTCAGTGATATTGTGGCGCTGCGCGTATTGCCGGGCACACCACTCCTCACTCGCCACCACCCGCACCCGCAGCCCGCGATCCTGTGGCAGAATCAAGTCCGCCCCGCGCCCCAGGAAAACCGCGTGCCCCTGCCGCGCCAGTGCCAAAATCGTCTCGGAGAGCCGGAAGAAATAGTCGTCCCGGCTGTACTTGCCCAGAACCACCCACCGCAACGCGTTCTCGAGCCAGCCGATGTCCCGCTCGTCGAGCGTTTCGTAGAGCCGCGTGTGGATCTGGTTGTCGCCGGCCATGGCTTGCAGGATCTGCTTGTCAAACACCGGCCAGCTAAATCGCGCGCCCAGCAGACGGGCGACCTCGCTCCCACCGGACCCGACCATCCGCGAGACCGTCACAAACGCGGCAACCTCTTCTTCCCCCGAGGAGCCCTCCTCCTCGACACGTTGCGCGCGGGACAATTCCCAGTTGCGCACTTGCCGTTCGACAAACTTCGCGATGTCCGACTTTCCACCTGACGGTATACCGGGCATAGAACACCTCGCGCGCATTATAGGGCGTGACCGTCGCGCCACCAGTCACCCGGAACCGGCCGGCCCACGCGCGTGTACCGCTGGATCTTGGCGAATGGCAGGCGCAGTGGCCTGCCCCACTTGCTGGGCGGGCCGGGCGTCCCCGCCCGCCAGAGTCTTGCGGTACACCCGCCCACGCTGGGCGGCGCGGGCGTACAACGGGCCACGGCTAGCAACCGTGGCCCGCAGCGATTCAAGAATCTACCAGAACCGTCCCGAGGCAGACAAGAGAACCGGGCCATGCGCGCAGGCAAGCGGTTTTTAGGCAACCGCTCGCTCACGGTCGCGGCTCGGCAAGAGTCTTGGGATGGCCTCTACTCCTGTTCGCGCCGCCGACCGCTGAACTAGCAGCGTCCCGCGTAGGTGTGCAGCGTCTTCATGTAATTGGCGCGTTCGAAGGCCGCCGGGTTGGGGCAGGACTTCTGGCTCATGCTGCCCTTCATCTGTTCAACTGATTCGTACTCGTTCTCTTCCAACCAGGTCTTCATCTCGGTCAACATCTTCCCGATGTGTCCCGGACCGTTGCGCAGCAGGGACGAGCACACCTGCACCACATCCACGCCCGCCATGACCAGCTTGACGACGTCCTGGCCCGTTACGACGCCACGGGTCGATGCCAGACTGGCCTCCACCTTGCCGTACAGAATGGCGGCCCAGCGCAGCGGCAAGCGCATGTCGAAGGGACTGCTCAACACCAGGTCAGGGACAACTTCCAGCTTCTCCAGGTCGATGTCGGGCTGGTAGAACCGGTTAAACAGCACCAGCGCGTCCGCGCCGGCCTTATCCAGGCGGCAGGCCATCCAGGCAAACGCGCTGAAAAACGGCCCCAACTTGATGGCGACCGGGATCTTCACCGCCTGCTTGACCGCCTGGAGAATGTCGATGTAACGCTGCTCCACGGCGGCCGAGTCCAGTTCAGGGTCGGTCGCCAGGAAATAGACGTTCAGTTCCAGAGCGTCGGCGCCGGCTTGCTCGATCCGCTTGGCATAGTCGATCCAGCCGCCGTGTGACGCGCCGTTCAGACTGGCGATGATCGGAACGTCCACCGCCGTCTTCGCCTTGGCAACGTGCTCGAGGTATTCCTCCGGGCCGAGCTTGTAATCGTGGGCGTCGGGGAAGTAACTGAGCGCCTCGGCAAAGCTGTCCGTTCCGTGGCTCAGGTGGTGATCGAGTTCAGCAGCCTCCGCGGAGATCTGCTCCTCGAACAGCGAGTGCAGCACGACGGCCGCCGCCCCGGCATCCTCCAGTTGGCGAATCGTGCCGATTTCGTGGGACAGCGGACCGGCGGCTGGTACCACCGGGTGCTTGAGCTTCAAGCCCATGTAGGTCGTCGAGAGGTCCATCGTCTCACTTTCCTTCCCGAATGTGTCTAGTTGCCGGCGCCGTTGCCACCTTGGCTACCGAATTGCCTGCTCGCCAGATGCTCATAGAGCTTCCAGCGCGCGATGGCGTCCTGCTGCGCCTCTGCCAGGAAACGCTTGGCGTCTTCCGGCTTGCTCTTGGTGAGCATCTTGAAGCGCGTCTGGGCATAGGCGTATTCCTTGTATTCGATCGACGGCGCCTTTGAGTCCAGCACCAGCGGATTCTTGCCCGCCGCCGCCAGAGCCGGGTTGAACCGGAACAGCGGAAAGTGCCCCGACTGGACCGCCGCCTTCTGTGTCTCCAGCCCCTTGGTCATGTTGATACCGTGGGCAATGCAGTGGCTGTAGGCGATGATGATGGACGGCCCGTCGTAGGCTTCGGCCTCGATGAAGGCCCTCACCGTCTGCGCGTCGTTCGCCCCCATCGCCACCTGGGCCACGTACACGTTGCCGTACGCCATCGCCATCAGGGCCAAGTCTTTCTTGCCCGTTGGCTTGCCGCCGGCGGCAAACTTGGCCACCGCGCCGCGCGGTGTGGCCTTGGACATCTGCCCGCCCGTGTTCGAGTAAACCTCGGTATCGAGCACCAGAACATTGACGTTTCGCCCACTGGCCAGGACATGGTCCAGCCCGCCATAGCCGATATCGTAGGCCCAGCCGTCGCCGCCGATGATCCAGACGCTCTTCTTGGCCAGCACGTCCGCGATGACCAGCAATCGCTGCGCCTCGGGCGTGTCGAGTTGCTCCAGCTTCGCTTTCAGGCTGGCGATGCGCGCGCGCTGCGCGCAAATACCAGCCTCGCTGGACTGGTCGGCTTTCAGTAGCCCGCTCGCGAGATCAGTGCCGATCGTGTCGGCCATCTGGGCCACCAGCTCGCGGGCGTACTCGGCGTGCTTGTCCAGAGTCAGGCGGAAGCCAAACCCGAACTCGGCATTATCCTCAAACAGCGAGTTCGACCAGGTCGGGCCGCGGCCTTCGGTGTTCACCGCCCAGGGCGCAGTCGGCAGATTCCCGCCATAGATCGACGAGCAACCGGTCGCGTTTGAGCACACGGCTCGATCGCCGAACAACTGCGTCATCAGCTTGACGTAAGGGGTCTCGCCGCAGCCCGCGCACGCGCCGGAATACTCGAATAGCGGCTGAAGATACTGCGAACCCTTGACGCTGTTGATGCGCGGGATGCTGCGATCGGTTTCCGGCAGGTTCAGGAAGAAGCTGTAGCACTCGCGTTCGCTCGCGCGCAGCGGCGGTTGGAATTCCATGTTGATCGCCTTGAGCCGCGCTTCCTGCTTGTTCTTGGCCGGGCAGACCTCGACGCACATGCCACAGCCCGTGCAGTCCTCCGGAGCGACTTGCAGGGTCATCACCAGGCCGGCGTACTCCTTCCCAATCGTCTGGGCATGCTTGTAGGTTGGGGGAGCCTTCTCGAGCACGCTCGGGTCGTAGGCCTTCATGCGAATCGCGGCGTGCGGACAAACCAGCGCGCACTTGCCGCACTGCACGCAGGTCTGCGGATCCCAGACGGGAATCTCGAGCGCAATGTTACGCTTCTCCCACCGCGAGGTGTTGGTCGGGAAGGTGCCGTCGCACGGCAGCGCGCTGCTGGGAATGCCGTTGCCGCGCCCGGCGATGATCTCGCCCAGCACGTTGCGGACAAACTCCGGCGCCTCTTCGGACACAGCCGGCGGCATCCCGAGCGTGCTGGTCGCCTTGTCCGGGACGGCGATCTCGTGCAGGTTGGCCAGCGTCTGGTCCACCGCGTTCCAGTTTTTCTTGACGATTTCCTCGCCCTTGGTGCCGTACGTCTTCTTGATCGCGTCCTTGATCCGGGCAATTGCCTCGTCCTTGGGCAGCACGCCCGAAATCGCGAAGAAGCAGGTCTGCATGATCGTGTTGATACGGGCCCCCATCCCGGTTTCCTTGGCCACCGAGTAGGCGTCGATCACGTACAGTTTCAGCTTCTTCTCGATGATCTGCTCCTGCACCTTGCGCGGCAGCTTCGCCCACGTCTCGTCCACCGGGAACGGGCTGTTCAACAGGAACACCGCGCCGGGCACGGCGCTTCCCAGCATGTCATAACGCTCCAGAAACGCCCAACTATGGCAGGCTACGAAGTTCGCCGAGTCGATCAGGTAGATCGAGCGGATCGGCCGCGGACCGAAACGCAGGTGTGACACCGTGATCGAGCCGGCCTTCTTGGAGTCGTACACGAAGTAGCCCTGAGCGTAGTTGTCCGTCTCTTCGCCGATGATCTTGATCGAGTTCTTGTTCGCTCCGACCGTGCCGTCCGCACCGAGGCCGTAGAACATGGCCCGCACCACGCCCTCGCCCTCGGTCACGAAGGTTGGATCGAAGTCGAGGCTGCTGTTGGTAACGTCCTCCTTGATGCCGATAGTGAAGTGGTTTTTCGGCTCGCCCTGCGACAGGTTGTCGAAGACCGCCTTCACCATCGCCGGCGTAAAGTCCTTGCTCGACAGGCCATAGCGCCCGCCCACGACCCGCGGTGTAGCGGCCAGCGGCAGCGTCCCGCGCGCCGTCCGCTGCCCGATCGTGGTGGCCACGTCCTTGTACAACGGCTCGCCGTCGGCCCCGGGCTCCTTGGTCCGATCCAGCACGGCGATCGCCTTGACGCTCTTGGGTAGTGCGCCCAGGAAGGCCTCATCGGCGAAGGGGCGGAAGAGCCGGACTTTGACCAGACCGACTTTCTCACCCCGTTCCACCAGGTACTCGACCGCCTCGTGCGCCGCCTCCGAACCCGAGCCCATCATCACGATCACCCGCTCGGCATCGGGTGCCCCAACGTAATCGAACAGTTGATAGTGCCGGCCCGTAATCTGCGCGAACTTGTCCATGTACTTCTGCACGATCGCCGGGCATTTCTGGTAGAACGGGTTGACCGTCTCGCGCGCCTGGAAGAACACGTCCGGGTTCTGGGCCGAACCACGCAGAACCGGACGATCGGGCGACATGGCCCGGGCGTGGTGGGCCATGACCAGCTTGTCATCGATCATGGCCCGCATATCGTCGTGGGTCAGCTCCTCGATCTTCATGACCTCATGCGAGCTGCGGAAGCCGTCGAAGAAGTGCACAAACGGCACACGCGCCTCCAACGTTGACGCCGTCGCGACCAGCCCCAGATCCATGATCTCTTGGATCGAGCCCGAGGCGATCAGGCCCCAACCGGTCGAGCGCACCGCCATGATGTCGCTGTGGTCGCCAAAGATGCTCAGCGCATGCGTCGCCACCGTGCGGGCGGAGACGTGGAAGACCGTCGCGGTCAGCTCGCCGGCGATCTTGAACATGTTCGGGATCATCAGCAGCAGGCCCTGCGAGGCGGTGAAGGTGGTGCACAAGGCACCCGTTTGCAGCGCGCCGTGCACCGCCCCGGACGCCCCACCCTCGCTCTGCATCTCGACCACGAGCGGGATCGTGCCCCAGATGTTCGGCTTGCCTTCGGCCGACCACTGGTCCGCCCACTCCCCCATGTTCGAGGAGGGCGTGATCGGGTAGATCGCGATCACTTCGTTGATAGCGTGCGCAACGTAGGCCGCTGCCTGGTTGCCGTCGATCGTTACCATCCGCCGTTTGCTCATGGACCTGGTTCTCCAAGCTCGCGAAGCTGCTTCCTTCGGGATGCTGTCTCAACTACCGAAACCGGGACGCGCCGGCGAAAAAGCCCGTCCGCCGGGAGGCGAGCGCCTCGCCCGGCCCCCACGGCTCTCTCCGCCTGGTTCGTACTGCCCGCACCCAACTGGCCACGTCCAGTCCGCGGCCACCGCTAAACCGTGTAGGTTAGGGCAAACTTGCGGCAAATGCCATTCCGCGCGCGACCTGCCTGGCCCCGGGGGGTGCGTGACACTTGCGGCGGGAGTTTTGGGTATGATTCAGGCGGGTTGGCCCCGGAAGGCGGGGTCGGGCGGTTGGGCGCGCTTCAAGGAGGAAGCTGATCATGCCAGCGAGGACGACACGTGAGGAAGCTCGGGCG
>JAHJAR010000204.1 GCA_018814045.1 Planctomycetota bacterium | reverse complement strand
GTTCGGTCGCGACGAAGTTCTCCAGCAGCGTGCCTGTCAACTTCCCGTATACGCCGAAGTGGCCCGGGTTTGCTCCGAGCACGTGTGCGAGCAAGCCCGTGTCCCCGAAGTACATCTTCGGGCTCTTTACAACCCGCTTGATGCGGTTTGTGAACCACGGCAACACCGGCCGAAGAATGAACGTCGCGGCGAGGAGCGAATCACGATCGACGAAGCCTTGCCCAACGTCACCAGTTTCGTCGTCCCGCCCGAGCCGTGGCGCCAACATCTGACCACGCACCCCGCCGACCGCCGCTGATTGCCGCGCTCAAAGCGCCTGACGGAAGCGAGTCGCGACCGTGAAGAGCGGTTTCAAGAGTCGGCCGGTCCGCTCGCCCTTCCCCTTTTTTGGCTCTTCACGGAATCCCGGGGAGGAAACGTCGCAACGACCAGACGGTGCGAGAAGATGATGCGAACGCCGATTCACAGCAGCCTGAGAAGGTGAACTCCAGCAGCCCGGGGGCAAGCGCAGCGCCGCCCCCGGACAGCGCTCCCTGGCGCACGGCATCCGGGGGCGGCGCTGCGTTGGCCCCCGGCCATTCAAGATGAGGCCTTCGGCCTCAACACCGGGCACTTCGGACGCATCCCGTTAATCCGTGAAGGAGCGCCAGGCAAAGCCTGGAGAAGGAGGATGCGCTGTGATGCTGAGACTTTTCGTTGGAACCCAGTGGGCAGCCAATCCCGCCCGGTAAAGCTGGCCGGAGTATTCCCTCATGCCCCAGCCCCGTGCCAAGCCGCGCCAAGCCCTGCGAAGACCGAATGATGCAGCTTGAGTTAATGCCATTCGTGACTGTCCCTGTTTATCCTGCTTGTCGTGTGTCAACAGCGCCAAGTTCGTGATCACCCTCTCGCTTCGATCTCATTTCGGCGTTGATCGCCCGGGCGGTCAGCGGTATGCTGTACTTGGTGGGACCGTTTGGAGAGAGCCATCTTCTGCTGAACGGATGCCCTGATGAGTCTGTTCGGGCGCAAGTCCAGGCGTGGCTGTGCCTTTCCTTAGCGTGCAGAGCTTGTGCGCTGTGGTGGCAGCGCACGTTGCCCCGGTGTCCGAGAGGAGCATGCAATGGGCATTCTGGCGAAAAACGGAGCGCACTGGGCGGGCGCAGTCCTGTTGTGGGCGGCGACTGCCGCGGGGGCGGCCTGCGCCGCGATCCCCTGGGACAAGGGCGACATGAATTGCAGCGGCGACGTGAACACCTTTGACATCGACGGGTTCATTCTGGCGCTGTGCTTCCCAGAGGCGTACCCGCTGGAGTACCCGGACTGCGACATCAATAACGCCGACATCAACGATGACGGCCCCGAGGACAACTGCGACATTGACCCGTTCCGGGATCTTCTGACGGGTGGTGAGTCACCCGAGAACGGCGCGCGCGGCAACCTCCATCTGATCCTGAGCCACTCGAACACCAAGCCGGGGGTGCCGAGCATTCCGTACCTGGACGAAGCAGGCACGCTGTATATCTGGGCCGCCGTCGACGGTGCCGTCTGGAACGGTCTGAGCCTCTACGTGGTCACCACCTACGATGCCACCGCGTCCGGCGAGCTCTATAACCCATGGTACCTGGGCGGCGCGCTGACGCGCTGGGAAGGCGACAGTAGCTTCGTGCTCGACCCCGACGGCAACGCGATCGCCCTGATCGAGAGCTCCGCTAAAGGGCTGGGCAACACGTTCGAAACCGTTGTTGATGGCTACATCCTGGTTGGCGAACTGCACGTGGGCTTGGTTCCCGGCGGTGAGGATGGATTCGGCAAGATCTACCTGGCGGTCGGACCGCAGTGCATTACCCGCCTGGGCGGCACGTGCGGCAGCGACACCGTCGTATTCGGTCCCAGCGATGCGCCTGTGCCGGGCAACAACCCGGGGGCCGCCAGCGCAAACCCGGAAGCGTACATAATCACCGAGTACGCCGACTGCAACGACAACGGCGAACATGACGGGTTCGACCTGGGCGACTGCGACAGCAGCGTCTGGTGCAGCGACTGCAACGACAACGGCGTCCTCGACTCATGCGACATCGACCCGGCCGACCCAGATGGGAACGGGGAAGTCAGCGAAGACACCAACGGCAACGGCATCCCAGATGAATGCGAAATGCCCATACCCGCCGTCTCAGCCTCGGGTATGGTCGTTATGACACTGCTGTTGCTCTCGGCCGGCGCAATCTTGATGCGCAGAAGATCCGCCTCAGTGGCGTGAACTGACCTGAGAAGACAGGCGATTGTCCCGAATGGCCAGTCGCAGTGTGCCGATGCGTGGCGGGGGGCACCCATCGGTGTCGGCGCGCGGCCGCGAATGGAGGGCGGGCCGGACGCTCACGAACAGCGCTTGTCGGATGGAACAGCACGCGGTAGTCCGCCGGGGCTGGTCATCGGTGGGAAGAGCAGGGAACGAGGTTCATCATGGACGAGGTTCTGAGTGCGTTTGTTCAAAGGACTGAGCCGTTTCCCGGTCGGGCCGTCAGCGTAATCGGCCTGGGCCCGGGGGATCCTGGTTTGATCACCGTCAAGGCTGCCGTTCGGCTGCGCCAGGCAGAGGTCGTGTTCTACGACTTCGGAAACCAACCATGGGCAATCTGGGACCTCGTGACCCCCGACGTCGAGCGAACCATGGTCCCGTGCGAGCTTCCGACCGCCGAGATTGTGGAGATGATCCGCCCGCACGTCGAGGCCGGTCGCAGGGTCGCCTATCTGACTGCCGGCGATCCGTTTGTGTTTGAGCGTGCCGATTCGGTTGCGGAGGCGCTGGTGCATGCCGGGTTCGCCATCGAGATCGTCCCAGGTCTCACGGCGGCGCTGGCCGCCGCCGCGTACGCCGGCATCCCGCTCACTGGTCACGGCCTTTCCGGCTCACTCTGCCTCGCCCCGGGCGGCAACCACCACGGGGCCAGGATTCCGCCGCCGACCCTGGCAACGATGGCCAGCAGTGGGACTCTGGTCTTGTACATCGCCGAGGAACATCTCGAGCGGCTCTGTGAAGAGCTGCGGACCTGCGGGCTGAGTGGACAGACTCCGGCTACGATCGTTGAAGATGCTACCGAGTCCAGCCAGCGTGTTGTCAGTGGAACCCTCGACACCTTGGTCGCCGAAGCGACTCGGGCCGCGGTCAAATCGCCTGCCCTGGTGTTCATCGGGGCCCACGTTGCCCCGCGAGCTGGGCTGGCTTGGTTCGAACAACGCCGCTAATCCGGCAACGCGCTGTGCGGGCCGCTCTTAGAAACTCCGCTCCGTTTTCGAATTCCGTTCCGCGCGGTTCACGGGTAGTCTCGGAGTATGAGCGCCGAGCCAAACAAACGTCCCCCACCGCAGCTCATCCGTGTCCCGCTTCCGGAAGGGTTGGTGTTCTCGCCCTTGGCGCTCAGTCTGCTCGCGGGGACGGTCTTCGTGGCGGGGGTGATCACCTTTCTGTTGGGTCTGTCGAAGGGGTCGTTCGCGGCCTGGATGGGTAGTGTGATGCTGGTAGTGGGCGTGTTTCTGCTGGCCTGGTGGCCGCACCGCGCGGCGCAGCGCCGAAAGCTGCACGCGGCCTACATCGAGCGGCTGCGCGCGGAGGGCAGCGAGCCCGTCGCCGTCGCACTGGCTGAACGTTGGACCCGTTCCGATGCGGGTGTATCTGATAAGGACGTCAGAGAGGTACTGGCCGGAATGAGAACGGCGGAGCAGTCGCCGGCCCAGATCGTTTGCCTGGGCGACATCGATGTGCCCGAGGTGGGCGAAGTGTTCTTCGAGCCCGAGATCATCACCCCCACGCGCTCGATCGGCGGTCAGTTGTACTTCATTCCGATCGCGGCCATGTTGGTTACTTTCTGGCTGTTGCAGGTGATGCACGTCATCCCGGGACGGGCAGTGAACCTGGGGGGCTTCGGGTATTTCCTAGCGATGGGTTTCTCGGCGGCGGTGGTTTGGGTCTGGCGCAGCACGATCCGGCCCACCTACATCCGCATGGCCCCGGGTGTGATCCAGGTCCTGGAGTTCCGCTACGGGCGCGGCAAGCCGGTGATCCGTAGCTACGCCATGGACCGCGGTACGCTGGCGGTCCTGCGGGGCAAGGCGGCGGGCAAGAAGATCCAGGGTCTGTCACTGACGCTGCTCCGTGACGGGCAAAGAAACGTCATACAGCTTTCCCAGATGCGCAAGTGTGCCAACGTGTTGGGAACCGTCTGGCAGGCCCTGCTCTCCACCGCCCCGACACCCCCGCTGAGCGACGAGGGGCTGCTCGGTTGACCCGCGGCTCAGGAAGCACTGTTCAACAACCGCCACCCGACAGCCAGGATCGCCGCGTCCACCAGCGCATGACTGAGATAGCCGGGCCAGATCGAGCGGTAACGCCCGTAGCTCCAACTCCACACCACCCCCCCCACGAACACGCCGCTGGCGCCCAGAATCGTCAGCCCCCACGGCAAGAAAGACCGTAGCGCGAGCACATGGTGGAGCGTAAAGCACAGCGCCGCGGCGACTGCGGCGACGCGTTTGTGCAGCAGCGCCTCCCAGCGCGTGTAAACGAACCAGCGCCAGACATATTCCTCGAGCAGCGAATTGACCAGGATCAGATAGGCCGCGAAGCCGACGTACACGGCGAAGCGGTCGAAGCCATTGGCAACGGCCAGTGCCCGCAGCGCCGCCGGGTCCAACTGACCGGCAGCGAGCAGGTAGTAGGCCACCACGATCGCCGCGCTGATGGCGAGACCAGACGCAATCCCGAAGAGGAAACCGCCGCGTCGGGGGGGTGAAAGTGAGGGGCGCTCTCGGTCGATGAAGATCAGCCAAAGCGCGGGCAGAATGAGGATCCAGATTTTACTGGCGAGGTAGACGCCTTGGCCCAGCAGCCCCGGTGTGATCCACAGGCCCATCGACGTGCCCAGCGAGGCAACCGGCACGAGGAGCAGCAGGGCGAGCAGAGCGTGCGCTTTGGCAGGGCTGGCAGACATCGTTCGCACAGACTACCCGCCCATCCGCAGTGGAAGCTATCCCAAAACCCTCCAAAGGCAGACCGCCCAGCCGCGTTGCGCGCATATCCAAGCTGTTCTACGCAACCGCTCCCTCACGGTCGCGGCTCGGAAGAGGTTTTGGGATAGCTTCTAGTGGCAAAGCGTGGGGATAGGGATTCAGCATACGCCTCGGGACCGGAGAGCGCCGCCCTATCGCTCGAACACGAGCTGCTTCTGGCCGTCCGCTGTGGTTGCGCCGTGGCGGGCGGCCAGTTCTACGTACGTCTCGCGTACTGTGCTGGCGGGGGTCAGTCCCAGCCGTTGGGCCGCGGCGGCGATGGCAGCCGCGGCCGGCCCCTCGATCTCGACGAACCAGCCGAGCTGCGGTAGCTCGTCGAGGCAGACCTCGCACTCGTCGAGCAGCCAGGTCTCGCGGCGCTTCTCGTACACGATGACCGGCTCGAAGCCGAGGCGTTCGAGGATGGCGGTGAGCGCGGCCGCATTGGCCACGACGGTCTCGATTTCGGGACGGGATTTTATGCTTCCGCTGTCGCATGGCCCCTTGTAGGTCAGCGTTGCGGTCGGCGGATTGCTGCCGGCGGTGGGGCGCGTCTCGCGCACGCGCAGGCCACAATCTGCCGCCAGGAGTCGCCGCTCGGGCGTGTCGAAGATACGGTTGAGTTCGCAGGTTGCCGGCGGCCGCGCCGCGCACAATTCAAGCAAACGGTCCCGCACGGGCTGGGGGTCGGCGAGCCGGAATTTCGCCTCGATTTCTCGTTCCACGGCGTTTGACGCGATTGACATTGTTGGAAATCCACAACATGCTACCCGCTAACGTCGGGATTGTGTATGGCCGGATGGGATCGATGCCGGCTGACAAAATAGGCGTCGGTGGCGGCTACGGCTGGCGCGCCTGGTTGCCACGGCAGGGCTGGGAGCCGGCCGACCGAGCGGGTGCTATGCGATTCACACTTGCCATCATCGCGACTTATTGGGTCTGTGCGAACGTGACACCGATTGCGTGGGGGCAGGACCGTTCGCCGCCTTCGGACGCCTTTCTCCAACAGCAACGGGCGATCGACGATCACACGCGGGCCGAACGGCAGCGGCTCTCGCCGGCGGACGCTCTGCTGGATTGGAAGTGGGGCGGGTGGACTGAATACTACCTGTTTCACTTCGACGATGGGGTGCAATCCTCGCGCGTCTTCCAACGGCCGGGGATGGCGGTCTGGTCGCGTTTGACCATCGATGGAGGCGCCCACGAGCTGTTTGCCCGGGCACGCATGACGCTCGAGTACTTCAACCGTGGTGACGAGTACGAGCGGCGCCAGGACTGGGTTGGACCCAATTTCGATCGGGCCTGGTACCAGATCGACGTGGGGCGCGCCCTGCACGCGGGCAAGCCCAGTGACCCGTTCCAGTTGCAGTTCCGGATCGGACGCCAAGCGGTGGTCTGGGGGACGGGATACGCCCTGGACCTGCCGCTCGATGCCGTGCGCGTGGAAGCCGCGCTGAAGCCTTGGCGGGTGACCGGGCTGTTTGGCAAGACGATCGCACGCTACCCGAACGTCGACCGCTCGAATGCGGTGCACAGTCACAGCGGGCGGCACTTCTACGGCGTGCAGCTCACGTATGACGGATTCGAGCATCACCAGCCCTTCGTCTATGCCCTCTGGAACCAGGACCATACTGATGAGCGCCCCCAGGACTGGTTCCAGGAGTACAGCTACGACACGCAGTACTTCGGCGTCGGCTCGCGGGGGGAATTGAGCCACGCCTTGAACTACTGGGCCGAAGGCGTATTCGAATGCGGCCACAGCTACGGCAACGGGCAATTCCACCAACGGGATTACGTCGAGGCGTACGGGTGGGACCTGGGACTGGAGTACCTGTTCGACGTGGCGACGCGTCCACGGATCTCCTTCGAGTACATGTTCGGCAGTGGCGATCAGGACCGCCTGAGCAGCCCGACCAACGCGCTGGGCGGCAACCGGCACGGCCGCCAGGACAGCAGCTTCGTCAGCTTCGGCTACCGCGACACGGGCATCGCCGTGGCCCCGGTGCTGAGCAACCTGCACGTTTGGCGGCTGGGCGGCTCGTTCGTCCCGCTCGATGACAACGACCTGTTCCGTGATCTGGAGGTCGGGACGAACTGGTTCCTGTATCATAAGAACCGCTCCGCCGGCGCGATCAGCGACGTGACGGCCAACCAGTTTGACAGCTACGTCGGCTGGGAAATGGACTATTTTGTCAACTGGCGCTTCGCGTCGGACCTGTCGTGGACAACGCGCTGGGGCGTCTTCTTCCCCGGCAAGGCCTACACCGACCGGGAAACGCGCCACTTCGTGTTTACCGGCATCACCTGGAGTTTCTAACGATGTCGTGCACGCGGGCAAACGGCATGAAGCGAAAGGCGGCGAGCGGTGGGGGCATCGTGCTGCTGAGCGCGGCGTGTCTGCTGTTGGGCGCCTGCCGGGCTGCCATGCCCCACGCGCCGACGACGCAGCCGGCGGTCCCCACGGACGGGAATGCGGCCTTGATGGGTTACATCGGGGAGCAAGCCTACGTCACCGCCGAGCCGGCCTACCGCGCCATTCACATTCTCTGGCGGGGCGACTTCTTTGAGGGCGATTTTGAAGCCCTCAGCGCGGCCCTGCGGGAGGGTGGTGTGATAGCGCCGGGCTGGCGGCACGCGGCGGACACGTTTCTCGATCGGGCCGCCGTCGGCTACATGGTTTGCCGGGCGTGCAGTATCAAGAGCGGCCTGAACTGGCGCCTGACCGGCCTGGGACGCTACGCTTGGCGCGAGTTGCAGTACCGCCACATTGCCGGTCCGCACAGCGAACTGGGGTTGATGAGCGGTGGCGAGTTTCTCGGCGTTCTGGCGCGGGCAGAGGACTACAGCTTCCGGTCGGCGGGGCCGGTGGCCGCTGAGCAGGCCGAGCTCGGTGCACAGCCCTAGCGGGGGGCAACTGAGAATCAGCGCGTGTGTCCGCTGAGTGTCGCCGTACCGCGGACGACGCCGAGTGCGACTACTCCACGGCCGATAGCGGCTCCGCGTCGGTAGGATGTGGCGGCAGCGCTGCGTGTCGGCATTGTGAATCGGGCCAGCCCGGACAAGGCAGGGGCGTGTATGGACGGACGCCGAATTGGGCCGCTGAGCAGGGTGCGGCTGGTCTGGCTGGGCGTCGGATTGGCGGCGTTGTCCTGGCTGATCGAGGCCTTGCTGGCCATGCAGGCCCGGCCGGACGCGACCTTCACCGCGCACCTGTTGCCGCGCGACGTGAACGAGCTGCGCGTGCGCGTCGTCGTTGCCCTGCTGCTGATCATGTTCGGCATTGTCGCTCAGGCCACGGTCGGACGTTGGCGACGGGCGGAAGGAGAGTTGCGCGGCGTACGTGACGAACTGGAGCAACGCGTGCGCGAGCGTACGGCGGAACTGACCGCTGCCAACCGGCGCCTGGAGCAGGAGATCGGCGAACGTGAGCAGGCTGAGCGAGCCCTGCGCGCCAGCGAGGGGCGTTTTCGCGCGATGGTCGAAGCTGCCCCGATCCCATTTCTGATAGCGCGCATTCCGGATGGTCAGATTCTGTACGTTAATGCGCAGTTTGAGCGGGTTTTTGAAATGTCCGCAGAAGAGGCCCTCAAACGCAAGACGCTGAGCCTGTACTGCGACCCGGATGACCGGGCGCGCCTCCTGAGCATGCAGCGCGACGGCGAGATTCGCGATTACGAAGTGCGGGCACGCAAGAATGATGGCCGACCGTTCTGGGTGGTAGTATCGGTCAGGCAGTTGACCTTCGAAGGGTTGCCGGCTTGGCTAGCGGGCTTTTACGACGTGTCCGATCGTGTTCGGGCCGAAGAGCAGGCGCGACTGCACCAGGAAGAACTGGCCCACGTCGTGCGAGTGAGTACTATGGGGGAGATGGCGGCCGGCCTGGCCCACGAATTGAATCAACCGCTGGCGGCGATCACCAACTACGCGCAAGGCTGCGTGCGGCGGTTGCAGTCGGAAGCGGTGGACACCGACCAGTTTACCGAGGCCCTCGAGCACGTCGTCGCGGAGGCGCGGCGGGCCGGAGCAGTGATTCGACGCGTGCGCGACTTCGTGCGCAAGCGCGAGCCCCGCCGCGAAGCCGTCCACGTGAACGAGGTCGTGCGCCGGGTAATGAAGCTGGCGGAAACGGAGGCGCGCGTGAACCAGGTCGCCATTCGCCTCAACCTGGCCGGAGGATTGCCAACGGTGCTCGGCGATGACATTCAACTCGAGCAGGTCGTGTTGAACCTCGTGCGAAACGGCATAGAAGCCATGGCACAATGCGCGCCAGAGGAGCGGCACCTGACGATCGCGACTGGTGTTGGTCAAGAAGGGATGCTCGAAGTCGTCGTCGCCGATGCCGGGTCTGGACTCACTCCTGAGGCCGCCGAACGCGTGTTCGTTCCCTTCTATACGACGAAGAGGGACGGGATGGGGATGGGGTTGTCAATCAGCCAAGCCATCATCGAGGCCCACGGCGGCCGCCTGGGAGTGGTGCCCCGGGCGACGCGCGGCACGACGTTTCGCTTCACACTGCCGCTCGAGCAGGGAACGGCCCGCGATGGCGCCTGAACCGACAGTATTCGTAGTGGATGATGATCCGGGCATGCGCGGGTCGCTGCGCTGGCTGATCGAGTCCGTTGGCCTGCGCGTGAAGGTGTTCGAGTCGGCCCGCGAGTTCCTCGCCGCCTACGACCCGGAACGTCCGGGTTGTGTCGTGCTTGACGTGCGCATGCCGGGCATGAGTGGACTGGAGTTGCACGAGGAGCTCAGCAGCATGCATGGTGCTGTGCCGGCCATAATCATTACTGGACACGGTGACGTGCCGATGGCCGTGCGGGCTATGAAGGCCGGGGCTGTGGACTTCCTGGAGAAGCCGTTCGGTGATCAGGTGTTGCTGGATTGCATCCGGAAGGCCATCCGGCAGGATGCCACATCCCGCCGTGAGCGTGCCCAGCGGGCCGAGGCCGCGGCGCGGCTGATGCGGCTGACTCCGCGTGAGCACGAAGTGATGAGCCTGGTGGTTGCTGGCAAGGCCAACAAGCAGGTGGCGGCCGAGTTGGGATTGAGCGAGAAGACGATCGAGGCTCACCGTGCCCGCGTCATGGAGAAGACTCAATCGGATTCGCTCGCCGAACTCGTGCAACTGGCAGTCGTGGCTGGCTGCGCCCCGGCGATCGAGCAGTAGGGCTGGCAACACCGCGCTTGGGGCGCGGGTTCGTGTCCATGGCACAGTGGGGCATGATGAACCAATCAAGCGAAGACGCATCGGTGTCGCGCGGCCGGAACGCACGCGGTCTGCCCGACACGCTGAAATGGGCCGGGGGTCGCGACGGCTGCCTGCGCCTCGTGGATCAGACTCTGCTCCCCGGGCGGGTTGAGATTCGCAGTTGCACAACCGTCGAGGAAGTGTGGGAGGCGATTCGCGGCCTGCGCGTGCGCGGGGCGCCGGCCATCGGTGTCGCGGCGTCCTATGGCCTATGCCTGGGCACGCGCGGGACGCGACACGAAGCGACCGAGGTCTTTCGCCAGAAGCTGCGCGCGGTCGGGGAGTACCTCTGCGCGGCGCGCCCAACGGCGGTCAACCTGGGTTGGGCGATCGCACGCGTCACACGCGTGGCAGAGGCTGCCGGGGACATCTCCGCGGAACGGATCTGGGACGGCCTGTTGGCCGAGGCCGATGCCATTGCGCGGGAGGACGCCGACACCTGCCGCCGCATTGGCGAAGTGGGGGCGATCCTGGTGCCCGATGGAGGCGGGGTGCTGACGCACTGCAACGCCGGGGCGCTGGCCACGGTGGCGTACGGCACTGCACTCTCCGTGCTCTACGCGGCCCACGAGCAGGGGCGGCGGTTCCGCGTGTTTGCCGACGAGACCCGCCCGCTGCTCCAGGGAGCCCGGCTGACGGCGTTTGAGCTGGACGCCGCCGGCATCGATGTGACTGTAATCTGCGATAGTGCGGCTGCGAGCCTGATGGCCAGCGGCCAGGTGCAGTTGGTGGTCGTGGGCGCTGACCGCATCGCGGCCAATGGCGACACCGCCAACAAGATCGGAACCTACAGCGTGGCCGTGGCCGCCCGGCAGCACGAGATTCCGTTCTACGTGGCAGCTCCGCGGAGCACGTTCGATCTGAGTCTGGCGGACGGGACGGGGATCCCGATCGAGCAGCGGCCGGAGGAGGAGGTGCGGGGTGGTTTCGGGCTCGACGTCGTCCCGCCGGGCGTACGCTGCTACAACCCGGCCTTCGACGTGACGCCGTCGGCGCTGATTACGGGCATCATCACGGAGGCCGGGCTGATTTCGCCGGTCTCGACCGAGCGTATCGCCCGGCTGGTGAACGATGCGGGCTGAGCGGGCGCGTGGTGTACCAGAGTGGGGGTGTTGCGGGGCATGGTGGCGTGGCCTCATTTTCTGCGCGTTTGCTTTTGGGGGCCTCTTGATGGGGCACCTGGGGAACGCATATACTGCGGACGTGCAGATTTCTGGTCAGGAATGGCCTGTTGGAGCAGCCCGAATGACGAAAACACGGAAGAAGCTACTGGCTCTTGTCGCCGCCTGTGCGGCCGGGACAGTTTTCCAAGTTGGTATCCTGCCGAGCGGTTGCAGTGACTATTACGTGAACATGGCGCTGAACTCGTTCGACTTCTGCTCCGTGTTCAATTGCTCGGGCGGGGATTACTTCAACTTCTGCTACCCGGTGCGGTTGTTGGCCGATTGCCCGTAGCTCCGGCCGGACTTGAGAGGATTCCATGCGTACGCTTCAGAACCGTATCTTCAGAATGACCGCGATTCTCGCTCTGGGCGGGACCTGCCTGGCATCCGGGTGCAGTCTCGACGGCATCACCAGCTACATCGCGAACTTCAACCCGTGTGGGACGATCCTGGAGTGCAATCCGCTTCAGTATCGCTTCGTGGCTTCCGGGTACGAAGGTCCCGGCGTGGATCCCGACGTCACGCCCTACTGCGTCTGGCCGCCGTTTTGCTTGCCCGCAGTTGACCCGATCGGCTCTAACTGGCCATAGGACAACGACTGAGCCGTAGCCGCGCGCATTCCGGGGATTGAGGGGGGAGTAGATGCGGGATGCTTGTGGCATGTTTCCTCCGCCGATCCCAGGCCGGACCATCGTAAGCGTTCGGTGACCCACGTTGTTGGGGGTTGAGCGTGGGGCAGAGCAATTGCTCGTGATCGGGGGCGTTGCCGCGTGGGATCAGGCGGTGCTGGTGGGTTGCCAGCGGTCGGGGAGGAGCGTGCCGAGTTGGCTGATGGGGATGGCGGCGATGC
>JAHJAR010000203.1 GCA_018814045.1 Planctomycetota bacterium | reverse complement strand
TGCTGCTGTTGCTGCTCGCCGCGCGCCGGGATTCGTGGTGGCTGTACGCTTTGGCGGGGTGTGTCTGGGGTCTGGCGGCGCTCGCGCGGCCAAACGTCCTGGCCTGTGCGCCGGGTATTCTGATCTGGTTGTGGCTGGTCGCGCCGCGGAGTCGCCGCTTGCTCAACTGGGTCCGCAACGCGGCGCTGACTTGCCTGGCAGGGGCGCTGGTCGTTCTGCCGGTGTCGGTGCGCAACTACGTTGTCGGCGGCGAAGCGGTTCTGATCGCCTCACAAGGGGGGGTCAACTTCTATATCGGGAACAATCCCTATTCCGATGGTTTCACGGCGGTCGTGCCGGGAACGCGCCCCACGTGGTGGGGCGGGTTTGAAGACACACATCGCATCGTGGCCCGCGAACTCGGCCACCAGCCGAGCGAGAGCGAAGTGTCGGCGTTCTGGTACGCGCGCGCCTGGGAGTGGATGCGCGCCGAACCGGGGGCCTGGCTACGGCTGACGGTCAAGAAACTCCGCCTGTTCTGGAGCCCGGTTGAGTTGCAGAACAACCAGCCGATCTGGTTCTTCGCGCGCTGCTCGGGGGTCTCCCGCCTGTTCTGGGTCGGGTTTCCAGTGGTCACCTGCCTGGCCGCCGCGGCGCTGCCGATGGCGCGCCGGCGGTGGCGCGCATGGTTCCTGCCGCTGGCATTCTCGGCGCTCTACATGGGGACGGTCGTGGCCTTCTTCTGCCCGGCTCGCTACCGCCTGCCGATCGTTCCAGTGCTGATCGTGGCGGCGGCGACGGGCATCGTGGGCGGCGCGGCACGCCTGCGACTTCGGCGTTGGAAATCAGTGGCCGCATATCTGGCCGTCGGTGGAGTAGCGGCGGTTGTGCTGGCCACCAATCCCCCGGACCGCGCCGAGCACCAGCGCAAGAACGAGGCGGAAGGCCATTATCTGCTTGGCTTGCACTACGAGAACAACGCTGTTGATGAGCCGGGGCACGAAGCCCGCACACTCGAGCATTACCGCTTGGCCGTGGAATACAACCCCGGGAATGCGCAACTGCGGCTGGGGTTGGCCGATTGCTTGTCCACCCAGGGTCATGTTCCGGCCGCTGATGAGCAGTATGCCCGCGCCCTGGAGTTGGCCCCGCACTATGTTGAAGCCTACCTGCGCTGCGCGGAGCACTTCTCGCGCAGCGGCCGTTTTGCTCCGGCGGCGCAGATGCTGCGCGAAGCGTACCAGCGGGCGCCGGCGGAGCTGCGCGTCATCAATGCTCTGGCGCGCTTGCTGGCGACCGCGCCGGATCCCAGCGTACGCGACGGCGTCCAAGCAGTCCGGCTGGCTGAGCAGGCGGCCGCGCTGGCCGGCCGGCAGCATCCGCAGGCGCTCGAGACGCTGGCGGCGGCCTACGCGACCGCGGGACGCTGGGATGAAGCCGTCGCCACCGCCTCCCAGGCGGCCGAATTGGCCCGCGCCAGCGGTCGCGAGCAGTTGGCCCAACGCCTGGAGGCGCTGCTGAGGCGGTATCGCCAGCGCCTGCCCGCCTACCGGACGGTGGGTGAGGGTGGAAGCCCGTAGGCGGTCAACAGCCGGAATCCTCTCTGACCCGAGCCGCGCCTGCGAGGAAACCGAGCCGCGCCCGTTAGGAAGCGGTTGTTGCGCGCGAGGGGCACCGCTCCCTGACGGTCGCGGCTCGGGTTAGATGCAAGCAGGACACCAGCACTGGCGCGGGCTGGTTTGAATTGGGCGGGCGGGTGGCCGGCCGGCGTGAAATCCGGTCGCATTTGGGCTAGATTAGCTGCCATGTTCGACACACTGAGCGAGAAGCTAGGGGACGTGTTCCGTGGGATGCGCGGCCGAGGGCGCATCAGCGAGGAGAACGTTGCCAGCGCGATGCGCCTGATTCGCACGGCGCTTCTGGAAGCGGACGTCAACGTCCAGGTGGCCCGCAAGTTCTGCGACGACTGCCTCGAGAAGGCCCTCGGGCAGGAGATCATCAAAACGCTCAAGCCCGAGCAGGTGATGGTCAAGGTCGTCCACGACGAGTTGGTCCGCCTGATGGGGCCGATCGAGACGCGCATCCCCTTCGTCTCGCAACCGCCGACGATTGTCTTGATGGCCGGCTTGCAGGGCTCGGGCAAGACGACCACCTGCGCCAAGCTGGCCCGCTATTGCCTGACGCGCGGCAAAAAGCCGCTGCTGGTGGCAGCGGACCTGAAGCGGCCGGCAGCCATCGATCAACTCGAAGTGCTGGGGCAGCAGTTGGAACTGCCCGTCCACGCCGAACGGGGTCATCAGAACGCCGTACGAGTGTGCCGCAACGCCGTCCGCGAATCGCGTAAGCTCGATCGGGATGTGGTCATTCTCGATACGGCCGGGCGGTTGGCGATCGACGAAGAGATGATGAACGAGATCTCGCAAGTCGCCAACGCCACGCAGCCGCACCAGATCTACCTGGTCTTGGACGCGATGACCGGCCAGGATGCGGTGAACACCGCCAAGGCGTTCGACGAGTTGCTCGAGCTCGACGGTGTGATCCTGACCAAGTTCGACTCCGACACGCGCGGCGGGGCGGCCTTGTCGGTGAAGGCCGTGACCGGCAAGCCGATCAAATTCATCGGCGTGGGCGAGAAGCTCGACAACATCGAGGAGTTCCACCCCGACCGCATCGCCGGGCGCATCCTCGGCATGGGCGACATCGTCAGCCTGGTCGAGAAGGCCCAGGAGACCTTCGACGCCGAGCAGGCTGCCAAGGCCCAACAGAAGATGGCCAAAGGCGACTTCGGGCTCGATGATTTTCTGGGGCAGCTCGAGAGCTTTCGCAAGATGGGCCCGATGAAGCAAATGCTCAAGATGATCCCGGGCGTCGGCAGCGCGCTGGGTGACATGGAAATGCCCGACGAGGACCTGGTGCGCTTCCGCGGGATCATCCACTCGATGACGCCCAAGGAACGTCGCAACCCGGACGTCATCGAGGCTTCGCGGCGGCGGCGGATCGCCCGAGGGTCTGGCTGCGAGCAGCAGGAAGTCAGTGGTCTGGTGAAGCAGTTCATCCAGATGCGGGGGATGATGAAGAAGATGTCCGGGATGGGGATGGGGCAGCGGCTGCGCATGACGCAACAGATGGCGCAGATGGGCGCCGAGGGCGTCATTCCCAAGTCCGCGAAGGGTTCGACCAAGTACAAGCCTCGGCGGGATCAGCGCAAGAAGCGCCGCCGCCCCCGCCGTCGGTAGTGAAGTCTCTCACGATCACAGTGTCTCACCGAGCCGCGACGGTAAGAAACCGAGCCGCGACCGTAAGGGAGCGGTTGCGAGCAAGGGGCCAACTAGCGAGCGTGGCTCCGCCCTGTTGCCTCGCTGCCTTGTTGCCTTTGTGCCTCGTTGCCTTCCTACTCCCTGATCAGCAGTGCGATAAACGCATCGATGTCGAAGCCGTTGACTTCGCCGTCGGCGTTAACGTCGGCCAGCAGCAACTGGCAGTCGGGATAGACCGGGTCGTAGTAGGCGGGCCCCTGCAACGCTAGCACGAACGCATCGATGTCGAAGCCGTTGATCACGCCGTCGCAGTTCAGGTCGCCATACTGGAACGAGCCGAACTCGTCGGCTCCCATGTCCACGCGCGCCTGCCCATCGTCGTCGCCATCCCACACGCGCATTTCGCCGTCCATGTCAGTTTCGCCGGGCTGCGGCACAAACGCCGGATCGCCGGTGTCGATGCAGGGGGAGTCTGCGGTAAGGTGATAGTCGTCGTTGGCAGGGTCGACAAAGACTGGATCGGCGTCGATGTTGCCGCCGCCGTCGGTGCCTAGCGATGGATCCCAACTTCCGCCGCTGCCGCCGCAGTCGGCGATGTCGCAGAAGCTGAACATCGGCGTGGAGTTGCCGTTGTTGACCTGTGGTCCCGTTGGCGCCATATTCCCCCAGAGGACACAGTTAGCCAGCGTTGGACTGCTGTTGTTGTAATTGCACATCCCGCCGCCGTCGTACTCAGCCGAGTTGCCGCTGAAGGTGCAGTTGGTCAGTGTCACGTTGCTGTCGTCGTTGTGCATCCCGCCGCCGCCGCTGTTGGCCGAGTTTCCGCTTAAGGTGCAGTTGGTCAGCGCCGGGCTGCTGTACCAGCGGTTGAGCACCCCGGCGCCGAATCTCGCGTTGTTGTCGCTGAAGGTGCAGTTGGCCAGCGTCGGGCTGCTGGCGTAGTTGTATATCCCGGCGCCGCCCCAGTCGGCCGAGTTTGCGCTGAAAGTGCAGTTGGTCAGCGTCGGGCTGCTGGCGTAGTTGTATATCCCGCCGCCGTCGTTGTCAGTTGAGTTTCCGCAGAGGGTGCAGTCGGTCAGCGTCGGGCTGCTGGCGTCGAAGTTGAACATCCCGCCGCCGCCCCAGCCGGCCGAGTTTCCGCAGAGGGTGCAGTCGGTCAGCGTCGGGCTGCCCTCGACGTTGAACATCCCGCCGCCGTAACTGTGCGGGTAGGACGCCTCGCTTGCGTTGCCGGCAGTGATGGTGAAGCCGTCCAGAACGGCCGTGGCATCCGTGCCGCTGCCGGTGACCACGTGGTAGCTGTTGTCGGAATCGTCCACCGGGATGCCTATGTCGCCGCTGAGGATCGTCTCGTACAGCACGACATCGCGCACGTCAGGGTCCGCTGCGCCATAGCCGGCATATCCACCGTATATACCGACACCGCTGACGAGAGCAAACGTCTCGGTACGTGGCGTTCCCGGCTCAGACTGCACAGACGGCTGGTATGTTCCTCCGCCGACGCGAATCTCATCCGGCGCGGCGGCGAGTGCGTCCTGAAGGTCGTCGTACGCCGTCGCCCAACTCAGCCCGTTGCCGTCCGGCGGGGCGTCGTCGTAGACATAGATCACCGTCTGGGCCGGAGCCGTAGCGCCCGCCGCCAGAAGAAACACCGTTAGAGTCGCCATCCAGGATTTGATTTGCATGGCTGCTTGCCCACCGTTTGCGTGGCCTCTGTCCTCTACCGCTTCGTTCCCGTAGAAAGTGATTGCTAGTTGGATTATAGCACCGGGTGTGCGAGCGGGAATCCCTGCGGCAGCGGCGTTCTCTCTTTGGTGGCCTTTTCGCGGCAACCACTCCCTTACGGTCGCGGCTCGGATCACGAGTGGGTGCCCCGTCCCGTATTGGCCGCCGCCGGGCGGGCGATCGGGGTGGGGGACGGATCAGTTTGGTGAAGACCACCTGGCGATCGAGTCGATTCCCCACCCCGTTCATCCGCCTGTAAGGCGAACGAAACGGGACGGGGCACCCACGCAGTTTCCCGCGATGCTCCCCGATTGCCCTCGATTCTGACGGCTACCCTCGGTCCACTCGATCAACATGGATACCTCGCGAAATGTCCGCCGGCGGTTAGAATTCATGCATGACTGAATCTACGCAGGCGAATGCATCCGGCGGCCGCTTCGGCCCTTTCGGCGGACAGTACGTGCCCGAAGTGCTCATGGGCGCGATCGGGCAGCTCGAAGCGGAATACGAGCAGGCCCAGCGGGACCCGGCTTTCTGGTTCGAACTCGATGGGTACCTGCGAGACTACGCTGGGCGCCCCAGCCCGCTCTATCTCGCCCGCCGCCTCACTGCGCATTGTGGCGGCGCGAAGATCTACCTGAAGCGCGAGGACCTGAATCACACCGGTGCCCACAAGATCAACAACACCCTCGGACAGACGCTTCTGGCGCGGCGCATGGGCAAACGCCGGGTTATCGCCGAAACCGGCGCCGGACAGCACGGCGTAGCCACCGCCACCGCCGCGGCCGTGTTGGGGCTGGATTGCTGCGTCTACATGGGGGCCGAGGATGTCCGCCGCCAGGCGCTGAACGTCTATCGCATGCGGCTGCTGGGAGCAGAGTGCGTTACCGTCAGGAGCGGGCAGCAGACGCTCAAGGACGCGATCAACGAAGCCATGCGCGACTGGATGGGCAGCGTCGAGCACACGCACTACGTGATCGGCAGCGTTATGGGGCCGCATCCGTTTCCGACCATCGTGCGGGATTTTCAGACGGTGATCGGCCGCGAGCTGCGTGAGCAGATCATGGCGGCCGAGCGCCGGCTTCCGGATGTTGTCGTTGCCTGTGTAGGCGGTGGCAGCAATGCCGCCGGCATCTTCTATCCGCTGATCAATGAGAGTGCCGTGCGTCTGATCGGAGTCGAGGCTGCGGGAGAAGGGCTCAGCAGTGGTCGACACGCCGCGACGCTCGCACAGGGGCGACCGGGTGTTCTGCACGGGATGCACACGGTAGTCCTCCAAGATGACGACGGCCAGACCTTGCCGGTGCATTCCGTCTCTGCCGGTCTGGACTATCCGGGTGTCGGCCCGGAGCATGCCCATTGGCACAAGACGGGCCGCGTCGAGTATGTGGCGGCCACGGACAGCGCGGCGCTGGACGCGTTCGAGTTGCTATCGCGCACTGAGGGCATCATCCCGGCTCTGGAGCCGGCGCACGCGGTGGCCTACGCCGTCAAGCTTGCGCCGCAGTTGGCGCGCGACGCGATTGTCGTGATCAATCTCAGCGGACGAGGCGACAAGGACTGTGTCGAGGTGGCCCGCCTGCGGGGTCAGAGCCTCGGTTAGTGGTGGCGCCGTGGCGAACGCCGTATCCGTGGTGCACGTGGCCGGTGGTTCGTGTCCGTCAACCAGCCGGCTGTTGCTCGGCGGGGGATCGTTTCCAGAACTTGGCCAGCAGACCGGAAGTCTTCGCGCCGGCCCCCGGGTCGGTGACGTAGCCTGCTGCGAGCTTGCGGGCCAATTCGTGGATGGCCAGACGCGCGGTGCTGTTGGGAGAATCGGTGAAGATCGGGTGCCCCAAGTCACGCGCGTTCGCCACGCGTCGATAGTCGTTGGGGATGATCGCGAGCACCGGTCGGCGGAAGTGGGCTTCCACGTCCTCGGGCTTGATCCGTTCGAAGTTGGCGTTGCAGCGGTTGAGGACGATGTCGAAGCGATCCGCGCTGACGCCCATGTGACTCATGCACTCGTAGATGCGCGTGGCGTTCCGCAGCGACGATACCGTCAACTGCGTGATGATCAGGGCGTGATCCACGCCGTGCAAGGCCGCGGCGCTGAGGTTGTTTCCGCCGCGCGGCAGGTCGGCCAGCACGAACGGGAACATGGTTCCCAGCAGCCGGAATACCTGATGAACGCCCTCGGGTGTGACCGCACCGGCCTGGGCGATGTCATCGGGCCGTGACAGGATCGTCACGTTGCAGGGCAACTCTTCCAGCACGCTTTCCAGCATGGTGCGATCGACTTCCACGTCTGAATCACAGATGTCGGCGATGGAATAGCGTGGCGTGCAATCGAACGCGCAGGCCACCTCGCCGAATTCCAGGTTCATGTCCACCAGGGCGCAGGCCTGGCTTGTCAGACGGGACAGCTCGAGCGCCAGGTTGCACGCCAGTGTAGTAGCTCCAGCACCGCCGGCCGAGCCGATCACGCAGATGCGCTTCGACACCGAGGGGGCCGGGGTGCGGACGGAACGCAGCCGATCGAGGGCGGCGATAAGATCCTGGCGGTCGATCGGCCAGCGGACGAACTGGTGGCAACCGGCCCGCATGGCTTTGATGATCAGGTTGGGGTCGTCTGACCGACTGACCGCCAGAATGCTGCAATTGGGTGCGATCTCGGCGGTACGTTGGATGATATAGGAGCCGTTGTCCTTAGTGCCGTCCAGATTCAGCGCGACGGCGTCGATGTTGGTGGAGGCCAAGCACTCCTGCAACTGCTCCCAAGTCGCAAACTCATTAACCACATGGGTTTGGGGAAGTTGGTCGAAAGGTTCGCGGAATGGTTCGCGCGGGGAGCCGACTGGGTCAAAGAGACAGATGCGGAGTGGCGAGGTCATGTTCACTTCATCCGTTTGAGGACTAGGAAATCGGAGCACACCACGGGCCCCACATACCTGAGTATCGGGCGATTGTCGGGTAGACATGGCTCCAAAAACGGCGGGCTTCGGGCTGTGGTTATCCGGTCTCGCGGCGTTCGTGGGGAATATCCCACATTGCCCGCTTAGAGCGCGAACATCACCGTCGGTCCTGCCGGATTATGGGTTGTCTGGCGCGCGGCCTGGCCCGCCTGGGGGAGTTCGAACACCTGAGGCGCGCGGGACGTGCGCGGAGAGGAGTTGCGGAACCGCTCCCAGTCAATGGGCCAGTGCCTCTTCCACCGCGAGCCGGGCGCGATCGGCGTCGTCCTCTGTGTCGCATGCAATGCTGGTCACCTGCTGATCGCCGAAAGCCGCCGCAGATACGGCGCGCAGGTTGATGCCCGCTTCGGCCAGGGCGGTCGCTACCACCGCACCCAACCCGGGCCGGCTGGGCCCGACGATGCGCAGAGTGTGCAGGTCAGCGGTCTCTGCAAAGCCAGCCCGCTCGGCTATCGCGATCTCTTCGAGCGTTCGGAGTGGCGAGATGAATGGCAGGGCCCGCCCGGGCTGAGCGCGCCGGGTGATGATCAGCTCGAGGTTCAAGCCGTGCGTGCTGAGCTCTCGCAGGACCTCCGCCAGCGCGCCGGTCCGATCCGGGATTGCCGCGCTCCAGACGTGTTCTTTCGTGACTCGATACGCCATCGGTCTGCCTCCCTCAGTGGCGAACAGCTTGGGCCGCGCTACCCCGCGAGTCGAACTGTATCGGACGGTCTGGCAGCCGGCAAACGGCGTGGTCAGTCGCTCCGCTCGGGGGGGCGCTGCGGCGGGCGCACCTTGAGGACGGGCGGTGTGATGGCGACCTGGTGGCCGGGGGCCACGGACTCGGTCAGGAAGACTGAGCCGCCGATCACGGCCCTGTCGCCGATGACCGTGTTGCCGCCAAGGATGATCGCGTTGGCGTAGATGGTGACGTTGTTGCCCACGGTGGGATGGCGTTTCTGGCTGCGAATGAGGTGTCCGCGTTCGTCCTTGGGGAAGGAAAGGGCGCCGAGTGTCACACCCTGATAGACCTTCACGCAGTCGCCGATGTCAGTGGTTTCGCCGATCACCACGCCGGTGCCGTGATCGATAAAGAAGCTGCGTCCGATGCGGGCGCCGGGGTGAATGTCGATGCCGGTGAGCGTGTGTGCGTGCTCGGCCATGATGCGTGGCATGCGCGGGACGTTCATCTGGTACAGCTCGTGGGCGTAGCGGTAGATCGTGATGGCCAGAATCCCCGGATAGGCGAGGATGCACTCGGCCGTGTGCTCCGCGGCTGGGTCGCCGTCGTAGGCGGCCTGCACATCGTCGGCGAGCATCTCGCGAACCTCGGGGATGCGCTCGATGAAACGCGTGGCCTCCGCCGCAGCGGCGCGGTGGCACTCGGCGTGCTCGTCCGAGACGGCTTTCCCGGCCCGTTCTTCTTCGTGGCAGTGGCAGGCGCTGATCTGAGCGGCGAGCAGCTCCCACAGCCGTGGCAGCAATTCGCCGACGTGGTAGCTGATATTGTGCCGCGTCAGCCCCATGCGGCCGACGTAGCCGGGATAGGTCAGCTCCAGCAGCAGATTGCAGATATCGATGATGGCTGCCTGGGAGGGCAGGTATTCGCGATCCACATGCTGGGTGCGTTCATCGGCCAGGTAGCTGGTGACGATGCGCTCGACCAGGGGTGGCAGACGTTCGGCCAGGTGCCGGGGTGGCGACATTGTCAATCCCTACGAATGTGGCACTAGGCGCCCGCGCTGGTCAAAGCAGCGGATTTCGACCTGGTCGAGGCCATAAGTCGACAGGGGCCGGATCGAAATCGTGCGGTGGTACTGCGTTTCGAGCCGGTGCAGGGTGGCCCGTTTGCGGTTCTGGAGCAGGTCGGCCACGGCCGTCGAGATGGCCACCTCGATGGCGCGGATGGCCTCGCGCGTCACTGCGAGCTGGATCAGGCGCATCACATCGAGCGCGACCGACTCGGCGGTCTTGACCAGGCCGGTGCCCCGACAATGGTGGCAATCCTGGTACACGTTGCGCGTCAGGCTGGCCCGCTGGCGCTGGCGCGTGAGTTCGATGATGCCGAAGGCGCTCATCCGCAGGACCTTGGCACGCTCCTTGTGGTTCTTCAGGTTGCGTGCCAGCCGGCGTTCGATCTCGCGCCGGTGCTCTTCCTGGCGGACGTCGATGAAGTCGCAGACGATCACGCCCCCCAGATCGCGTAACCGCAACTGCCGCGGGATTTCATCGGCGGCCTCGAGATCGATGCGATAGGCGGTTGTTTCGGCGTCGTCCTCCGTGCGGAAGCGGCCGCTGTTGACGTCGATGGCCACGAGCGCCTCGGTCTGGTCGATCACCAGCGAGCCGCCGGATTTGAGCGGCACGTGCCGGGAGTGCAGCCGTTCGAGCTCGGCCTCGATGGCGTACTTGTGGAAGACGGGCTCCGGGTTGGTGTATTCCACGACAGCGTCGCGGGAACGCGGGCTGAAGATGGAAAGGAACTCGCGTGCCCGTCTGGCCACGTCGACATCGTCGACCACGATGCGCTCGATATCAGAGGTGAAGACGTCGCGAATCGTGCGGATGACCAGATCGGACTCGCGGTAGAGCTCGGCCGGCGCCCGCTCGCTGTGGGTGCGCTTCTCGACCCGCCGCCACAGGCGCGTGAGGTAGTTCAAGTCGCTCTGCAACTCGCGCTTGGTGTGATCCTGGGCGGCCGTGCTGGCGATGAAGCCGATGTCGTCGGGCAGACTCAGCTCGGCCATTTGCTTGCGGAGCTTGTGCCGCGCGTCTTCGTCCTCGATCTTGCGCGAGACGCCGAGATGTCGCATTCCCGGCATCATGACCAGGAAGCGTCCGGGAATGCTCAGGTACGTGGAGAGCGTGGGGCCCTTCGTACCGATGCCCTCTTTCGTGATCTGCACGAGGATGTCCTGGCCGCGGCGCAGACAGCGCTGAATGGGCGGGCGGTTTCGCCGCGGGATCTTGCGGCCGACGTCTTCCGTCTGGTCGCCGCCCCCGGGGAAGTACTGCGGATGCAGATCGGTGATGTGCAGGAACCCGTTCTTGCTCAGCCCGAAGTCGATGAAGGCGGCCTGAATGCTGGGTTCGACGTTCGTGATGATGCCCTTGTAGATGTTGCCCACGTGGTTTTCGGACGAGGCGCGCTCGAGATAGATCTCCTCCAGCTTGTTGCGATGTAAAATGGCAATTCGGCATTCCTCACGCGGGGCAAAGTTTATGATCATCTCCTTGGTAACCGGCCCCAACGGTGCACCTGATCTGGCCTGCCGTCCGTCCTCGTCCTCCTCGTCCTCCTCGTCCTCCTTGTCCTCTCTATCCTCGGTCGGCTTGGCAGCGGCCTTTGCGGCCTCCGCCGGGGCGGTTTTGTTACGGCGGCGCGAGCGCCGACGCTTGCGGGCGGGAGGCTTCTGCGTCTTGGATGGTTCGTCGATTTCGACCGGTGGCTCGGCCGTCACTACGGCTACTTCCGCTTCGACCGCCTGCTCCACTGCTACGGCGGGTTTCGCGTTTGTGGCAGCCGGCGTTGCCTCGGGGCGCGCCGCTTTGGCGCGCCGCTTTCGGCGCAGGCGGCGCTTCTGGCTGGGGGTAAGCTGCTCCTCGTCGGGGCGCTGGGGTTTGCTCGGGGTAGCGGCGTGGAACGGTTGCGATTGCGCGATGGGCTCCGTGGCCGGCTGTGCCTTGCGGCCGCGACGGCGCGACCCGCGGCGTCTGCGGCCGCCGGTTTCGCTCGGGTGCGGGGCGGGCGAAGTTGCCTCAGTCGGCCCCACGGTATCGGCTGTGGGCGGCTCTTCCAGCTCGGGAGCGGCCGGCGCGGCAGCTTCCTCGACCAGTGGCTGCGCCGACTCGGCTTCCACTGGCCCGGCCGGTTCCTCGACTGGTGGCTCCACCGGCTCCGGTCCAGGCTCGGCCCTGTCCGGCAGGGTGAATCTCTTGACGGGCGGTTGCTCGAGCACACCCACGGCCGACGACTGGTTGAACTCGGGCGCAATGCTCTCGTCGTCCCGCGCGAATGGCGGCGGGGCGACCGGTGGAAAACGAATGACGATGCCGCCGTCTGACGTTTCCATCTGGGCTACCGGCGAGAAAGGCCGTGGGCCTTCCGGCGCACCCTTTCCACGCGGTTCGAATGCCGCCGAACCGGTCTCGTCGGCAGTCACGGACTTGTCCGAGGCGGTCTTGCGGCGTTTGCGCCGCTTGGCAGCCTTCGTGGTTTCGGTCTTCTTCAAGGTCGGCTGTGCCGCTGGCGCCTTCTTTGCTGCAGCGCGCGAACGGGACGCTCGTTTGGGCGCAGCCGTCTTCTCGTCAGACGCGCCTGCGTCCGGCGTTTGGGGCGCGGTGTTGGCATCCGTTGCATTCTCGGCGGCGTCGGACTTCTTGGTTTTGACCTTCCGAGTTCTAGTGACTCGCTTGCGAGAGGTCGTCGCTTTCTTCTTGGCCAAGTGAGATCCTTTCGAGAGCTGCGGGCCGCGCAGTGGGGCCCGTGAGCTCGATGTCCCATGTGACCTCGGCCCGCCGGACACGATGGTTGTGTTCTTCGGCGGCGAGGCCCAGTTCCGTGATGAGCTCGGACGGTCGGGCGGTGCGTTGGTCGCAGTAGCGCAGCCGCAGCCGCAGGACCTGACCGTCGAGTACGATTGTGTCGACAAAAGGTCGGATATCGATGGCGCGCGACGGCTTGTCGGGACCGTAGCTGCGCTCGATGTTCAGTTCGCTCAGTGCCAGCAGACGCCGGATGCGCGGCCCCATGTGGGCAGCGTCCGTCGCGGCCAGCGGCAGTTCGTAGGTGACAGATTGGGCGTGGGGCGTGGCGCTGGGAACCGGAGCGATCACACGTTGCAGCGCGCATTGCCGCGGCAGAGTCGCCGTCAAGCTGCTGCAAAGGTCCGCCGGGCTGCGCGGGGCGGCGAGATCGACGAGCGCCCCCTGATGGTCACAGGCGGTCCCGACGCTGCGCGGCAGAGGCAGGACGAGTCGTGGTTGAGGGTTGAAGCCCTGGGAGTAGCGCAGCGGCCAGTCGGCGCGCACCATGGCGCGGGCCAGCATGCGCAATTCGTCGTGATGGGCGAGGAAGCGCAGGTCGCCCGCGATGGTGTACACAATGGCCGCGCGAAAGCGTTCTCCAGCAGCCCCCGCAGCGCTGCCGGCTGGATGACCTTGGGGGGGTGACGCGTGCATCAGATGAACTCCGGCCCGATGGCACGCAGGTTGTCGCGCAGGTAGTTCAGAACCTGACGATCGGCGTCGAAACGCATGATCCGGCGGGCGATCTTCTCGCAGCGCGCGATGGTGGTGGAGCGGATTACCTTCTTGATTTCCGGGATGTCCTTCGGGGCCATCGAGAGCGCGCGCAGCCCCAGACCGAGCAGCAACTGCGTGTAGATCGGTGCGCCGGCCATCTCTCCACACAGGGCAACCGGGATGTTGCCGACCCGGGCGGCCCGGATCACCTGCCGGATCAGCCGCAGCACGGCGGGATTGTGCGGTGAATACAGGTGCGAGACGCGCTCGTTGCCGCGGTCGACCGCTAGCGTGTACTGCGTCAGATCGTTCGTGCCGATGCTGAAGAAAGCGGCCTCCTTGGCGAACGCGCTGCTGAGCAGGGCCGCGGCGGGAGTTTCCACCATGATGCCGGTCGCCAGGTCGCGCCGGAAGGGAATCTCCTCCTCCTCGAGGTCCTCCATCACGTCGGCGAGGGTGGCCTTGGCCTGGCGCAGCTCCATCAGAGTAGTGATCATCGGGAACATGATCTGCACATTGCCCTCGACCGAGGCGCGCAGAATGGCCCGCAGATGGGTCTTGAACATGTCCAGGTGCTGGAGGCAGTAGCGCAGCGAGCGCAGGCCGAGCACGGGGTTGTGGTCGTGCGGCGCACCAATGGACTCCGCCATCTTGTCGGCCCCGAGGTCCATCGTGCGGATGATGGTGGTTTTGCCGCCGGCATGGCGTGCGGCGGTGCGAAATGCTTCGTACTGCTGTTCCTCGGTGGGCAGGCGTGGGCCCGACAGAAAGAGGAACTCGGAACGATACAGCCCCACGCCCGCCGCCCCGGCATCCATGGCGGCCTGCGTTTCCTCGGCGAATTCGATGTTCGCCATCAGGCTGACGGGCACGCCGTCGCGGGTGACCGCGGGCAGATCGCGCAGCCCGGCCAGCTCCAGCTCAAAAGCGTGGTATTCACGCTCCTGCGTGCGGTAGCGTTCGACGGCATCCGCATCGGGGTTGGCGATGACGATGCCGTGCGTGCCGTCGATGATGACGGTCTCGCCACCGGAGACGTCGCTGGTGATGTCGTTGAGGGCCACGACCGCGGGAATCCCGTGCATGCGCGCGATGATCGCCATGTGTGAGGTCTGGCCGCCGACGTTGATTGCGAGCCCGAGGATATGCTGGCGATCGAGCGAGACGGCCTGCGAGGGGGTCAGATCGTGCGCGACGATCACGACCGACTCGGTCAGGCGCGAGATGTCTTCGCGGACGCTGCCCAGGATGTGGCGCAACACACGCTTCTCGATGTCGAACAAATCGCGTACACGCTCTTTCAAATAGGGATCGGCGACGGTTTGGAAGACGCGCTGCCAGCGATTCATCACCTGCGCGAAGGAGTAGGCGGCGGTGTAGCGGTGCTGCTCGATCAATTCGACCACGTTGGTTCGCAACTTGGGATCAGCGATGAACTGCTCGTGGAACTCGAAGATGGTGGCGGTCTTGCCGCCGAGCTTGCGGGCCGCACTGAGGCGCAGCTCGCTGACCTCCTGGCGCGACGCATCGAGGGCCGCATCGAGCGTCTGAATCTGCGCTGGAACCTGCGAGGGGTCGATGGTGCGGCGCGGAATGCGGAACTCTTCGGTGTCGAGCACCAGAGTCGGGCCGATCGCCACGCCGGGCGAGGCGCTAATTCCCTTTTTTGTAATCATGGCCCGCGCTAAACGCGGTCAGGGCGGCCGCTTCACGGGGAAGGGCCGCAGCAAACCGTCAACATCTGTTTCGTCGGTCGTCCGATCAGTCTTCGCCGAATCCCGATTCAATCAGCGCGATCAGGGCGTCCAGAGCGCCACCGGCATCTTCCCCTTCGGCGACGATCTTCACCCGGGTACCCTGCGTGGCGACCAGCATCAGCAGTTCCATGGGGCTGCGGCCGTCCGCCTGGCGCTCCTCGCAGTTGAGACTGATGCGAGCGGAAAAGCGCGAAGCAGTGTCGACCAACTGCATGATGGGACGGAAGTGCAGCCCTTCCTTGTTCCTGATAATCACTTCTCGTTCGGCTGCCACGCGCAGGTCCAAATCACGCATGCCTTTGCTCAAACAGACCGTCTCCCGTGACGGTCTACGTTACCAGCAGCTTCTCGTCCGCCTCCTTCAACAGATCGAGAACCGTCTCCGGTTTGTCCGACTGACGCAGGAACTTGCGGAATTTCTCCTGCTGCAGGTGGCGAAACACCAGGTCCATTGCTCGCAAGTGCTCCTCGGCCTTGTCGGCCGGACTGACAATCAAGAACACGCCGAAGACCGGCTCACCATCGAGTGAGGCGAAGTCGATCCCCCGGCTGCTGCGGCCCACGGCCGCGATTACACGTTCGAGCCCCTCGACCTTGGCGTGGGGCACCGCCACCCCCTTTCCAAAACCCGTCGTGCCCCGCGTGCGCTCGCGGGCCACAATCGACTTGGTGACGCTGTCCGCGGTGTTGACCTCGATTAACCCGGCCTCGACGAGCACCTGAACCAGCTCCCGGATTACGCCATTGCGGTCGGTCGCCGTCAATTCACTGACAATCGCGTTGGGCTGGATCAGGTCGAGCAGCTTCATCACAGTCTCCGGTCACGTGCGCCAATCTTACGGCGTCTGGTCCTCGGGGGTCGAACGCCGAGGGTGCTTGCGATTGCGCAGCTTCTCCTTGTGGTCCCTGAGTTGGCGCTCGATCTTGTCAACCAGGATGTCGATGGCGGCGTAAAGGTCCTCGTTCTCCTCCTTGGCCACGAATGGCTGGGAACGCTCGGTATGGACGATTACTTCCGCAGTGTGCTTGCCGGCGTTGCCGTCGAGCACGACTTCAATCGACTGGATGCGGTTATAGAATCGCTCAAGGCGGGACGCCTTCTCCTGGCAGTAGCTCTTCTGCGCCTCGGTCACCCCTATATGTCGGGCGGAAACGGTAACCTGCATTGCGGCCTCTCCTGTGTGCGGCTGGACGGCGACGCTGCTGCCGCCCGCGCTGTGATCGTGCCGGGACACCCGGGGCGTCCAGACTCCCTTTCCGTACTGGCTCCCGCTGTGTCGACAAACACTCCCTGCGACCTTTCCGTGCCGGAAACGTGCGACCGCGAGCTGTGCCCAGGCTGTGCAAATCACTGTTCTCCGACCACTGTATTCGATGCCCCGCGACCCCGTCAAGCAGTTACCATAGCCTGGGAATGTCGTGCTGGAACGCCGCTGAACACGATACACCATGTCCGCTTCCGAGCCGCCCAGCTCCGTCGAAGTGATCTGCGCAAAGCGCCAGTGAACACTATCTCTATATAATACAAGAGGTTGTGTGCGGTGGAGGCCGGGTGGCGGTTCAGCCGAGACAGCGGGTAGTCTCTCTATCGAGGAAACGTGGTGCGATCCGTGTCGTCTGCGGCGCGTCCATACGCTCCTTGCCCAGCCGCTGCAGGACGATATCCATAGCCCGTTGACCCAGCTCCTCGCCGCACAAATCCACCGTCGAGAGCGTCGGGTGGATCTGCGAGCCGATGTGCTCGTTCCCCTGGCCGATGATGGCGATGTCTTCCCCGGGGATCTTCCCGATTCGCTGGCACCAGAGCATGATCTGTATGGCGAGGAAATCGTCGCTGGCGGCGACGGCCCGGGCGTGCTCCAGGTGTGGTCGAAGCTGATTGAACCGGTCGGCATGGTCGGACTGCCCGGATTGCAGCTCAGCGACGATGGTGTTTGCGTCGAGGCCATGCTCGCGGCAAACCGCAGTGAAGCCATTCAACCGCTGGTCGGCGCCGACGCTGCCGCGGGCGTGGACGTAGAGCAGATCGTGGACCCCATTCCGCAGGATGTTGCGGGCGCTGAGCCGACCGGATTCGATCTGGTCGGGAATCAGGGTGTCCACGCCGATGGCCGCCAGTTCCCAGCAGCTCGCCAGGGGACGCTCGCCCAGCGCCTCGCGGATCGTGCCGGCCAACGCTCCGCTGAGCGGGGTCGCAACGAGAACGGCATCGATGTTCTCGGCGGAGAGGTTGCGCAACCTGTCCGAGCTCTCGCTGTCACTGTCGCCCAACTCCACCAGGTGGACGGAATACCGGGCGTGCTGGGCGCGCCTATACGCACCCCGCAAGAACGCCGTTGCCAGTCCGGAGTGCAGATCATCGACAACCACGGCGACCGCGTAGTTGCGGCCGGTGGCCAGCGAGCGCGCCGCGCGGCTGGGGACGTAGTTCAGCTCGCGGACCGCCTTCATGACGCGCTGCTTGGTCTGCTCGCTGATGTCCGGGCGGTCGTTGAGCGCACGCGATACGGTGCCGCGGGACAAATCGGTTCGGCGGCTGATGTCTTCGATGGTGACTCTTGCCATGGATGTGCCCTTGCTGCGTTGGGGACCAAGTGGAAACAAGGACCGCGCCCACCGATGTACCCCGCGAGCGCTTACGCAACCTGCGAGCATTGTAGCGAGAAGTACGCGGTACGCAATCGTGTTGTCCAGGTATGTTTGGGCGGACCAGAGCAAAAACGCGGGTTGGGCAGATACGTCTCACCGCCCCCGGGTTGAGACCAGCGTTTCCTGGTTGCCAGGCGTGTTCTGCGCCGCGACGGCCCCACCTCTGCGGCCCATGAAATCAGTGTGAATCCCAAAGACCGCGGCCGGGACACGAGCCCGGCCGCGGTTCAGATAGCAGAGTTATTGACCTGGGTGCATTAATCCGTGCCGAAGATTTCGTCGAACAGCGTCCGCGCATCCTGGTAGCCGATCTGCGCGTTGTACTGCTCACTCGCCGTGAGCGGGGCGTCGTTGCGGAAGCCCTGAGTAGTGTCGGTTGCGGAGGTCGAATAGCTCATAACGTCGCCGGCCAGATCGGTGTGGCGCAAGCCCAACAGGTGCCCGCTCTCGTGCACGGCCGTCGCCCCGATCGCGAACCCCATTTCCTCGGCGGTCAGCGTGGGATAATCGTAGTCGAACGTATCGGTCGCGACGATGGCTGAGCCGGTCAACGTATCGTTGCGCGGGTCGATGTAGTCGGCGATACCCAGGAAAAACAAGCTCGAGCTGCCGAAATAGACGGTCTGGTACGGTCGATCTGGCGGAGCGCCGGCATCGTCGCTGGTAGAGATGACGATGTTCGGCCAGTCCGCGTACATCGCCTTAACGGTCTCCTCGATCTTGTTCTTGATGATGGTGGTTTCGGGCGCACCCCAGCCGGTGCGGATGTCGCTCGCGTCGAAAGCCCCGATATCGACCGGCGGTTCGCCTGCGACAGAGACGTTCTGCGCGCCATCGAAGTTGAGGTAGATGCGCTGGGTGCGCGGGGTGAGTGTGCCGCCCCGCTGCACGTGCAGGTTTACGCTGTGTCCCCGGTCGATGACGACGTAGTAGTGCGTGCTGCTGTGCCCGATGACCAGCTTTGCATCCGGGGTGAAGAAGACGCCGTTGTCCTGATACCAGGCGAAGACCTTCTCGTCGGCATCCATGATCAGCAGGCTGTATTCATCGTCATCGTAGAAGTCGCCGTAGCCTGGCGTGGAGAGCAGGCTGATGTACAGTCGGTCGCCCTTACTCATAGTTCCCAGGTCGAATATCTGGCGGTCGTCCGTGGGGGCGACGATGACCGAGGCGCGGTCGTTGCGAAGCGGGACGCGCGGCGTGAAGTTGTCGACGCTTTCGGTGAAGGGCGCGATCACATTCACGAGGGCGCCGGAGTACGTTCGTGATGGGGCGGTCCGGTCGGTGTCGATCTCAGCCCACAGATAGTATTCGCCGATGTCCACGTTGGTCAGATCGAGCGGTGTCGGCACGGTGAGGTTGAGGTCGTTGCCTGCGGGCCTGGTGCTGCTGTCCAGCTTGATGTCGTTGCGGGCGGCGACGCCGGCCAGGATGTACGCACCGCTGGGAGAGAACGCCACGGAACTGACCGCGGATGTACAGGTGTCCGAGGTGGCCTGGAGGTTTCCGCCGGCGTCGACGACACGCACCGGCCGAAGCGAACTCATGACCGGTTCACCGGTCGTGGCATCCCAGATCAGCGCGGTCGCGTCTTCGCTGCCGGTGACGACCTGCGTTCCGTCGGGTGAGAAGCCGACCGAGGTGACCCGATCGCCATGCCCGCTGAGGGTCCGCAACTCGGGGCCGCCAGCCACGCTCCACAGCTTGGCAGTGCGGTCGTCACTCCCGGTCAGGATCATGGTGCCGTCGGGTGAGAAGGCCACGTCCGAAATGCTGTTGGCGTGCCCGGAAACAAGCTGATCACCATCGCGGACCGGCTCGTACGAGACCAACACCGTCCCATTGTTCGTATCCCACAGTTTGGCCGCCTGGTCAACGCTGCCAGTCAGCACCAGGGTCGCGTCGGTTGGCGAAAACGCCACGGATGTCACACCGAACGCGTGCCCGGTGAGCGTCCGTATGATCGTCCCGTCCGCGACATTCCAGAGCAGCGCGCTGCGGTCGTCGCTGCCGGACAGGATCTGCGTCCCGTCGGGCGAAAACGCGACGGCGTTGACGGTCGATGTATGTCCGACAAACTGCCGCACGATGGCACCAGAACTCACGTTCCGCAGGATGACCGCACCGGTGTCTTCGCCGAAGACAAGCGTCGCACCATCCGGCGAGAAGGCGGCGGACGTGATCGAGCCGAGATTGCCGCCATATGTTTCCACGTGCTGGCCTGTGGCCGTGTCGTAGAGGCGCAGGGTGCGGTCATCGCTGGCGGTCAACACCATGGTGCTGTCGGCGGAGAAGACCGCGTCAAGGACCCGGTCGGTGTGACCGGCCAGAGTGCGCACGCGCGCCCCCGTCGCCGCGTCGAACAGCACCGCTTGGGCGTTGCAGGGGTCATCGTCACCATCGAGCCCGGCACTGATCGTCCGGGGTACGTTCGGCTCGACCTCGAAGACCGTGTACACCCAGAGAGGCGAGTCGTTCGAACAGACAATGTTGGTGATGGTCGCGGGGGGAGTGCGGAAGGCGATCTCGGGCGTGCGAATGCCGACCTCGATGACCACTTCGGCGGTACCGGTCACTCCGTTGTTGTCGGTTACCGTGAGCCGCGCCCGGTAGGTGCCGGAAGTGGCGTAAGTGTGCGTGACGACCGGCAGCAGTTCGCGCGAGCTGTCGCCGAAATCCCACTGGTATTCCTCGATCTCGCCGTCGGGGTCATAGGATTGCGAGGCGTCGAAGGTGAAGATCGCCGGCGCCGATTCGGCCGTGCGGTGGTCCACGCTGATCCGGGCGACGGGCGCCTCCGTGACGTAGATCGTCAGCCGGCGCGTGGATTGTGCCCCGCGGTCGTCGGTCAACCTGAGCGCCACAGCGTACACGCCGGTGTTGGCGAAGGTATGCGAAGGCGAGATATCCTGACTGGTCTGGCCGTCCGCGAAGTTCCACAAGCGGGCGACGATCAGTCCGTCGTCCGAGCTGCCCACGGAACTGAAGCGCACCGTCAGCGGCGCGATGCCGCGTACCAGATCGGCGCTGATCACGACCGTGGGCGGTAAGTTGAAGGCGTTGGCTGTTGAGGTCGTGCCCCCGGTGGCGGATATCGGCAGGCAGCCGGACAGGTCCACCTGCATTAGCAGCAAGGGAGTCACCAGGGCCGTTAGAACGATAGAGCGCGAGCGCTGCATGCGAAGCTCCTCGAGCGGATTCACCGATTGCCTAATTGTCCATTCATCGTTAGTATGGGACCGGCAAGGAGTCGTATCAAGGGGTTGTCCGGCGATCATCTGGTGGTTCGGACCGATGATAGGACAGGTTCCGGACGGAGCGATGCTCGCGAGCGGGCGAGCGTGAGGTCCGATCGGTCCAAAGCTGCTTGCCGGGCCTCCATGGGCGGACGGAAGTTGGCATTCGTTGCGAAGGGGACACGCGGAACGGATACGCCGCGCTCACCCTCGGTTGGAGGTTCGCATGGAACCGGGCTTCAGAATCAGGATGGCGGCGATCGGTGCGGTCCTTTTTCTGCTGGGCGGCTGCCCCCTGGCATCGCTGACCGGAGGGACTACGAGCACTGGCGGAAGTGGACTGGAGGGGTCCGCGTTGGTGGCCCCGGGCGGAGTCACCGATGGCTCAGGACGCGAGCAGCCCCCGCAGTTCTCGGACTGTAGCATCCCAGACTCCGCGGAATCGATCGAAGCGGAGGTGCTGTTCCTGGTCAACAGGGAGCGTTCGTCCCGCGGCTTACCGGCCGTGGTGCACAGCGACATCCTGGCGAATCAGGCCGCTCTGTACGCCTGCGAAATGATCCACTACGGCTTCTTCGACCACGTCGATCCTCACACGGGAACAAACCTGGCTGACCGAGCCGAGCAGGTCGGCTATGACTTCCTCGTGATCGGCGAGAACCTGGCGGCTGGACAGCAGACCGCAACGGCGGCCTTCGACGCCTGGATGGAGAGCCCCGGGCACCGCGAGAACATCCTAGACGAGCGTTTCACAGAGTTGGGCGTGGCTGTTCGCCATGGGGGAGACTACGGCGTGTACTGGGTGCAGGAATTCGGTCGCCCGGCTGAGGGGAATGGGCTCTGACGGCGTCCGGGTTGGAGGCCGGCGTGACCATCGAGGGCGGGGGGGTAACGCTTGGTTTATAGGACGTAGCACCCGGCAAGAACTGATGCCGGCTCAAAAAAGGCATGTCCAGAGCGTTTTTCGATTCGGTGTAGCGTCCGGGCCCCGCACCGGACGTTGGCGTTGTCGGCCGATACGGAGCTTGGCCGCTACAGACAAACTGAAACCGCTCTAATTCCGCGATGCAGCCAGGCGCGCCGAGAATCGCGCCGGCATCGTGATCCCAACTGCCAAGCCGCTCGCCCGAAAAAAGACTGGCTCGGCGTGCGTCCGAGCCGACTGCTGGACCCGACGGGATCCGGCTCGGGACTCCGCCATTATCGGTGCGCGCGATCTGCCGCCGGTTAGTTGATTATGGTTGGCGCGCTGGCGTAGAGTTAAATGACGGTGGGACACGTTGAGAAACAGCCCGCTTTATTGGACGGGCACCGATGGGGTGCGCGTCCATGCCTGAGGAGGCGAAAGAATGCTGTTTGCGTGGACACCACACAGGATACGCCTGGCGATTTACTTCGTGGCGGCGTATATCGCACTCTGCTAGGCGGCAACGCCGCGCGTCACTGCCCGGGGGTCGCCCCGGAGTTGGCATCAGCCCGTCTCAGGACGGAGGCCACGGGCTTGCCCTCGGTCGGCGTAAGATCGGGCGTGAGCGGAGAAACTTGGCCTATGTCAGGGGTTTCCCCCCGCTCCGCGGGGACGTCGTCGGGTTCGGACGCGAGCGACTGACGGCCCAGCAGCGCGCACAGCGTCAGGCCTGCGCCGAATAGCGCTCCAGCGCCGACCAGGAACGGCATGGGCGGCAAGGCAAAGGGATCGGCCTCGAAACCGAAACGCGCGGCCAGATCGCGGCAGGCCGGCACGGTGGCCGTGGCCAGCGACAGGCCGTTGTGCATCATGTGAGCCAGCATCGCCGGCCAGATCGACCTGCCCTGGATTACCAGCAATCCCAGCACCAGGCCCAGCATCGCCGTCAGCGCGAGGCGGTGCAGGCTTTGGTGATAGATGCCGAACGCGATCGCGACCACGAGCACGGCCCCCGCCGGCTTCAGTGCCCTTCGCAGCCCGCTCAGCACGTAGCCGCGGAAGAACACCTCCTCGCATACCGCGGGCAACACCGCCATGAAGAAGATTACCGCGAACGGACTGACGTTCTCGAGCCAGGCGAATTGCTGCTCCACGGCGCGCAGCGACGCCGTGTCGAACGGCATCCAGTTCTGTTGGAGGACAAACCAGGCCTTGCCCAGAATCCACGTCGAACAGCCGAAACACAACCCCGCGAGCAACGCTGCTGCGGATGGTCGCGGCAGGCGTAGCGTCTGCACGATGTCCACGCGCATGTATTTCGCTGCCACCACCGGCAGCAGCACGAACAACAACACCAAGTTCGCCCCGAAGGCCCAGAAATAGGCGACGTTGCCCATCAGCGCCGGCGAGCGCATGATCGCCACCTGAATGAAGAAGTGCAGCGGGTAGGCCAACGCGAGCAACAGAAACGCCTGCGCGGCGCTCGGCCGCAGCCGCGGCTTGAAGAACCGCCGCAGGAAGAGCGTTTTGACCGAGCCGCTGTCGGCAAACAGCACCGCTTCCTGGCCGAAGAGCTTGGCCGCCACGGCCACCGCCGCTCCGGCGTAGATGCAGGTCGAGAACGAGACCCACAGGACCCCCACGACATTGAACCGCCCCATGAACAGCTCGCGCGTCAGCACGACCACATTCGTGACCGGAATCACAAGGACCGGCCCCTCCAAACGCATCCCGGGCAGAATCCCCGCCACAGCCGGTATCAAGGCGGCGATCATCACTGGCATGATGTAGTTCTGGGCTTCCTTGAAACTCCGCGCAAAACTGCACACCGCCAGCAGCAGCGCGCTGAACATCACCGCCAGCGGTAACAGCAGCAACAGCACCCACGGCAGCGCCCACAGGGGAAAGGCCACGCCGTTCCCTTGCGTCAGCATGTCACCCAGGCCCCCCAGGTAGATCGTGCCTCCGATCGATACGAGGTTGAGCACGGCACTCAGCATCCCGATCGCCGTTACGACCACGAACTTACCCGCAATCAGGTCCACCGTCGGCACTGGTGCGACCATGAGCGTCTCGAGCGTACCGCGCTCGCGCTCCCCGGCCGTCAGGTCGATCGCCGGGTAGATCGCTCCCGTGATCGTCATGACGATCAGGATCAGGGGGACTATCTGTCCGATGACTGAGCTGCCCAGCTTCTCGGGCGTGGCCACGTCCTGCTCGGTGAGGTCGAGCGGTCTGAGCAGCTCTGGATCCAGCGCCAGCTCACGCAGACGATGCAGCACCATCTGGGCGTTGGCCCTTTGCAGAATGCCGTCCAGGCCCGCGGCCGCGATCTGACTGCGAATCTCGCTCTGATCCGACACCAGCGTGATGTGCGCCGAACGCACGTTGTCCGGCGCCGGCAGCCCCCCTTCGACCAGGATGCCCGCGTGTGTCTGCCCGCCTTCCACTGCCGCGACAACATCGGCGACGATCACGATCCGGTACGCGGGCGGCACCCGGCGAACGTCTGAGCGCGCTGCCTCTGTCGCGCTTTCGCCCTGCGTGACCGCCGGTTTGGCCTCGCTCCCGAACCCCTCCGCCTCCGCTTGTTCGACCACCTGCTCGGCCGAAAGCTGCTCGGGTGTCAGGCCCGCGGCCAGGGCCCGGCGGGCCGGGTCGGCGTCCACCAGCTTGCGCAGCCAGCGTGCCGCCTGTTCCGAGGCCACACCGACATCGTAGCTCTCCTGCTTCAGACGTGTCGTCTGCAACTCGAACGCCTGCAACGAACCAAGCATCAACGCTGGATACAGCACCATCGGCACCAACACCATCGCGATGACGGTCCGTCGGTCGCGGAGGGTGTCCTTCAGCTCCTTCCGCCAAACGGTGTTAATCCGCGATAACCGGTTCATCCGCTCCCACCAGCTTGAGGAAGACTTCGCTCAGCCGCTGCCGGTTTGTCTGTCTCTTCAGAGTCTCCAGGTCGCCTTCGGCGATCAGCCGCCCGTTGTGGATCAGCCCAATGCGGCGGCACATCGTCTCGATCTCATCGAGCGCGTGCGTCGAGAGCAGGACGGTCTTGCCGGCCTCGGCCTGTTTGCGCACGAAAGTCAGGATGAGCCGGTTGCTCAATACGTCCAGCCCCAGCGTCGGTTCATCGAGCACCAGTACCGACGGATCGGCGATCAGGGCCCGGGCGATGTTGGTGCGCTGCTTCTGTCCGGTCGAGAGCGCCCCGCAGCGCAGCTTCAGGAAATCCTCCATCCCCAGCCATGCGACCAGTTCCGCGATGCGCTGGCGAGCCGGCGCGCGCGGGATGCTGTACAGCGTGGCGAAGTATTCGAGCAGCTCGAACGGCGTCAGACGCATGTACAGCCCGGTGTTGGCCGTCAGGTAGCCAATCTGCCTCTTGACCTCCTGCGGGTGGCCTGTGACGTCGATACCTCCGATAAACACCGAGCCGGCCGTTGGCCGCAGCAGCCCGCTGACCATGCGTAACGTGGTCGTCTTTCCCGCCCCGTTCGGACCGAGCAGACCGTAGATCTCGCCGCGGGCAATACGGAAACTGATGCGATCCACGGCGGTCTTCTCGGTCCCATCAGGATTCGGGAAAACCTTGGTCAATCCTTCGATGCGGATCATGCACGCTCCACGACCGTCTCCGGTGGATCACACGGTGCCGGGGGCTCGCGGGCGGCAGGCACCGCGTCGCGCCGCCAACGTAGAGTATCGGACGGTCGCGGCACTGACCACGCACCCAACCGAGAATCGCCGTCCTCCGGATCTCATTCGCAACCCGGCTGGGTACCGTGCGCTGGCAGAGCGCAAGCGGGTGATGTGTCCCGGGAGCGATCAAACCAGTGATATCAACGGTCTCTCACCAGGCTCCGGCGCCGTGAGCGGCAGCTTTACCCAGAACGTTGCCCCATGCCCGGGTTGGCTCTCGACCCCGATCTCTCCTCCCAACAGCGTGGTCAATTCCTTCGCGATCGCCAGCCCCAAGCCCGTTCCGTGGTGTTCGCGCGTGGCGGACTGGTCGATCTGGCGGAATTTCTCGAAGATCACCTCCTGATGCTCGGGCGCCACCCCCGGCCCCGTATCCGAGACCGCCAGGCGCACGTGCGTCTCACCCTCCCGCCGGGCCACCAGGCGAACATGACCGCCCTCGGGTGTGAACTTGACCGCGTTCGAAAGCAGGTTGAACAGGATCTGCCGCAGCAGGCCGGGGTCCGTGAACACGACCGGCAGACCGTCTCCGCTGACCAGCTCGACGTCCAGCTTCTTGTTGTCAGCCAGCGGCCGGACGAAGTCCAGCAGCGCGGTGCAGGCTTCCTGCAACCGGACGGTCTCCACGTGCAGCTCGATCTTCCCGGCTTCGATCTTGGCCAGATCCAGCAGGTCGTTGATGATCTCCAGCAGGATGCGCCCCGAGATGAGGATGTTTTCGGTGTAGCGAATGGCACGCTCGCTGCCCGTTGCCTGTGGCCCCTCGCGCAGCAGCTCCGCGAAACCGATGATGCTCGTCAATGGAGTGCGCAGCTCGTGCGAGACATTGGCCAGGAACTCGCTCTTTATGCGGTTCGATTCGTACAGGGCAACGTTCCGCTCCGCCATCTCGCCCAGCTTTTGATCCAGTGACAGGTTGGCTTTCTTGAGTTCATCCTGCGACAAGCGCAGACGCTCCAGCATCGTATTGAAACTGTCGGCGAGTTGCTCGAACTCGTCGCCCGTCTGAATCGCCGAGCGTACGGTCAGGTCGCCCTCGCCGACGCGAATCGCCACTTCGCGCAGCTCGTGTACCGGCGAGAGGATGAACTTGTGCGTGATAATGTAAAAGACCAGGATGGCCAGGATGCCCGCCAGCGCACCGGCGGCCACGATTACCAGGCGGTTGACGACGAGTTCCTGGGCGCTCAGATCGGCGGGCAGATTCACGGTGATGATGCCGGCCAGTTCGTTCTCGCGATACGGCCGGGCCGTCTTGCCCTCGTCGTGGCATGCGAGGCAGCGTTTCGTCACGCGCACCGCGTGAGCGTAGTAGAACCGCCGGCCATCGTCCTCATAGCGTGCCATGTGATGCTGCTCGCGGGTAGGATGCCTGAGGAATGTCCGCAGCGTATCCGCCACAAACGAATCCGAAAAATCCTGGCTGGCTATCGAAGACGGGTCGTTCAGGTTGCGATCGAGCCGGATAAACCGGGCCTCGCGCTGCTGGCGTTCGGTGGGCAGCAGGCTGAGCTCCTTGCCGTGCAACCCGCCGGCGGGTCCAGTGGGTTTCCCGGGCTCGGGCAGGACCAGCCGGAAGTAGTCGTCGGTCACGCGCTGCGCTTCGCGGAACAGGGGCTCATCTACCAACGTCTCCATGCGCCGCCAGGGGACGTACAAGGCGGCCCCGATGATCAGAAGGACGGCCAGACCGAACAGGATCCGGTACTTTGCCGCGAGGGAAATACGCACAAGACGCATCAGCCGTTTCCGGACAACATTGGTGTAAGCGTGGAGTGATTATACGACCGGTTGCGGCAGAGGTAAGAACGCCAAGCCGGGTTGCGCGCGGCCACAAGGAAGCCCCGTGGCCAGCGCCCAGCCGGCGGGTTGGGCGTGGTTTTGCTCGATAGCGCAGGCAAGCCACATACAGGGCCAACCGTGCAGGTTGGCGCTGCCAGATGCTGGTCACGACGCGCTGGGCGAATCCCGGCTCCCGGGAACTGCGTTCGCCTGTTAGCGTGCGACGACGGCCAGGTCGTCCAGTTCTGTGATTACGTCAATCATGGCCACACGGCGCTCAGTCAACGATCGGGTCGATGTCGTCGACGATAGGATCAATGTCAAAGGTTATGAAGCCGATAAACTGAAACAGAAGCTTGAGAAGCTCACCCATGGTCTTCCTCCTGACCAACTAGATCCGCGCCAGAGCAACGTGCCGCCCACGACAACCCAACAGCATGCGCGCGACGCAGGAGGGAAACAGACGACGCCGCTCGCACAGCCCGTTCCATGTGGGCCGGCAACTCCACTTCCGATAAACCCTTGATACTTGAGACCTTCTCGCTCGATGCGCGGAACAGTACCGATAATTTGTGGTGTCGTCAAGAAATATCTGGCGGTTTGTGATATATAAGACGTACCGCGATGATCGGCTCAGACCAGGTTTCCCACCCTGTCGCTCCGAATGCACTCGCCCGTTGCCCACACTGTGGCGAGAGCGGGGGCACTCATCCTGTCGCCGACCGACTGGTCTGCTGCTCCGCATGCCAGTATCTGTCCCCAACGCCGCGCTGCCCCGAGCAGGCCGCGTTCGTGGTGGACTCGGAGTTGTTGGCGTCCATAGCGCCTGGGGGCATCTTGCGTGATCGCTACAGGCTCGCCGAGTTGTTGGGCGAAGGGCCGCACGGATGCACGTATTTCGCCGAGCACGAGTTCCTCAATCACCCCTGCGTGGTGAAGATTCTCCCCCATCGCATCGCGCATTCATCGGATACGGCTGCCCGACGATTGCGGCACGAGGCCCGAACCGGATTCCGCGTCAACCATCCCAACGTCGTACGCGTGCTGGATTGCGACGTGATCGAGGGCGTGTGGTACTTCGTGATGGAGTACGTGGATGGCGTGAACCTGGCCGCCGTCGTGGAAGCCGGTTTGAGCATAGGTTGGCAGCAGGCCGTGGGGATATCTCTCGACGTCGCACACGGGTTGGCCGCCATCCACCGCGCCGGCCTGGTTCATCGCGACATCAAGCCCGGCAACCTGATCCTGGCGGCTAGTGGCCGCGTCAGCGTGGCCGATCTGGGCGTGGCGGGCCTGGCGGAGTCTGGCCCCGGATTGATCGGCGCCAGACGCGCCGAAGCCGTCGGCACGCTGGACTACGCCGCTCCGGAGGTCTTCTTGCCCGATGTGCCGATCGGACCGGCGACCGACCTCTACTCGCTCGGAGCCACGCTGTTCCAGCTTCTGACTGGTCAGCTTCCCCACGGCCGCGAGGGTGGGGCGCTGACCTCTCTGATCGACGCGCAGAATCGACCGGTTCAGTGGCCGGCCGCGGCACCGGCGGGAGTGCCAGGATGGTTTGTCGAGGCTGTGCTGCGTCTGCTGGCGACAGACCCGCAGGACCGGCTCCCGTCGCCCGAAGCATTTGTTGAGTACATCAAGCGTCCCACCGCGCCGCAGTCGGCAGTTGAAACCGCCCCGGAAGCCGACGAGGCTTTGGAGCCGCGTGGCGTGGCGGTTTTGCCGCTGCGGAACGAATCCGCCGTCGCCGCCGACGACTGGCTCGGACTGGCGGTCGCCGAATACCTGGTGCGCGCGCTCTCGCAGCTTCCAGGGGTGTACGTCGCCCACCACGACGAGCTGACGTCCCGGCTGGCGTATGTCGCAGCCCGGGTCGGCGGCTCGCGAACCGCGCAAATCCTGGAAGCCGGCCGACTGGTGGGGGCCAGCGTGATCGTCGAGGGGGCATTCAGGCGGCAGAATGACCTAGTCACGTTCTCGGCCGAAGCCTTGCAGGCTGGCCATCCGGAACCGGTCCCGATCGCGCGCGTCGAGGGACCGCTTTCCAAGCTCGTAGACTTGCAGGCGCAGCTGCTGGCAGGCGTACTCGACATACTGCATATTCCCCCGCATGAAGCTGCCCCGGCCTCGACCACCGGCCCGGTCGGCCCCGCGGCCCAGGAAAAGCACGTGTTGGCCAAGCAGGCTTACCTCCGCGGCGACTACGAAGTGGCCATCCGCCTGGCGACGGAGGCCATCGAGCTCGACCCGGATTTCATCGAACCCGTGGGGCGTATCGGCGTCTGTTACGCGCGTCTGGGACGCTATGAGGAAGCCGTTGAATATCACCACCGGCAAGAAGCGGTGGCGACGCAGCGCGGCGATATGCGTCTCTTGGCTGAAGCTGGCGCCAATATGGGTGCGATGTACTACTTCAAAGGCGAGTACGAAACCGCTTACGAGCACTACACCAAGGCAGCGTCCACCGCCGAGCGGGCTGGCCTGACAACGGAACTGGCCCAGATCGACAATAATCTCGGCTTCGCACTCTTTCGTCTAGGACGCCAGGGCGAGGCGGAGCGGGCTTTCCTACGGGCGATCGAGACGCACAGAGCCTTCGGCTCGCTGGCGTCGCTCGTCGGCCCCTACAATGGCATGGGCAATGTGCTGCTTCAGCAACAGCGCTACAAGGAGGCCCGCGACTACTATCAGCGGGCCCTGGCGCTGGCCGACGAGCTCGGCGACCGCACGCAGGTTGGCCTGTCGCACATGCATCTGGGACAGTGCGACTCGTTTCAGGGCCGCTTTGGCGAAGCCAAGAGCGAATTCGCCATGGCGCTCAACGCGCTTGAGGAGACCAGCTTCTGGAACGCGCTGGCCCGCGCCTACGAGTGCACGGCGGAGATGAACATCAGGCTCGGAAACGGCGAAGAAGCCGCGCGTTGTGCCGATAAGCGCGTCGAGTTGGCTCGGCTGCATGGCAATCGGCGAATGGAGGCCGCGGCTTGGCGTCAGAAGGCAGACGCGCTTAGAATAGCCGGTCACACTGACGAGGCCGCAGCCTGCTTCGAAAGGGCGGAGCGGGCCACGGCGGTGAAACCTCCGGTATCGACCTGAACGATGCCGTGCGCAGGACAAGGCCAAGAGTCAGCGGAGGCGGAGGCGAGTGATGCCGGTTCTGGACGCCGTACTCGTGGCAACGAGCGCCTTGGCAACCGCTGCCCTGGTCTGGGTGGCGCGCAAGCTGGGGCAAAGCCGCCGGGCGTTGCGCGCCGCGCAGGGGGACAGCGAGCGTGCTCATCAGCTCGAACACCTGGTGGAGAGCCTGACGGACGGCGCCGCGCTGATTTCGCCGGAGGGGGTCTGCCTGGCCGAGTTCGGCCCGGACGACCACCATCGCGTCAGTGATCTACTTGGGCAATTGTCAGCCGAGACCCGCAGCGGGTTCACGCAACAGCTTCAGCAAGTGCTGAGCTCCCACGAGCCGCAGCAGTTCCGCTTCGAGTCGGGCGCGCGCCGCTATCAGGCCCGGATCCATCCGGTGGCAACCGATGAGATTCCGGAGCCGGTCGCGGCCGTGGTCGTCGCGGACGTCACCGACCAGGAGCAATCCGCCAGCCGCCTGGGCAAGCTGGCTGCTCGCAGCGAGGCCATCCTGCGTAGCGCCATGGACGGTTTTTTTGTCGTGGGCGAGGATCGCCGGTTCGTCGAAGTAAACGATGCATTCTGCCGCATGACGGGGTACTCGTCCGATGAACTGCTCCAGATGAAGATTTCCGATCTGGAGTTGAATGAGCCGGCCCACGGCTTGGGTGTGGCCAACCCGCGCACGGGGCTGCACCAGTTCCCCACCGCTCACCGGCACAAGGACGGACACCCGATCCAGCTCGAGATCAGTGTCGTCGTGCTGCGCGACGAGGGGCGGAAGATCCTGGTTGGTTTCGCCCGGGACGTCACCGAGCGGGTGCGGGCCGAAGCCGCCCTGCGTGAGAACGAGGAGAAGTTCCGCGCCATCACCGGCTCGGCCACGGACGCCATCATCCTGATGGACGATCGCGGGCTGATTTCTTACTGGAACCCCGCCGCCGAACGTATCTTCGGCTATACAAGTCAGGAAGCACTCGGCCAGGAGCTGCACATTTTTCTGGCTCCGGAGCAATACCACGAAGCCTATCGCACGGGTTTCGGGGCGTTCCATACAAAGGGGCACGGGCCGGTAGTTGGTCAGACGATCGAGTTCCTTGCCGTGCGCAAGGACGGCACGTCGTTCCCCATCGAAGTTTCGACGTCGGCTCTGAAAATCAACAGCAAGTGGCACGCCGCCGGAATCGTGCGCGATGTCACCGAGCGTAGGCGGGCCGAGGAAGAGCTGCGTCTGTCGGAGGAACGCATCCAGCAGGTTGTGGAGAACTCGCAGGAGTGGGTCTGGGAGGTGGACACCGAGGGCCGGTACACGTACGCCAGCCCCGTGGTGGAGAAGGTGCTGGGCGCGAAGCCGGAAGAGCTGGTCGGCCACAGCTACTTCTACGACTGGTTCCACCCCGAAGAGCGCGAGCGTCTGACGCAGTTGACGTTCCGGATGTTGCGTCGCCGGCAGGCGATGCGCGAGATCGTGACGCGCAACGTGCACCGGAACGGCAAGGTGGTCTGGCTCTCGACCAGCGCCGTGCCGATCGTGGACGACGATGGTAATCTGATCGGCTATCGCGGCTCGGCGACCGATGTCACCAAGCGGAAGCTGGCCGAGGAAGCCCTCGAGCGGCTCAGCCGACAGAACAAGCTCATCCTGGATTCGGCCGGTGAAGGTATCTGCGGCGTGGACGAGACCGGGTACATCACCTTTGCCAATCCGGCTGCCGCCCGGATGCTGGGTTGGGAGATTGATGAACTCATCGGTCGTTCGCAACACGAGCTGCTGCATGGTACGCACCCGAACGATCCGGAACACGCGCGGGTGCACTGCACTTTGATGGCGGTCTTCCGCGACGGCACCGCCCATCACGGAATGGATGAGGCTTTTCGGCGCAAGGACGGGACCAGTTTCTCGGTCGACTACGTCAGCACGCCGATCCGCGAGCACGGGCAACTGGTTGGCGCCGTGACGGTCTTTCGCGATGTGACCGCCCGTAAGCAGGCTGAAGAGGCGCTACGTGAAAGCGAGCAGAGATTCCGCACGCTGGCCGAGAGCATCCCGGGGGTGATCTACCTGTGCCGGCATGATGAGCAGTTCACCGTCCTGTACCTCAACGATGCGATCGCGGCTCTGACTGGTTACCCGAAGGAGGAGTTCCTCGAAGGTCGGCGACAGGTCATCGATCTCTGCCACGCCGAAGACGTGGCTGCGCTGCGCAGCGAAGTTGACCAGGCGCTGGCCGCGCGTCGGCCCTATCGTCACGTCTCGCGCATCAGGCACCGCTCGGGCGAGTGGCGCTGGATCGAGGGCATCGGCGTCGGGGTTTTTCGCGACGAGCAGTTGCTGTTCCTGGAAGGATTCCTGAGCGACATCACGGAGCGTAAACAGGCGGAAGAAGAGCGCCGCCAACTCGAAGCCCAGGTGCAGCAGGCCCAGAAGCTCGAGAGCCTCGGCCTGCTGGCGGGGGGTGTCGCCCACGATTTCAACAACCTCCTGGTCAGCATCCTGGCCAATGCCTCCCTGGCCCGGGAAGCGCTGGAGGAACACTCTGCGGTTCGGGCGCACCTGCAAAAGATCATCAACGCCGGGCGTCGGGCCGCCGAGGTTACGCGGCAAATGCTGGCTTACTCGGGCCGGGCCAGCCGCGACGCGCACCCCATGAGCCTGAACGAGCTGATCCGGGAGATGGCGGACTTCACGCGCGCCGCCGTGCCGCGCACCGTCACGCTGGAGATCAACCTGGATGCGGGCCTGCCTGCGATCGAAGCGGACAGTGGGCAGATCGAGCAGGTGATCATGAATCTCCTGATGAACGCCTCGGAGGCGATTGGCCATCGCGCCGGCAGGGTCTCGGTCTCGACGTCGATCTGCCAGCTCGAGACCGCCCGGATCAGCCGCGAGTACGCCGGTCAGAAACTGACGCCCGGGAAGTATGTGCGTCTGGAAGTGCGGGACGACGGCTGCGGCATGTCGCCCGAGACCCAAGCCAGGATCTTCGATCCGTTCTTTACCACGAAATCGACCGGTCGCGGCCTGGGGTTGGCGTCAATGCTGGGGATCGTCCGCGCGCACGGGGGCGCGGTGCGCGTGCACAGCAAACCGGACAACGGCACGCTGTTCACCGTGCTGTTTCCGGCCCTCAAGCAAATGCCGCGTCGCAAGGTTGCAGCCATCCCGCGCCATCGGCTGCCGGCCGGATTGACGGTGCTGGTCATCGACGACGAGGAAGATATCCGCGAAGTCGTGCAGATGATACTCGAGGGGCGCGGGGTGCGCGTGCTGACGGCGGAGGATGGGGCGCGCGGCGTCGAGCTGTTCAAGCAGAACGCCGAGCATATCGATGTCGTGTTGCTCGACATGACCATGCCCGGGATGAATGGCGAAGAGGTATTCAAGGAGATCACGGCTCTGCGCCCGGAAACCCGAGTGATCTTTTCCAGCGGCTACAGCGAGCAGCAGTCCGTTTCCCGCCTCGGCCAGGCCGCCTTGGCCGGCTTCGTGCAGAAGCCCTACACGGCCGAAGCCCTCGTTCAACGGCTCAGTGCGGCGTTGGCCCGGAACTGACGTCGGCCGGTCCGCGTGAAATGGGCCCGCCCCAGCGGCGGCAAGGGCAGCAGCCGTCGCTTATCCTGCCACTCGAAGGCTCCCGGTATTGACGGGGTTCGATGGACACGACTGGTGGAGAAGGCAGGCCGCCGATGAGAAACACGCGAACCAGCAATGTCGTGCGGCGCAGCGGTGCGGCGCTCCTCGTGGCCAGCGCCATGCTGGCCGCCGCCGGTTGCCGGCAGTCGTTGCGGGACGCCGACCGCGAGGTTGCCATAGCTATCGCCGAGCGACAGCGCACCGTCCTGGGGGCCTCTCGGGCGGTCGAATTATCCGCCGCACAGCCGCGCGATGCTCACCCCGACCGAACGGCATACGCGCGCAACCCTGGGCTCACATCAGCCGGCGTTCCCAGCGGTTTCGAGCCGCCGCCGCCGAGCGCCTCTCAGCCGGCCACAACCACCTCGCTGGCGACGCGGGCGCTGGGGCATTCCGCTTCGTTGCGCCCGATGAAACGCCGCGGCGAGTTGTTCAGCCTGACCGACGCTCTGGCCTACGCCCAGGAGCACAAACGCGACTACCAGACGGCCCAGGAAGACCTCTACCTGGGCGCCCTGGCTCTGACGCTGGAACGGCACCTCTGGACGCCGCAGTTTGCCGCCAACCTGCGCACGGTCTACGGCAACTTCGGCGAGATCACCGACTTCGACCAGGCCATGCGTTTCGTGGCGGACCTGTCGCTAACGCAGCGGCTGCCGTACGGGGGTGAATTCACGGCGGCCGCGATCAGCACGCTGATCCGCGACGTCAAGCACACGGCGACGGTGTCGGAAGGCAGCCAGGTGGAGTTGACGCTGCGCGTGCCTTTCCTGCGCGGCGCTGGCCACGTGAGCCAGGAAGACTTGATCCAACTGGAACGCGACCTGACCTACGCGGTGCGCAGCTTCGAGCGGTTCCGCCGCCGGCAATTGGTGGACGTGGCGCAGGCCTACTTCAACCTCTTGCGGGCCAAGCAACGCGTGATCGATGATGAGAAGAGCCTCGAGAACTTCCGCCAGGACTACGCCCGCGCCGTGGCGCTCGAAGAGGCCGGCACTGGCACGCTCCTCGACACTCTGCGTGCTGAAGAGCGGTTGCTCACGGCCGAGAACGGCGTCGCGGATCAGCGCGAGTCGTTCCGTTCTCAGAGTGACGATTTCAAGCTGTTGCTGGGTATGCCGGTGGATGACGCGCTGTGGCTCGACGACCTGGAGGACATCGACTCGATCGAGCGCCAGATCGAGAGGGGCAAGTACCCCCTGCTGCTGCGACCCACCGCCGTCGACGACCAGGAATACGCCGTGCGGGTCGCCATCGAGCGCCGCCTGGATTTGCTCAACCGACACGATCAGATCGACGACGCGAAGCGTGGCGTGGCAATCGCCCGGAATGCGATGCTGCCTGATCTCGACTGGAACTCCTCGCTGACGTTCGACAGCGATCCCGAGCACTACCGGTTGGGCGGTTTCGAGGTCGCCCGGGCCAACTGGCGTTCGGAGATCCTGCTCTCCCTGCCGCTCGAACGAATACGCGAGCGCAACCGCCAGCGCACTGCGCTAATCGATGTCCGCCGCGCACAGCGACAGTGCGAGGAAGCGGTGGAGCGTGTGCGGGCCGAGGTGCGGCGGGCGGTCAACGCCATCTACCTCGAAGAGCGGTCGGTCGAGATTCAGCAGCGTAACCTGCAAGGTGCCGAGCGGCGACGGGAGTTCGCGCGTCTGCAGTTCTACGATGGACTGATCAGCAACCGCGACCTGATCGAAGCCGAAGACAACTGGACCAATGCCCGCAACCGGCTGAACCTGGCCAAGACGGCCCGTTGGAACGCCCTGCTGCAACTGCGCCTGGCCACGGAAACGCTGCTGATCGATGAAAGCGGCGTGCAACACGCCGATCCTGATCTGGAGTAGCCTGACCCCCGCGGTGGGTATCCTCGTCAGGGTTGGTCGAGTACATCGGCCTCGGCGTTGCGTTGCAGCAGCTTCTCGTACTGTCGTCGCAGGCTCTGGTCCAGAACGCGGATCTTCGCTTTTTGAAACAGTTGCGTCGCCATGCGGCTCATCTCGTGCGGGATTACGCGCCCGCACAGGCGTTGGCGCACCTCGGCGCGCACGTCCTCAAAGCGTTGGTTCTCGGGCGGGATGCGTTTCTCCAGCTTGAGGATGTGGTTCCACTTGCCCAGGCGAATCGGTGGCGAAACCTCGGAGGGCGCGAGCGAAAACGCCATTTCGCGCATGCCGGCGGGAAGGGTCTCCTCCAGAAACGTGAAGGGCGCCAACTCGCCGCCGCGGGCCGCCGACTCGGTGTTCTGGCTCAGAGTGCGCGCGACCTCGGCGAAGTCCTTGCCACACTGTAGCGCTTGCAGCACCTCGTTAAGCCGGCGATCCTCGACCTGGATGTGCCGGATCAGCACCTTTTCACCATACGTGCGGGCGAACTCCTCGCGCAACGTGGCCTCGGTGACCTGGAAATCCTGCTGAACGATCTTGCGCAGGTGCGCATTGCGCTCCATTCCGATCATGAACTCGGGCAGCGAGATGCCCTTCTGTTCCAGTACCAGATTCAAAGCACTCTGCCGTTGCTCCTCGGTGAGCGTTCGGTCGTCCGCTCCGGCCTCCGGAGCGATGCGGTCGAGCGAGCGCTGAAACTCGGCGTGCACGTCCGCTTCGGTCACGACAATTCCGCGTCGCCGTGTTTCCTGCTGGGCGAGTTCCAAAACGATCAACTGCTGCATCGCCGCCAGGCCATGCGCTTCCATCAACAAGTCGACCAGTTGCCTCTTGGAGATGGGTTGGCCATTTACCATGACCACGGCGTCACCGTCGCCAGCCAACGCCGCGGGCGTGACGGCACCGAGGCCAACCACGCCAGCCACCACAACCCCCATCAGCCGCCTAGAACACGCGCGCATAGCAAAGTCTCCTGCCAACCAGACGGGCATTGTAAACCGAGCACGGCGGCGTGTGACAGCCGTCTTGCGCATGAACCGCGGCGAAGAGGTGTACCGCTGGATCTTGGCGAATGGCAGGCACGGAGGCCTGCCCCACTTGTCGGGTGGGGCGGGCGTCCCTGCCCGCCAGAGTTTTGCGGTACATCCCGGCGAAGCCCCTTGCCGCCGCAGCACCTACGCCGGCAGTGGTTGGTAGGGGGTCCGATCCGCGCGCGCCAGCGTGGCCTGCACGCCCTTCACGCCCGCGACCAGGCGCTGGCGCAGCACCTCGAGCACGGGTCGTTCGCTGGCGAAGTGGCCCAGGTGAACCGCTGTCACGCCACGGCGGAGCAACTCCAGCGCGTCGTGGTGTTTGAACTCGCCCGTTAACACGAGCGAAGCGGGATCACACAAACCCCGTACGCCGAAGGCACCGGCCGCCACCGTCACCGACCGGAACGAGCCTTTCAGGTTGCCCACGACGGTGGCCCCCGTGAGGTCCATATGGCCGCGCAGTTTGCGAATCAGCGCCTGGCCGCGTTGGGGCCGGCGCAGCTCTCCCACCCGTCCGCCACCGACCTGACCCCGGCCGGCAAGTGTCCGTGTGGGATAGAGGTCGAACGCCGGCTCTTCATACGAATGCCGCTCGTACAGCGCTCGTACGACCGGTCCCAGGCGCGGTTCCGGAACGACCATCTCCAGCCGGACCTCAGCGACATGCTCGAGCCGCTGCTTTCGTCCGATCGTCGGTTGCGTGCTGTCGTCGCCCCGAAACGTGCCCCGCCCGGCTAACTCGAAGCTGCACTCGGAATAGTGGCCGATGTGGCCGGCGCCGGCGCCGGACAGGGCTTCCCGCAAGGCGTCCACCTCTGCCGTGGGCACGAAGACAACCAGCTTGTACTGCCGCCCGTCCTCACGGCTCGGCTCCAGTGGCCAACGCCGCACGGGCTCGAAAACATCGAGCACGATGTCGTTTGTCCCGCCCACCGCTTCGTCCAGCGCCGTGTGTACCGCGATCAGCGCGACGCGGGCCGCCAGCAGGTCCGGCAGCAGCCCGGTCGGCCCACGAGCATCGGGCGTGACCGCCCGGATGCCTTTGAAGATCGGCGGATGATAGAGCAGCACAATGTCGGCCGAGCCGGCCAGAGCTTCGCGCGCCACGGCGTCCGTCAGGTCGATCGCCAGCAAGACACGCCGGGCCGGCCACTCCATGCGACCCGCCAGGAGGCCGACGTTGTCCCAGTCGGCGGCCCGCGCGAACGGGGCGAACGCGTCCAGGGCGGCGTAGACCTCACCCACCGTAGGTGGCGTGGCCCCGCCGGCTGGCTTGCGACGGTGTTTCGCTGTCCGGCCGCGCGCGCTACTCATCGCCACACTCCTCGATCACGAGCCGCTTGTACGCGAGCGCCAGCTCCTGGGTGACCTCCCCGGGTTTCTCCAGGCCCACCGGTTCGCGCTCGATCAGCACCACCGGCATCACTTCCATCAAGCTGCCGGTCAAGAAGACTTCGTCTGCATTCAGCAGGTCGTCAACCGTCAGCGGCTGCTCGCGCACCGGTATGTCCTGTGCTACAGCCAGGTCGATCACGACTGCCCGCGTGATCCCCGGCAGCACGGGCGTGTGCAGGGGCGGCGTCAGCAATTGCCCATCCTGGACCAGGAACACGGAACTGATCGCCCCCTCGGCGAGATTGTGTTCGGGCGTAAACCACAACGCCTCGAAGGTCTGCTTGGCGTGCGCGGCACGCAACGATGCCAGACGGGCGAAGTAGCTGTTCGTTTTATGTCCGGCGGTTGGATCGAAGCGACTCTGGCGATACTCGGAGATAACCACGGCCACGCCCTTGGTGTAGAGCTCTTCCGGGTACTTGGTGCCTGGTGTCGCCGTGGCCACCATGGTCAGTTGGGGCGGATCCTGCGCGCTGCTGCGGAGTGAGCCGGTTGTCACCGTCAGCCGCACGCTGACGTCCTGCTGCGGCGTGGCCCGGACCACCTGCATCACGTTGGTCCGCAACTCCTCCAGTGCGGGCAGGATCGACCAACCCAGCCGACGGGCCGAATTCACCAGCCGTTCGAGGTGCTGATCGAGCCGAAATACGCGCTCGCCATAAGCGCGCATCGTCTCGAACAGCCCCACGCCTTGCATGAAGCCGGAATCAAAGACGCTGATCTGAGCTTCATCGGCGGGCATCAGGCGGCCATTCAGGCTGGCCCATTCTCTCACGATTCTCTCCTTGTCAGTGCGCGTTGACAGACGCGTGCACCGCGTACGCCGGAGTATTGCAGTCATTGCCGGCGGTCGCCGGGCGGCCGGCTTACTCGGCGGTGCCCACGCCATCGCGCGCCGCGTGCAGTGCTTCCAGAATGCCGCGCCCCTTCGCCAGCGTCTCCTCGTACTCGTCCGTCGGATCCGAATCGGCCACGATTCCGCCGCCGACGTACAGTGCGGCCCGGCCGGCGCGCAACTGGATGGTGCGGATGGCCACGTTGCAGGTCAGGCTGCCGTCGAGGCCCAGCGCGCCCACAGTGCCGGTGTAGGCCCCGCGTGCGGCCGGTTCGAGTTCGTCGATGATCTCACAAGCCCGGATCTTGGGCACGCCGGTGATCGACCCGGCCGGGAAGCAGGCCGTCAGCAGGTCGAGTGCGTCGCGGTCAGGCGCCAGTCGCCCGATGATGTCGGCGGCAGTATGCAGGACGGTCGGGTGCGTTTCCACCCGCCGCGGCTCGGCCACCCGAATCGAGCCGTACTCGCAGACGCGTCCCAGGTCGTTTCGGTGCAGGTCCACGATCATCGCCAATTCGGCCGCGTCTTTCTCGGACGCGAGCAGGTCCCGCCGCCGAATCCCATCCAGCAGCGAGTCACGCGTCCGCGGGCGCGTGCCCTTGATCGGGCACGTGAGCACCTCGCGGCCACGTGCCCGCAGGAACAGCTCCGGCGAAACTGACGCGATCGCCCCGCCCGGCCAGTTCAGCAGGGCGGCGTAGGGCGCCGGGTTCACGTGACGAAGCGCAGCGTAAACCGCGAACGGATCGCCCACGTTCTCCAGCCACATTCGCTGAGCAAGGTTGACCTGGTAGATGTCTCCCGCGGCGACATATTCGAGCGCGCGGGTCACCATCGCCTCATACTCGCGCTGCTCGAGCTCGCAACGCAGCACGCCAGCCACCGCGGTCTGCGGGCGTGGTTCCGCCTCCGCCGCTGCACGCCACCGTTCCAGCCAGGCATTATTCGATAGCCGCGCGTGGTCCGGCCCGCCCGCATCCAGCGCAGACGTAACGTCCTCGGTAAACACGGCGAATGCGCAGCGCGTGTGGTGATCCAAGGTGATTCCGCGGTCGTAAAGCCCCATCCGCAACCAGGGCAGTCCCAGATCCTCGTGGCGTGATTGTGGCAGTCGCTCCAATTGGCGGGCCATCTCGAAGGCCACGTAGCCCACCCACCCGGGCGCCAGACCGTGCGGCAACTCGGGCCAGCGGGGCAAGCGCGCCACCGCGCTGCGCCACAGCTTCCAGCCGCTGCTATCCCGGGCGACCACCCGCCCGCCGACGGCAAACGTCGCTTCGCGTCCCTCGAACTGTTCCACGCCTGCCAGGGGCGCGGTGCAGAGCAGACTGTACCGGGCGCTGGGTGCGTCGAGTTCCTCCGAGACGGCGCTGTCCAGCCAGGCCAGCTCATCCGCGCCGGCGAAAAGTCCAGCCGCAGTGACGCTGCACCGCGGCCATGGGACTTCCTGGATCTGCCATTGCATGCCCATAGAGGACCTTTCATAGCGCTCGTGGGAGGCGCGTCCTTCGGCTCCGAGGCCGCGTATGATAGCTGCAATACGCTCCGCATACCGGCCGAACGAGTGGTTTTTCGTTGGTCGCGGACACGTGGTGCGTTACGATGACGGTGGACCACAACCGCTCCCGGCCGCCGCCGAAACGAACGGCAAACCAGGCCCGCGTCGCCGTGTCCCTATATACGGAGTGCCCTGTGGTGGGTGTAACTGCGCCCGAAAACGCGTACTGCACGAGGAGCGTGCCCATGACACTGCGAAGACTGCTGTTGACCGTGGCCGGGCTAATGCTGGTCATGCTGCCCGCCAAGACCGCGCTGGCCAGCGACTTCAGCTTTGGCATTCGCTTCAGCTACCTGGCCAGCCAACCGTGCTACTACTACCAGCCGACGTATCGTCATACGTACGTCCGCCACGACTACACCTGCCGCCCAACGGTGTTCTATCGCAGCAGCTCGCCGCGGGTGGTGGTCTGTCCCGAACCGGCAGCGCGCGTCGTCACGTACCAGCGACAGTGCTCGCCGCGGACCGTGGTATACCGCGCGGTGACGCCGCGTGTTACCTGTAACAGCTCATCCGGGCATGTTTACCGCACGGACGCGCGCGAGCGTTACTTCCCCCGCTGGCATGGGTATTACCGCACCGGCTACCATCGCACGTCTGGGTATCACGGTCACGTGCGGTACTATCGCAGTAGAGACTGCTATCGTGGCGGTTCGCGTGGGGGTGTCAGCGTGCACTTTCGGTATCAGCGCTGACACCTACTCGGGAGGCGTCACGGCTGACACAACGAATACACGCAACCGCTCCCTGACGGTCGCGGCTCGGGTTTCTTGGGTCGCGGTTCAACCAACTCATGCAGCCGCGGGCGCTGCCGTCGGGTCAGAGCGCGTAGTTGAGCACGCCGCCGGTCAGTGAAATGATTCCGAGCACGATCGCGACGATGGCAACGGTCGGGCGCCGGTTGCCGCGCAGCGCGTGTTGCAGGCTCGCCAATCCGAGCACGACAGCCAACGCGCCGGGCAGGAAGACGAAGAAGGTCGGCAACGCGACGATACCGAGGAACAAGGCGGCCAGCGCGCGGGCGTCATAGCTGAGACCACTCATCGTGGGCGCCCCCTCCATCGTGAACGGGGCGCCGCAAGCGCGGCAGTTGTCCGCATCGACGGCGCAGTGCGCACTGCAACTGGGGCACTCGATCACCTGCGAACCGTCCGGCCGGCGGACGATGCGCGGCGCCGCGCCGCCGCTGGCGCCGTAGGCATGCACCGGCACCGGATCCTGTGGAGGTTGTGCTCCGTCGCGGGCAGAAGCTCCCAACGGCATGCCGCGCGCGTCCAGGTACGGCACCATCAGGCCGGCTCCGCAGGTGGGGCAGCGGGCCGCCTGGCCGCACATTCCGGTGTGCCCTTCCAGCAACGAATCGCATTGCCGGCACGGGAAATTGAAGCGCTGCTGGGCGCCCAGCACCGCCGGCATAGCGCGAACCGGTTGCTGGTCGTCGTCCGGCGGCGGAGGCACGCGCAGGGCGCTGGCGCAGTGCGGGCACTCCACCGCTCGGCCGACCCACGCCAGTTTGGCGATCACCGGGCGATCACAGCGCGAGCACAGTATGGTGAAATGATCGGCGGGTTGTGCGTTGCGCGCGGACAATGACCATCTCGAAGGCCTGGCGGGACCGCCCCCCCGCGGTCAGGGGGGGCGGGTTTGCCTGTGTGTATTGTAACGGGCTGGCGGACGGACGCAGCCGGCTATACAAACCGCCCGCAGACCGGTATCGTGTGTGCCAATTGATGACATGAACCCGCTGCGACTCGCACAGACTCATCGACGCATCGTTGCCTGGGGCATCCCGCTGCTGTTGGCTGCGCTCCTGGTGCCGATGGCCGGCTGCAGGCTGTTGGCCACCCCGATCCTGCTTTGGGGCTCTGAACCCACGAAACAGATCCCTGCCGAGTTTCCGCACCTCCAGAACAAGAAGGTCTGTACGCTGGTCTGGGCGGAGATGGACACGCTCTTCGAGTACCCGCAGGTCCAATATGAACTGTCGGAGCATGTACGCGCCGCGCTGGAGGGCACGGTCCCTGGCATCTCGTTCATTCCCAACCGGCAGGTAGTTGATTTTCAACGCCGCACACCGGAGTGGGAGCGCAGCGACCCGGTCGTGCTGGGGGCGCGCTTTGGGGCCGAGCGCGTGCTCATGATCGAACTGACGCAGTACGGCACGCGTGAGCCGGACAGCCCGCATCTTTACCGGGGGCGCATCTCGGCCAACGTCAAGGTCTACAACGCCGCGCGCCCAAACACCGCCCCGGTCTACCGGACCGTTGTGGAAACGGTCTACCCACCCGACTCGGTCGGGCAGTGGGGCTCGGATGATCGCAGCATCCGGCGTGGCACGATGGAGGCCTTCGCCAGCGATGTGGCCGGCAAGTTCTACGATCGCACGGTGAAGGTGGAATGAAATGTGTGCTCGGCGAGGTGTTGCTGTACTGCTGCTGGTTGGGCTGGCGGCGCTGCTCGGCTGTCGGCAATTCGGCTCGATTCTGTACCTTTTGAGCCCGCGCCAGATAGAGCCGGCGGAATTCGAGCTGACGAAGGGCCTGCTGGCGATCGTGATCGACGCAGCGCGTCCGGACGAGGAAAACCCCGTTTTCAACCAGGCCCTGTTCGACAAACTGGTTGAAATTCTGCGTGAGAAGAAGGTCCTGGCCGAGGTCGTACCGGCCGGTGAAATAACTGACCTGCGGCACAGCGACCCCAAGTTCTCCTCCTGGAGCATTCAGCGCATCGGCCGGCGTTTGTCAGCCGCGCAGGTTCTTTACCTGCGCATCGACGAGTTACAGTTACGCGAGGGAGCAGACACCCCGGTTGTTTCTCCGCACGTCTCGTTGCGGGTGAAGGTCGTCGGGACCGACGTCCCGGCCCTCCACGCCCGCCTGTGGCCCGAGGAATCTGAGGGACGCGAAGTCACCTGTGCGCGTCCCACAGAGGAAGCGACCGACGCCGACATCGTCGACGCGGCGGCAGTGAAGCTGGGCCGGGACACGGCCCAACTCGTCGCGCGGTTCTTCACAGAGTTCGACCGCGAAGAGCCCGTGCCAAAGGAACCCTGAGGCCATGGGCACGCGCTCGATGCTGGTGCGCTTCGCGCTCCTGATTCCCGTGACTTTGCTTCTGATCGCGTCGTCGTCGTTGCTGGGGCCACCCGGGCAAGACCACGCGGGCGGGCTGCGCGGCGACGTCTACTGGCAGTTTCGGGCACCACGCACCGCGCTGGCGGCCTGCGCCGGTGCTGGATTGGCGCTCGGCGGAGTCATCTTCCAGGCGCTCTTCCGCAACCCGCTTGCCACCCCCTATACCCTCGGCATCGCCAGCGGAGCCTCGCTGGGGGCGGCCGCGGCTATGTTGGGTGGCGTGACCGGCTACTGGCTGGGCGTGCCGCGGCTGGCCCTCGGCGCGTTCGGCGGTGCAACCGCGGCGATGAGCGTGGTCTATCTGATGGCCCGCCTGCGAGCCGGCCGCGATCTGACGCGCCTGTTGCTGGCGGGCGTGTGCGTGGCGTATATGTCCGCCGCCGGCATCCTATTGATCACCTACCTGGCCGAGCAGGCGGTGACCAACGACATCGTTATCTGGATGATGGGCTCGCTGGCGATCCTGCGGCCGCGAGCCTGGCTGGAGATCGCCATCATCCTTGTTCCTGTCGTTGCTTACGCCCTTTACTCACACCGGGCCCTGGATTTGCTGGCGCTGGGCGACGAACTGGCCGCCACTCGGGGCGTGGCCGTGGGGACCACCGTCTGGACCTGCTACATCCTGGTCGGCCTGCTCGTGGCGGTGATCGTCTCCAACTGCGGACCGATCGGGTTTGTCGGGCTGATGATCCCGCACATCACCCGTACGCTCGTCGGCATGCGCACACTGCCGCTGGTGCTCGGCTCGTCCTTCGTCGGCGGCGCCTTCCTGGCGGTCTGCGACGGGTTCGCCCGGGCGCTGAGCGTGTACGAGATTCCGGTCGGTGTGCTGACGAATATCCTGGGGGCGGCGTTCTTCTTCTACTTGCTGGCAACGCGTGACGTCTCCTACGCCACCCCGCGTTAGGGCGCCGGTGCGCGGCGGCTCGCCCCGGGGGGTGGGTGCGAGATGAGAATCTCGCAGCAGCGGTGTAGGTGTTCTTGAAGCGCCCAACAAGACGTGTGTGGCACGCTAATGGCCCGTGCAGCACCGGCCATTGGCCAGTGTCACAGGCAGTTGTAACAGGCGCTCTCAATCTGAATCAGGGCGAGTACTGGTCTAGCGACTCGTTGAAAACTGAACGTTACCAGGGTGGGACAGGCGCCTCGTCTGTCATGGCAACGGGCGAGACGCCCGTTCCACCAAGGTTGAAGTCGCTGCGAGTCACCGCACTAGCGTGCTGTCTTGCAGGAACTGCGACATCTGTTGACCCGAGCCGCGACCGTTCGGGAGCGGGCTAGTCGGATTGCGCCGGGTTCTCTGCGCAACCGCTCCCTGACGGTCGCGGCTCGGAAAGTCGCGCTGATTGCGAAACAGCACACTAGTTGTCGTCGACCTTGCCGCGCTGTCGTTTGCGCTCCGCCTGCTGCCGCTTGGCACGCAGACGCCGCTCGCGCGCGGCTGCCGTCGGCCGCGTGGGCCGCCGCGGTCGGCGGCGTTGCAGCGCTTCGGCGAGCAGTTCACCCAGACGCTCCTCTGCCAGGCGGCGGTTGGCGGCCTGCGTGCGCTCACGCTGTGATACGACGCGCAGCCGCCCGTCGCGTGACAAGCGCGTCGCCAGTTTACGCCGCAGGCGGCCGCGCTGGTCGGCGGAGAATTCTGGGCAGGACTCGAAATCGAGCAGGAGTGTCACGCGCGTGTTGAGTTTGTTGACGTTTTGCCCACCCGGCCCACTGGCGCGCGTGAAGTGCACGTCGATCCAGAGGGACAAGCGGTCGATATCGAAACTGCGTGCCGTCATAGCCGTCGGCGTCTACCGCACCAGCACCCCCAGCGTACCATCATCAACTCGGTGCATATGTTACGCTGATATGGGGGCGAGTGGGCGGGATAATCCGTTCGCTGCGCGCAGTCGTGCGGCCCCAAGCGCGCCTTCAGCTTGGACCAGACCGCGCGTGAGCGAACGGGCGGCTTGGGCAACCGTTCCCTGACGGTTGCGGCTCGGTTTAGCTGTTTCACGGCTCAGGTTCGCCTGGTCGCGGCTCGGTTTCGGTTCCTCGCGCTAGGTCGTGCGACCTGGTGGTCGCGCGGCCCCACGAATGACCCGCGGGGTGGGGGTGCGTCCGGTCCAGGACAGCGCGATAATTCGGGTAGTGCCCTTTCTCGGCAAAGGCTGCGAACATCACCCGCCGGCGTTCGGTGGTGACGCCGATCGCGGCGGCGTCGTTGTAGTCGCTGGCGATGAAGCCACCCTCGGGCGTGCCCCAGGCGTCGACGAGTTGGTGGGCTTGGGCGCGGATTTCGTCGTGCGTGCCGTGCGGCAAGGTTGACTGCGTGTCAACGATGGATTCGAAGCAGATGCGACCGCGGAAACGCCGGCTGATTTCGTCGATGCCCACCGTGTTCGGCTGCTGGGAATTGATGACCTCGAGGCCGCAGTCGATCAGCTCTTCGAGAATGTCGTTAATCCGGCCGCAGGAGTGCATCCAGGGGTGCAGGCCGGCAGCCTTGATCTCGTCGAACCAGCGCTGGTAGCGCGGCTTGAAGAACTCGCGAAAGAGCTTGATGCTGATGAAAGCGCGGTCCTGCAAGCCCCAGTCGTCGGCCATCGCCGCCGCATGCATCGCCTGTGTGGCACCGGCGCCGCGCCGGTGTTGCGCCGCAATTCTCAAGCAGTTATCGAGGACGCGCAGGTGATGATCGAGAATGCGATCCAGGATCTCGTGCATCTGGGCGGGGTGGCGGTAGAAGCCCATCAGCGTCTCGGTCATGCCGCACAGCATGTGCAGCCGCTCGAAGATGCCTTGGCCAAAGCAGAGCATGACGAACCGATCGTCCGCCTTGGCTAGTTGCTCTTCGAAATCGCGATAGCGGGCGGGCTCTTCGGGGTCGGGCCAGGAGAACGCGGGCAGTCTGGCGAGATCCTGGAGCGGGTGGCCGACGACCTGCCCGGTGTTGTCGACGCCCGTCCGCCGCCAGACGCAGCCCCATTCGTCGGTGGCCTGAACAGCGAAATCCCAGGACCAGCCGCTCGGATCGTGTGTCCAGACATCGTAACAGTCGTTCACGCCGACGATGTCGAACTTCAGCGGCAGCCGCGGCGGTCGGCCGAAGGTGATGGCACGTTCGACGATTTCGCGTCGTTCCATGGTACGCCTCCGTGTGCGGAGTATACCGCGACTTGCCTGACGGAGAGGGGCTTCCGGGAAATCGTGGCGGGACCGCGTGCGCGCGGCACGCGGCTGCGCGGCCGCGGAGTCGCGCAGGTGGTCGCCTGCTGTGTGCCGGCCGTGCTTCAACCGCCTTGCAGCAGCGCCACAAACGGGTCGATGTCGAAGCCGTTGACGTCGCCGTCGGCGTTGCAGTCGGCGGCACAGACATGGTCGGGATCAGTGTCTTCGCCGATCAGCACCGCTACGAAGACGTCGATGTCGAAGCCATTGACCACGCCGTCAGTGTTGACATCGCCGATGAGCAGTACCGGTTGATCGATGATCTCGCCGCTGCCGTAGGGACCCACCTCCATCAGCGTGTAATCCGGCCCTGTGTGGACGTACAGGTGCAGTCCGTTGAGGTTCAGAACGGCGTCCGTGGCGAGCGTGAGAGTCTCGACGTACAGGGACTCGAGCAGGCCATTGCCGTTGTCGCGCTTGTCGACGAGTGTGACGACGGCGTTCGTGGCCAGGGCCAGGTTCGTGATGTCGAAACGATTCGAGTCGGGGCCGCCCGTACCGTTGTCGCGGTCACCGACCTCCAGCGTGCTCCAAAACAGCGTATGGCAGCCGTTGAGGTCGCTGGTGCCCGTCATCGTCAGTGTTGCCGCAGGGTCCCAAATCCACTTCCCCTCGTTCGTCGCGGCGAAGTCCAAATCGCCGGAGAGCGTGAGCGAGCCACCGACCGTCAGTCGACCGCTCTTGTCCAATCTAAGGTCTGAAGCACCGACGTCGGCCGCAATGACTTCGACGCGACCGTCGTCCTGGTCAATTTGGATCGGCCCGGCCGTCGTTACGTTCACACCACTGTTGAACCTAATCACGCCGTCGTTGGCGTACCAGCCACCGGTTCCATCCACATCCGCAAGAACATCCAGTGTCCCGTGCGAGCGACATTCCATCATGCCATTGTTCGTGCTCAGCGTTCCGGCGACCGTGGTGGTGTCGTAGTAGTCGACCGCGTAGGTCGTGCCTTCCGGCAACGTAACGTCGGACAGCGTGACGCCGGCGTAGCCGATGATCTCAGAGCCGGCAGCGCTGCCGAGCGTGCCGCCGGTGATAGTAGTGTTCGTGAGCTGCACGGCGCCACCATCAGCGAGGATCGCGCCGCCGGTATTGTCGATGTCGATTCCGCTGCTGGACAGTATCGCGCCATTGGTGGCCGTCATGGTGCCCGTGTTGGATTTGTTGTTCGTCTGTAGGGTCAGTGCTTCCCCCGAAACATCTGCGTCGATTCCGCCTGCATTGACCATGGCAGCATTGATCTGGCCCATGCCGCGGATGGTGTGACCGGATGGGTGCGTCAGCGTAACGCCGTCGCCGGTATTCAACTGGGCGCCGCTAACGCGCCTGTTCAAGATGATTGTGCCGCTGCCCTGGAAATCGACCGCGCTGTCAAAGCGCAGGTACGAACTGTAGTAGTCGTCGCCGTTCACCACGATGGTCCCGTCGTTGACGAACGTTGCACCGGTGACGACGTTCGTGGACATGCGGTTGAGCTCGTAACGGCCGAGGTTGGCCACGTCGGTCAGCGTCTTCGTACCGGCCCAGCAGTCGAGCACGCCATCGCCGAGCGTGTTCAACGTGCCGCCGACAATGGTGACCTGACTGAGCAATTCGACGACGCTGCCGGCGTCGGCTTGGAGCACGCCGCCCGGTCCCTGCGTGATCGTGATTGCGTTTATCCTCAGCCTGCCGCCGCCCGTCGCCTTCATCGTCGCGTTGTTGGTTTTCGGCTCGGTTTGCAGCTCGAGTATCGTGCCCGCCACGTCAGCCTGGATCAGGCCCTCGTTAATCACATTGGCGAGAACCCGGCCGTGTCCGCCGACGGTGTGATTCGCCGCGTGTGTCAGTGCGCAACCCCCGCCCGTCGTCAGATGAGCCTCGCCAAGCGTGTCGTCCAGCTCGAGTGTACCACCGCCCTGGAGGGTGACATTGTCGTCGAAACGCAATTCGGCAGTGTAGAAGCTGGAGCACTGTACCAGGATGGTGCCTTCGTTGGTGACCGTGGGGCCGTTCAGCACCAGGGTCGTCGGAGTGCCAACGGCGAGGATCTCCGCCCCAGCGTGATTAGTGACGTCGCCGGTGATTGTGCACGTGCCGCTATTGGACCAAATGGTGGCGTGATTGTTGACGGCGCCGACGATCGCACTGCCCCCGGTGGCGTAAACCATGCCGCTGTTGGTCAGGCCGGCGGCCTCGCGCAGCGTCAACGTATAATTGTAGCTAATGTGAAGGGTGGCGTAGGCGTTGCTGATGTTCAGCCAGTCAATCGACGGCGACGTATCCAGCGAGACTGTGTAAGCCCCCGCAACGCCGATGACCGCTGAGTCGCCGGCGTTCTGCGGGTATCCCGGCAGGTCCCAGAAAGATCCGTAGACCCAGTTGCCGTCGAACGCCTGAGCCCAGGTGAACGTATCTGCCACGGCGAGTGGCGCAAAAAGCGCCAGGATGAGGGCGACTGCGGAAGTGCGCTTCATGATCGGTCCTTCCCATCGTTACTTGCACGGGCGCCGCTCACATTCCCGCAATCCACACAAAGCGACCACGTGGCAGCGCGAATGTGCTTGCAGCGCGCCCGTTTGCCTGGATTGACTCCTCTCTTCCGCCCTGTGCGATCGAATTGCGCTTCCTTCCCGGTTCCGGGCATCCGATCGCCGCCCGCCTCCCGCGGTGATGCCGGTCCTGCGACCGGCTCAGTCGCCGACGGTGATTGGGCTATTACCTAGTGTATCCGCTCCAGCCTTGGAAAGGAAGACAAAGTTGAGCTCCTGTGTCGCAAAAGGCGCGCCTTCCGCCCGCCTACCGGTATTGCCCGTATTCGCGCAGTTCTTCGAGCAACAGGCGGTAGGTCTCGAGCGTAACCCCCGGTGGGACCGAGTGGTCGGAGTGGTACATGTAGCCGTGGTAGGGCATGGCGGCGGCGAGCTTCGAGCGCACTTCCGCGCGCACCTGCTCCGTATCGTTGGTCATCAGGACGCGCACGTCGATGTTGCCCATGAAGCCGACGCGGTCGCCGTACTGCGGGGCCAACTCGCGGACGTCCAGATTCGCCTTGGCCTCGAGCGGCTGGAGGGTGGCCACGCCGGCCTCGATCAGATCGTCGATGACCAGGCGGATGTCGCCGTCAGAGTGGAAGATCACGGGCATATCGCGGCGGTTGAACTCGTCGCAGATGCGTTTGAGACAGGGCCAGAGGAACTCGCGGTAGTGCCGCGGACTCATGAACGGCCCGGTGTTGTACGCCATATCGCCATAGATGAAAGCGCCGTCGCAGGTCATGCCCTCGGCCTCGACGAGCTCGAACATGCCGATGATCTGGCGCGTGAAAGTGTCGAAGACGTCGTGGACCCACTCGGGCTGCTTGAGCATCGCCTTGAGCATGATCTCATGCCCGAGAATGTCCTTGACGATCTCGAACGGCTCGACGCTACAGAAGCAGAGAAAGCGATCGGCGGCCCGCGCCCGGCGATAAAGCGGCCAGAACTCGTGCCAGCGCACGCGCGCGCGCGTCGTCGTTGTCAGCGGCTTGACTCGGGCCCACTTCTCCGGCGTGTCGATGCCATACGAGACGTGTTCCGGCGTGCCCATTTTGTGCTTCCACCAGCGCAGCACAGCATCATTGCCGTCGCGTTGCAGGATCGATTCGTTCGTCTCTTCGAGCACCTCCGGAGCGACCAGGCGCAGGCGGTAGTCGGGCCAGGCGACCTCGACGATGTCCAGGTCGAAGACATCACCGAGCGTACGCATCTGGGTTTCCGGGGCGGTCGCTTCCCAGTCGAAATGCGAGCGGCGAGGGTCGAGCTCCCACGCGCACCCGAGCTGTTCGCGCCAGGCCCGCTCGGTCTCGAACCAGAACTTGTCGTAGATCGGCACGCGGTCCGCCTCCTGGCGGCGAAGCGTGCGCGCCACGCGCTGGCGGGAGGTCATGGTCGAAATCACCACGGGGCCTTCTTCTGGCAGAGCCGCTTGGCTAGCTCAGCGCCGCTGGCGGCATCGCGGCCGTAGCCGTCGGCGCCGATCTGGCGGGCGTAGTCATCGGTCACGGGGGCACCGCCGATCAATACCACGGGTGTCGGCTGCACCTGTTCGCGCAGTAGCCGCACGGCGCCTTCCATCTCGGGCATGGTCGTGGTTAGCAGGGCGCTCAGGGCGGCCACATGGGCTTTGTGTTCGCGACAGGCTTCGACGAACCTCTCGGGAGGCACATCGACGCCCAGGTCGATCACCTCGAAGCCGGCCCCTTCGAGCATGGTGGCCACGAGGTTCTTGCCGATATCGTGCAGATCTCCCCTGACGGTTCCAATGACAGCGGTGGCGGCCGCTTTCACGCCCTGGGCCACCAGTTCCGAGCGCAACACGGCCAGGCCGGCCTTCATCGCTTCGGCCGCGATCAACACCTCGGGCACGAAGAACTCGCCCTCGCGAAAGCGGCGTCCAACCTCGGTCATGCCGCTGAGCAAACCTTCGTTCAGGATTTGCCGGGAGGGGATGTTCTCTTTGAGTGCCGCCTCGACGTGTTGCGGCGTCGCTTGCTCGTCGCCGTCGATGACCGCGTTGGCAATCTGTTCGAGTGTGGGCATCCGTATCTCCAACAAACCGGGAGCAGCGCTCCCCTGGCCCGGATCGCCGGGCGGCGGACCAGGCGCTGGACGGTGGCCGATAAGGCGGCCACCCGACGGCGCCTAACTGGACCAGTATAGCCAATCGCGCTTCGAGGATGAACCGCTTCAGGGTATAAGAGAGTAGGAAGGACACACGGCCCCGGAAGGACGAGCACGAACGATGCACAAAGCCAGGGAATTCAGTGAGCCGGTTGTCCGGGACGCGGAGGGACTGGTGTTCGGCTGGGCACCGGCGCCGGTCACGTGCGGGTTGGGGCTGACGCTGGGTGCGGGGCTGGTCTACCCCGAGATCAACTTCACATTGCCGCCCATGTTGGTCGAGCACGGCACGTGGCCGCGTGTTCGCCAGATCTACGAGGACACGATCACAGCGTTGCTCGAACGCGCCCAGCGGCTGGCTCTGCCGGGGCTGGTCGTCGAATTCGAGCAGTTGCCGCCGATGACGAAGAATCCCGCCTGGGGGGCCGAACTCAGCGCGCTGTTGAAAGACCACCTGCGCCGGGCGCACGAACGCTGGGGGCTGGCCGCCGCTCTGCGCGTCACGATCATCGATTTGCGGGACGAGACCAAGCCCCCCCGGCGACGGGAAGGGGCCGCATGGGAGCAGATGGCGGAGGCACTCGAGTGCTGTGTCGCCGCCGGGGCCGACATCCTGTCGATCGAATCGACCGGTGGCAAGGAGGTGCACGACGTTGCCCTGACCCGTGCGGATCTGCCGGGGATCCTGCTGGCGCTGGGCGTCCTGGCGCCGCGCGACATGGCCTGGCTGTGGGACCACTTCGTTGCCGTGGCGAACCAGCACGGGATCGTCGCGGGCGGCGACACGGCCTGCGGCTTCGCCAACACGGCGATGCAACTCAGCGAACAGGGGATGTTGCCGGACGGGCTGGCAGCGCTGGTACGGGCGGTCGCGAGCGTGCGGAGTCTGGTGGCGTTTGAGCGGGGTGCGGTCGGGCCGTCGAAGGATTGCGCCTACGAGGGGCCGGTGCTGAAGGCGATCAGCGGGTGTCCGATCAGCATGGAGGGGCGTGGCGCCACGTGTGCACACCTCTCGCCGGTCGGCAACATTGCCCTCGCCATGGCCGATCTGTGGAGCAACGAATCGGTGCCCGACGTGCGGCTCCTCTCGGGGCCGGCGCCGGTGGCGAGCCTGGAGACGCTGGCCTACGACTGCCGCTTATTGAACGCGGCCACGGCGCGCGGCACGCAGCTTGAATTGCGTGATCTGCACGTTGAGAGCGACGCCCACCTCAGTGCCCAGGCAGCGCTGCTCAGCCCCGCGGCCACGCTGAGGCTGGCGCGGGCAATCTGCGCAGAGCGCGAGCCGTATCGCCGCGCGCTAGCGGTGGGGGGGGCGGCGTTCCAGATTCTTCAGGAGGGGCTGGAGGCGCGTGCGCTGGAGCTGTCGGAGCGCGAGCGGCGTTGGCTCGACCGTTTGCAGAACGCCTATAATGACCTGCCGGAGAGCGCTGGCGAGCTGATCGAGACGACCCGGGCGCGCTATGGCGAATTGTACGACCCGGCTACATACGGACTCGGAGATTGAAGCGAGTTGACCCCAAGGAATCAGGCCGCCCCGCGGCCAGCGATATGAGCGGTGTGTCGGCGCGGGAACCGCTCCATTTCGCGGTCGAGCGCTTCGAGCGCGTCGACCTGGACCTGGAGCAGATTGCCCGCGGGTTGGATTTGCGGCGAGATCGGCCGGCGCACGAGCGGTGGTTTGCGGCCGCGCGCGAGTTGGCAGACGCGTTGCCGCGGGTAATGCGCCCGCGGGCGGTGTTTCGCGTCGATGAAGTGCAGCAGTTCGAACCCGAGCGGCTGGCCTTAGCGAGCGGTGCGGTTTACCACGGGGCGATCGGGCGGTTCCTGGCGCATGCGACGTTGGTGGCCACGTTTGTCGTCACGATCGGGTCGGCCCTGGAGCGACTCAGCCGCGGCTGGCTGCGCCGCGGAGACGTGCTGCGCGGCACGCTGGCCGATGCGATCGCCTCAGAGGCGGCCGAGGCCACGGCCGGTCGCTGTCAGGACGTGGTCCAAGCCTGGGCGCATCAGCGCGGGTTGGAGATCACGCCGCGTTACAGCCCCGGGTACTGCGGCATGGATGTCCAGCAGCAAGTGCCGCTGTTCGCCAGCTTGCCGGGCCGGATAATTGGGGTGTGGCTGACGCCAAGTTGTCTGATGGTGCCGGTGAAGTCGGTTTCGGGGCTGATCGGGATCGGGCCGGCGGAAAAGGTCAGTCCGGCGGCCTACCCGTGTGAGTTGTGCGACTATCCCGATTGCATGCAGCGCCGGGCACCGCACCATCGGCACGCGCCGGGGCAGCCGGCGGAGTAGCCGGGCGGTCGCTTTGGGGGTTAATTCGGCAGATCGGGGTCTTGACGACATAGTGGTGGTTCGTAATATCTTACCCCATGGTAGACCAACACTATCTCACCAAGATCGTTGCTGATGCCCTGACCTTTGATGATGTTCTGCTGGTGCCGGCCCGGGCCGCGCGGCACCCGCGCGACATCGACGTCAGCACGAAGCTGACGCGCGAGATCCGCATCAACATCCCACTGATCAGCGCCCCGATGGATACGGTGACCGAAAGCAGCCTGGCAATCGCGCTCGCCCAGGAGGGGGGCATCGGCATCATCCACCGCAACCTCAGCATCGAAGCGCAGACGCGCGAGGTGCACAAGGTAAAGCGCTCCGAGAGCGGCGTGATCCTCGACCCGGTCACGCTACGGCCGGAGGATTCGGTCCAGCGGGCACTCGAGATCATGCGCCTGCACAACGTGGCCGGCATACCGATCATACGAGCGGACCATACGCTCGTCGGGATTCTGACCCGCCGCGACCTGAAATTCCTCGAATCGGCTGGGGAGCAACGCATTGCCGACGTCATGACAAAGGAGAACCTCGTCCAGGCCCCGCCGCATACCACGCTCGACGAGGCCGGTGCCATCCTGAACCGGGCGAAGGTCGAAAAGCTGTTGCTGGTCGACGGAGACGGCAAGCTCGCGGGCCTGATCACGATGCGGGACATCGAGCGCGCCCGCGAGTTCCCCCAGCGCTGCAAGGACAGCCGCGGGCGCCTGCGGGTGGGAGCCGCGGTCGGCGTCTATGACGACGAGCGGGCCGCCAGTCTGATCGCGGCCGGTGTGGATGTGCTGGTCGTGGACACCGCGCACGGGCACAGCGACGCCGTCATCGAAACGGTCAAGACGCTGCACCAGCAACGCGCGATCCAGATCATCGCCGGCAACGTGGCGACTGCCGCGGGTGTGCGTGACCTGATCGAGGCCGGCGCCGATGCGGTGAAAGTTGGTGTTGGGCCCGGCGCCATCTGCACGACGCGGGTTGTCACCGGGGCCGGCGTGCCACAAATCTCCGCCGTCATGGCTGCCGCCGAGGCCGCCGACAACGAAGTCCCGATCATCGCCGATGGCGGAATTCGCTACAGTGGCGACATCACGAAGGCGCTGGCGGCGGGGGCCGACAGCATCATGTTGGGCTCGCTGTTTGCGGGTTTGGATGAATCCCCCGGAACGCCTGTGCTGTGGAAGGGGCGGCGTTTCAAGGAGTATCGCGGGATGGGGTCGTTGGCGGCGATGGCCATGGGCAGTGCCGAGCGCTACAACCAACGGGTCGATCAACCCAAGAAGATGGTGCCGGAAGGCGTCGAAGGGCGCGTACCCTATCGCGGTCCGCTGGCTGAGTACGTCCACCAGCTCGTGGGCGGCGTGCGGCAGGGGATGGGCTATTGCGGCGTGGCGAACGTCGACGAGCTGCGCAGCCGGGCCCGCTTTGTCCGCATTACTTCCGCCAGCATGCAGGAATCGCATCCGCACGATATCATGATCACCAAGGAACCGACGAACTACGCCGTCCAGGGCATGGATGAGGAGTGACGCCGTGAAAACGAGGGAGCGCGAGAACGTGGGCATGCGGAAAGGCGAGAGCGCCGGCGCTGGTCCGGTCGCGAAGGCTGTACTGGCGGTCGTTGCTGCGAGCCTGCCGTTGGTAGTGGCGGCCGGTTGTTCCCATGTGCCCAATCAGTGGCGCGAGGACGGGCCATCGACGACGGCTAATTGGGACTCGCCGACGGCGGCTGATGTGAAGGGACGTTTCGAGCCCGCGGGCGAGCGGTCGCGGGGCTGGGACGCGGCGCGCGTGGCGTCAGCGGACGGGACGGTCACGCATTGGCCGCTGTACTTCGAGGATCCGTTTGAGGACAAGGGGGCCGGCCGGGGTGAGTATCGCTGGGGCTGGGAAGACTTCGTTGCCATGCCGTACTGCTACTCGCGCTTCACGCTGAACTGGTTGATGTTGCCGGTGAGCGCCATCGTCACGCCCCCCTGGACGCTGATGGAAAGCGACGGCGTGCTCAGCAAGCAGCTCCTCGGCTACGATCACGACGCTACGCGGGCGGGCAGCGGCGTCTCCGAGTCAACCGCGCGCACCGAGCCGGCGGCGGAACCGGTTGAACGGGAAGGTGACCGTAGTCACACGTGAAGCGTGGCGACGTTGCTGCTGGGGGCGGAACCGAGCCCGGGTGCTGACGCTGTGAATTCGCTTCAGCCGGGGGTTGGGCTGGCGGGGCACTCGCCATCCGCCAGTGTTTCCATCGGGAAATCGACCTGCGTGTAGCCCTGGCTGCGGGCGTGGGCGGTGATCGCTTCGCGCAGCTCGGGCAGTTCCGTGCCGTGCGGCATCAGGATGGCGTAGGTCCGCTGGCCAATCCGGTCCGCGGCGACACTGCCCACACCGAGGGCCCGGTCGGCGCAGAAGGTGCCCATGACGTGGCAGGTGCCTTGCTCGTGCTGGCTGATCAATTCCAGCGCGGTCAGTTCAGCGGAGACGGCGGATTCGTCCAGTGCCAGGCGCGGGTCGGGCCCGGCCCGGTGTTGCAGCAGGGCGACGATCAGGGGCCAGTCCGCGCGGCTGATGGGGCGCGTGGTGGCTGCGGCGTCAGAGCGGCCCAGCGGGTCATAGCCAACATCGGCGACAGTGCGGAGCATGGTGATGCCGTCGTGCGGCTCGCGCGGGCTACGCCGAATGACCTTGAAGCCGAACTTGCCGAACAAGCCGTCGGCCAGGTCGGCGGTCGTCCCCAGATAGAGCCACTTGCCGCCCACCATGTCAAACCACGCCAGCATGGCCTTGATCACGAGCCGGGCATAGCCACGACCGCGATGATCGCTCCGCGTATGGACATTACCCAGGATGCCTATCTTGGCCTTCTTGTTGATGCAGGCGTGGGCCAGGAACTGCCCGCCGTTGGCGATGACGGCGAAGGCATCCTGGCTGCCGGGCACACCCTGAACAAACCGCTTCTCGATGTCTTCGAGCCACAAGGGGCCCTTGTGGCCGACGAGAGCAAGCAGCGAATGCCAGCGTGCCGGCGAGGGCGGGATGATCACGAGCGGTTTCATGCCGCAGTGCACCAAGCTGTGCGGATTAGCCCGGGGTGAGACGCCGCATCCGCCGTCATCGTAGCCCGTGAGGCGGCTGTGTCCAGCCCAGTTCCGGGCGGGTTGGTCCATCTCAGACGATCAGCATCGCGTCGCCATAGCTGTAGAAGCGGTAACGCTGCTCGATTGCGGCCCGGTAGGCGCGGCGGATGTTGTTTACGCCGGCGAAGGCCATCACCAGTGCCAGCAGTGTGCTGCGGGGCAGGTGGAAGTTGGTCAGCAGCACATCGACGAGCCCGAACTGGTAGGGCGGGTAGATGAAAAGGTCAGCCCAACCGCTTTGGGCGGTGATGGCGCCGGCAGGCGCGGGATGCGGAGGTTGCCCGGCGACGTTGGCCCGTGCCACGAGCGATTCGAGCACACGTGTGCTGGTGGTGCCGACGGCGACGATGCGGCCGGGACCCTGGCTGACTTCGCGGATCGTCCGCGCCGCTAGCTCCGTCACTTCGAACCACTCGGCGTGCAGCGGGTGCCGCGCGAGATCACTCACCTCGACCGCGGCGAAGGTGCCGAGGCCCACGTGCAGTGTCACGTCAGCGCGGCGAATCCCGGCCGCGGCGAGCCGATGCAACACTTCCGGTGTGAAGTGCAGGCCGGCGGTCGGGGCGGCGACCGCACCAGCGCGGCGGGCGTAGACGGTCTGGTATCGCTCGGCATCGGCGGCGTCTGGCGGCGCTGTGCGTCTGATGTAAGGAGGCAACGGCGTCTGGCCGATCCGTCCGAGCAGCTCGATCGCCGTGCACGGAGGCTCGGGTTGCACCGTCCATTCCCCGCGCTCATGACGGGCGCTGATAACCAGCTCGGCGGCGGCTCCTTCGCACGACAAGCGCTCGCCGATCTTCAGCCGAGCCGAGGGCTTGAGCAGAGTTCGCCAGAGACCGTCCTGTTCGCGTAGAAACAGGCCCTCGATGCGTCCGCCGGTGGCGCGGCGACAGAAGAAACGCGCCGGGATGACGCGCGTGTCGTTCAGGACGAGGCAATCGCCGGCGCGCACATATTCGGCGACGTCGTTGAAGTGCCGGTGACTCAGGGCACCCGTGGTGCGGTTCAGCACGAGCAGGCGCGAAGCGGAGCGCGTTTCAGCGGGGCGCTGGGCGATCAACTCCGGCGGCAGATCGTAGTCGAGTTCCGTGATCTGCATGCGGCTTGGGCCTCGTTACGCGGTCGGTTGCTAGACCTCGAGCAGCTTGGCCAAGCTCAGTTCAAGGACCGCGACCGGGTGTTTGAGGCCGTAGTGCTCGAGCACTTCCGGGTGTACCTCGCCCATCGTGCCCAGGCGGTGGTTCTTGGCATCGAACAGGCCGGCGGCGCGGCCGGGGATATAGCTCGGGTATTCGATGGGCTCGATCGCGCATGTGACGCCCAGCTCGTGCGCGAACGCGTCTGCCACGGCCCGGATGTCGGCGTAGCCCACGTGCGTGCCGATCAGCGCGGCGGCGACATATCGCTCTTCGCTAGCTCCGGTTTCGGCCTCCGCGTCCAGGAAACAGCAGTCGCCCAGCTCGAAGATGGACTGCGGCAGGTCGTACTGCTTGTTGATTGCCAGCGTTTCGAGCAGGCCGGGACGGAGCGAGACGCGGCACATCGTCTGTTCGGTGCTGATCGGGTTGTCGATCAGCACGCTGCGCGGATCGGGGGGGATGCGCCACTTCGCGAACGCGGCCGACTCGTTGGTGAGCACCAGCGTCATAACCTGTTGGAACCCGAGGCCGACCAGCACCCGGCGGGCCGTGGCGGAATGCTCTTCGATCGCCCGCGGCGCCCCGACCGTGAACGTCGGCACCAGCTCGGGCGGGAGGTTGTCGTAGCCATAGGCGATGGCGGCATCCTCGATCAGATCCACCGGGTGCATCACGTCCGAGCGATACGCCGGCACAAGCACCTTCAGCTCGGTGCGGTCCTTGTCGAAGCCGGCCACGCCATGGCCCATACGCTCCAGGAGTGACTGGAGCGTGCTGCCCTCCAGGGTCACGCCGATCGTGCGGGCGGTTTCCTGGATGCCGAGCGTCATCGCGGTTGGCGTCAGGTCGGGCGTCTCGCGGCGGCCGTCGGGCGCTGCGATGATGACCCGCTCCACCTCCATGGCGGGCATGATCTCCTTGAGGCTGGTGACCATGACGTTCAGCGTTCGATCGACTACGCGCTGCGACAAGCCGGTCACGTCGCAAAACAACTGGCGGCTGCGCATCGTGACGCGTGTCGCTTCGCTGTTGATGATCGGCGGCATGGAGAGCACCGTGCCGCGCTCGTCCTGAAGCAGCGGATAGGCCGAGAAACCGCTCAGCAGATGGGCGTAGGCCTGCCCGGTCTTGTGCCGTTCGAGAATCTGTCCGGGTGTGTGCGCACTGGCCGCGTCGTTCGGATCAAAGCCGAGCGGGACGAACTTGAGGCCGTCGGGCGCGACGGCGCCGTACTGGAACGTGGTTCCTGCGAGCGTATCCAGGTCGTACACGCCGATCGACGCCAGCTTGCGGTCACGGCCGAGGGCCCAGTGCAGATCCTCTTGTAGGTTCATGAGCATCTTGATCTGACTGTGATCGAGCCGCACGTTGCGGAAGACGGCGCAGGCGATGTATGGCCTCAGGCTGGTCTCCTGCGCGAGGTTGGGGGCGACCTGGACGGTGATCTTCGGCGCGGAGAGGGCGTATTCGGCCAGGCCGGTCTGCAGGCCGAAGTAGCTGCGGACGTAGCGCGCCATCCCGCCCGGATCGAAGATGTCGGCCCGCACGGGAAGCAGCTCGATGCGGGCGACGCGGTTGGGTCCGAGATCACCCAGCAACTCGGGGGCTTGGCGAAAGTCGGTGCCACACTGCGTGCAGTTGAGGGGCACGCCCTGGGCCTCGGTGCGGTCGAAGATCTTGTCACAGCGCTGGCACGTGTACTGGTGCGTGTCGGCGAACTCTTCGATGTGGCAGCCCATCTGCGGTAACGTCGCGGTCAGCTCCTGCTCGCTGATCTTCCGCTCTGCGCCGGGCAGATTGATATAACGCATCAGCACGTCGAGGGGCGTATCTACGATCGGCATAGTGGCTCCTCCCGCAGCCAGGGCATCGCGGCGAAGTACAGCTCGCCGATGGAATCCAGTTCGTGAGTCATCATCGCCACGCGCTCCAGACCGAGGCCCCAGGCCAGGACGCGGTCGGTGATGCCGACCGGCAGCGTGACTTCGGGGCGGAAAATGCCGGAGCCGCCCATCTCGACCCATTCCTCGCGGCTCTTCAGGTAGACCATCACTTCCGCCGACGGCTCGGTGTAGGGGAAGAAGCTGGGCAGGAACCTGACGTCATCGAAACCCATCTTCCGGTAGAAGGCCGCCAGCGTGCCTTTCAGCGTGGCCAGATTCGCCTGGGGATCGACGATGATGCCGTCCACCTGGTGGAAGATCGGCAGGTGCTTGTAGTCGACGGTCTCGCGGCGGAACACGGGGCCAATGATGAAGTACTTACCGCTCCGGCCCTGCTTGTGGCGCCACAACGCGCGGATGGTGGCCGCGGTTGTATGCGTACGCAGAACGGGCTTGTGGGCCAACTCGCGGCTCCAGCGATACTGCCAGCCGGAAGAACCCGTATCGCCGCCGTTCTCATGCGTGGCGCAGATGCGCTCGACGAACGCGCTGTCGGGCAGCTCGGTGTGTCCGGGTCGCCCGACGTAGAAGGTGTCCTGCATGTCGCGCGCGGGGTGGTCCTGCGGCTGGAAGAGGCAGTCGAAGTTCCAGAAGCACGACTCGACCCAGGGGCTGATGATCTCCTCGAAGCCCATTTCCAGGAACACACGCCGCACACGGTCCAGCGTACGCTGGAAGGCGTGCTCCTTGCCGGGGTAGAGCTTCTTGGCGGCGAGCGTGACGTCGTAGGGCTGAATGTCGACATTGCGCCAACCGCCGTCGGCCAACAACTCCGGGGTGAGCTGGGTGACTGCCTGACGCCCTTTCGCGCCTTCGGCGAGCACCTTGCGGCCCGCAGCGGTGATCGAAGCAAACCGATCGGTGCGCTGCTTGATTGTCAGGAAGCCCTTGCGCTTGACAAGCAACTCGAGGGCCTCGGCGACCGGGATGCCCTCGGCCGCCAACTCGGCGGCGCGCGCGACGCGGTCGTTGGCGAGGGCGCGGATGAGGTGCTCATCGGGCTGGGTTTGGTCCAGCGCAGCGCGGCCTGCGTCGCTCAGCTTCAGCGTGCCGCCGTCTTTGCGAGCCCAGCCGCGCTGATTGAGCCAGCGTAGCGATTGTCCGACTTGGCTGGCCACCAGGTCGCAGTGGTTGGGCACGTCTGTAAGGGGACACTCCCCGCCCTGCGCTGCCAACACGCCGATGATGACGCGTTCCGGCAGCGGACCGTCGAGATGCTCCAGCGCCGCCGGGCCCAGACGCAGTTCGTCGTACCCTGACTCCTCGGCCAGAACGAACCCCAGCTCGGCCAGCATGGCACACGCAGCCACCACGGGCGATTGATCGCAGTGCAGAGCAGCCGCGAGATCGGGCATCCGCACGGGACCATCCCTGCCAGCCAGATGCGTCAGGACGTTGAACTGGGTCTGGGGCAATTCCATCGACTCACCTCGCATTCTCAAGACGCGTGTGTGTATCGGATGTGGCCGCGTCGCTCAAGTGCGAAAACCGTCGGCGGTTGAGTTTTGTCGCGCACGCTGCCAGTCACGACGCGCCCGATAATGACAAGACCGACGCCAAAAGCGACGAACCGGCTGCGTCTGGAACCGGATTCTGGCCGCGGTTGCGACCCACTCGCGGATCCGGATCACAAGCCGGCAGCGAGTGCGCCGCACGCCAATGGCGGCGAAAACGCGGGGCCCTCACAAAAAAAGCACCGGGCCTTCCCATAATTGGCCTGTCCGCGCGGGCGCAATGCGCTACCGGCCGTCGCCTGGTAAAGCAAGTGTCCGACTCACGCCGGGATCGATCTCGTGGGGCGAAATGTCGGCCTACAATCTGGCGTCGCTACGCTGGACGACGCGGGTTCGTCCGGGAGCTCGGCCGTAATCGACCCACAGCCTCCCGTATTTTCCGAGGAGGAAAGAAGCATGGACGAGGCGACGTTCCACAAGAAGCTGGGAGAACTCGTAGAGCAGATCGAGAGTCTGCCGGAGGGCGAGCGCGACCGGTTGCGGCAACTGGCCGCAGAGACCAAGCAACGTCACGAGGATATCAAGAAGAGCGTTCGTAGCCTGAACGAGAGCATCGACTTTCTGCGGCTCTCGATCAAGTATCTGTTGTTCGACCTCGAGGCGACCCGCCGCGAGAACAAGTACCTGCGGAAGATGCTGGAGCAGGATCCCGGTAATCAGCAGTAAGGCGCCGCGACGACCCCCCAAGCCATTGCCGCATGGGTCGGGTGACCGGCCCCCTAGGATCGACCCACATAGAACGCGACGACCGCCCGGGCAACTCCACTGCCCGGGCGGTCGTCTTCTCCCGCCGCGACCGCGCGAATGCAGTTCAAATCGCAGCCTGTGCCAGGCAGTTGCGCCGTAGCTTCTACGGCCCTGTGGGTGATTGGTCGTTGTTGTCCGCCGCCGGATCACGTTGCCAGGCGATCTGTGGGGCGTCGCCCCAGAGGCTGTCGAGGTCGTAGTACTCGCGGTGTTGCACGTCAAACAGATGCACCACGACGTCGATGTAGTCCGCCAGTATCCAGGTTGCCTCACGCGTGTTGGCCACATTGAAGCGCTGGCGGCCGACCTGCCGGGCGTGCTCAGCGATCAGGTCGAGCACGGCGCGCATCTGCCGGTCTGACGTGCCGGTGCCGATCACGAAGAAGTCCGTGAGGTTGCTCAGCCCGCGCAGATCGAGCACGGCGACAGCCCCGGTGCGGTTGTCGGCCGCGATGCGGGCCACATCGACGGCGAAGCGCAAGCCATCGTTCGCATCGCCGGCCGGATCGGGTCGTTGCTTGCTCTGCTCGGTTTCGCTCATGGTCATGATTGTACGATGGCGCTGGGACGCTGGAAACGCCGCGAGACTGCACGCGAGTTCTCGGTGCGTTGCACTGTGCCGGGGACGCGTGTCTTAATGCGATCGGCGGCCGGGCCAGAGCCCAGCCGCTTCAGGACGCAGGTGCGACATCGCGCGGCGCGACGGTTCGCGGGGGGCGCTAGGCCGTTGTCGCGTGGCGACCATTCAGGCGCCAGGGCCGCTAATCCAACCCGAGCAGCGCGCCGATCTGCGGCGCGAACTTCACGATCAGGCCGGCGAACACGACGCTCACCATGCTCATCAGCTTGATGAGGATGTTGAGGCTGGGGCCGGAGGTGTCCTTGAATGGGTCGCCGACGGTGTCGCCAACAACGCTAGCCTTGTGGTCCTCGGAGCCCTTACCGTACACAATCGCGTTGGGGCGGCCGGCATTGACGGCCAGCTTGGCCCGGTTCAGGAGTTCCGCCCGGATAGTCGGTGGCAGCTTGTCCTGGATGGCCTTGTCGTCGACTACCTGCTGTGCCGTGATCTTGCCGTAGGTCTCGATGAGTTTCTTGGCGTTGTCCCAGGCTCCGCCGGCATTCGCCATGAAGATCGCGACGGCGAAGCCGCTGGTCAGGCCGCCGGCCAGCAACCCCATTACACCGCTCACACCGAACAGCAGACCCACCACCACAGGCACGATGATTGCCAGCAATGACGGGAAGATCATCTCGCGCTGGGCGCCGGCGGTCGAGATGTGCACGCAGTTGGCGTAGTCGGGGTACCTGTGCCCCTCGACCTCGACGTGCTTCGGCCAGTTATCCGTGTTCTGCACGAAGGCTTCGTCCTTGCCCTCGTTGCGCAGCGCCTGGCGGACCTTCTCGAACTGCCGGCGGCACTCGATCATCATGCTGTTGGCCGCCCGGCCGACCGCCTTCATCGTCAGCGAGCAGAACAGGAACGCCAGCAGCACACCCGAGAAGAGGCCACACAGCACCTTCGGGTTCATCAGCGTCACGTCGTAGAACGACATGAACTGGGGCAACGAGGCGCGCCGGGAGGGCACGAGCGAGATCGTGCTACCGTCGGGCAGCGTGCCCGTGCTGATGAACTGGGTGTTCTTGCTGCCGTCGGGACCGAGCGTGACTTTCGTCTCACCGCGCTTCAGCCCGTCCTTGATCTCGGCTGGCACATCGAGCGCCATGAACGCCATGACCTCCTCGGTGGCCAACTCCTCCCACTGGCCGGGCTCGTTCTCCTTCTCGCGACCCTTGGCCCACGTTCCGAACTTGCCGAACCCGAGATAGACCGCCTGCTCGGGTGTGGGCGCCTCAAACGCCGCCACGACTCTGTCGCGCGACTCGTAAAGCTGGCCGAAGCGCACCTCCTCGACATACGCCGCCAGCAGGGCCAGGGCCGTGAGTGCTGCGGAGCCGATGGCAAAACCTTTGCCGGTGGCGGCGGTCGTGTTGCCGAGGGCGTCCAGGGCGTCGGTCCGCTCGCGCACATGCGGCTGCTGGCCGGTCATCTCGGCGTTGCCGCCGGCGTTGTCTGCGATCGGGCCGTACGCGTCCGTGGCAAGCGTAATGCCGAGCGTGGCCAGCATGCCGACGGCGGCGATGCCGACGCCGTACAGACCCAGCGTGAACTCATGCCCGCCGCCGGCGAACGTATAGGCCAGCAGGATGGCGACGATGATCGTCGCCAGGGCGGCCCAGGTGCTCTTCATGCCTTCGGCGATGCCGCCGATGATGATCGTGGCCGGGCCGGTGATGGCCTGGGCGCTGATCTGCCGCGTGGGTTTGTAGTCGTAGCTGGTGTAGTACTCGGTGGAGAAGCCGATGATTAACCCGCCGATCAGCCCAGCGAGAATGCTGCCCCACACGCCGTACCATCTGACGCCCTCGATCTCGCCGAGCAGGAGGTAGCAGACCAGGCCGGCAGCCAGGGCGATCAGGATGCTGCTGCCCCAGATGCCGCGGTTCAGGGCCTTCATCAGGACGGCCATCGTGGCCTTCTCTTCGCTCTTGACCAGGTAGATGCCGACGATCGAGAGGATGATGCCGATGCCGGCCAGGACCATCGGCGTCGCCAGGAAGCGGATCGCCGCCTCGGTGGCTTGGGCGCTGGTCTCAGAGCCGAAGAGTGCCGCGGCAGCGGCTACGCCGAGTGCGGCCGTGGCGAGAATCGAGCCACAATAGGATTCATAGAGGTCGGCGCCCATGCCGGCGACGTCGCCGACGTTGTCGCCGACGTTGTCGGCGATGGTGGCCGGGTTACGCGCGTCGTCTTCGGGAATACCGGCCTCAACCTTGCCGACCAGGTCGGCCCCGACGTCGGCGGCCTTGGTGTAGATCCCGCCGCCGACACGCGCGAACAACGCCTGCGTCGACGCGCCCATGCCGAACGTCAGCATGATGACGGTGATCGTCGAGAGGTGCAGCTCTGTGCCGAGTTGCGGGGCGAGCTTGTACAGCACGAGGAACCAGCCGGTGATGTCGATCAGGCCGAAGCCGACCACGACCAGTCCCATCACCGCGCCGGCGCGGAACGCGACCCGCAGGCCATCGTTCAGGCTCTTACGGGCGCCGGCGGCCGTGCGGTTGCTGGCCATGGTGGCGGTGCGCATGCCGAGATAGCCGCATAGGCCGCTGAAGAACCCGCCGGTGAGAAACGCGAACCACACGATGGGGTTCTGAACCTTCAGCCCGAAGGCCATGAAGGCGAGGATCAGGGCCAGGACGATGAAGACCACCGTGACCACCTTGTACTGGCGTTTCAGGTAGGCCATCGCGCCGTCGCGGACGTGCCCGGCGATCTCGATCATGTCGGGATCACCCTCGTCGCTGGCCTGGACCTCCTTGTAGAACTTCATCGCGAAGACCAGGGCGATGATGGCGGCCACCGGAGCGATCCACCACCAGATCGGAATGCTGGGACGGGCAACGTGCCCGACCTCCGCTCCTTCCTGGGCAAGCGCCAAGGTCGGCAGCACGACGACGGCCGCCAAAGCGATGAGAACCCAACAGATTGTGGTCCTGGGAAAACGGCTCGAACCGGTCACGGCTTGGCTCCTTGTTCGGCTCATCAGGGACGCTGACGGAGACACATCTCCACGGAACACCCACCAGACGCGCCAGCGCGGGGGCTCGCGGAAGAATCGGCCAATTTACTCGAAACGGGGGTGCAAACAAAGCCGCGGGCGCGGATTGCCAATGTGCAGCATCCACCAGCCCGCGGGGATCAGCTTTCCATTTCGGGGGGGGGCAGAGCGGCGTCGGAAGTCTGGGTCAAGGCTCCGTGTCCCGCACGATGCGCTTCATGGACTTCCGGGCCCGGCGCCGGCGACGCTCGGACGGTTTCTCATAGTAGCTCGTGCGCTTGATGTCACGCGTCAGGCCTTCTTTTTCGCACAGCTTCTTGAAGCGGCGGACCATCTGCTCGATGGATTCGTTACTGCGAATCTTGACCCTAATCATGCACGCTCAACCCTTTCTGTCGCATTCGCTTACGACGTTACGACCGCAACCGGCGCGCCGCTGGCCAGTCTGCCCGGCTGACGCCGCCCGCTTTGGGGCGAGCCGGTTCGGCGCGGCCACACCACGCCCGCACAGCCCGAACCCGCCGTGGCAGGGGGAGACTGTTTACACACACTCCCCGTCGCCGTCCACCGACCTGGAGAGAATCGGCACACGCCGGCTCTGTTCGTAGTATAGCCGCCCGCGGGGTGGCTGCAAGGCCCGATTTCCGACCTCGCAGCGGTCCGGCGGACGGGCCGGCCGCAACGGGCCGAAACCGCGCCCGGCGGACGCGCTCGCGGCGGGGCATTCCGTAGGGTCCGCTGTGCGGGCCGGGTCGGCTCAGCCGCGCACAGATGCAGGTCTTCCAACGCAGACGTTATCCGCCGATCAGCAGTGCGATGAACGGGTCGATGTCGAAGCCATTCACGGCGCCGTCGGCGTTGATGTCGGCGAGAACCAGGTCACAGTCGGGATAGACTGGATCGTAGTACGCCGGCCCCTTGAGCGCGGCGACAAAGGCGTCGATATCGAAGCCGTTGACGGTGCCGTCGCAGTTCAGGTCGCCATAGCGGTACGAGCCGAATTCGTCGGCGCCCATGTCAACGCGCGCACCGAGGACGCTGTCGCCATCCCAGAGTCGATATTCACCGTCCATGTCGGTTTCGTCGGGCGCGGCGACGAAGTTCGGGTCGCCTGTGTCGATGCACGGGGAGCTTGCGGCTAGGTGGTAGTCGTCGTTGGCGGGATCAACAAGGAGGGGATCGTCGTCGATATTGCCGGTGCCGCTCCAGCCGCCCTGGACGTCGCAGTAGGTCACGACAGGGCTGCCGGAATCGACATGGATTTCCTCTGGCGTGTCGCCCCAGAGAATGCAGTTCGTGATCGTCGCGATGCTATAACCGCAGAAGATGGCAGCCCCAGAATCGGCGGCGTTCCCGGAGAGCGTGCAATTGGTGATCGCTGGGACGACGCCAGGATAGTCAATGTTATACATCCCGCCGCCCTTTAAAGCTGCGTTACCACTGAACATGCAGTTGACCAACGTCGGACTGGCCACAAAGTTGTACATCCCGCCGCCGTAATTCGCCGCTGAGTTGCCGACAAACGTGCAATTGATCAGCGTTGGGCCGCTACTGCCCCAGTCGCTGTACATGCCGCCGCCGTCGGTGGCAGCGTTGTCGCTGAAGGTACAGTTGGTCAGAGTAGGGCTGCCGCTGTAGGTGCACATGCCGCCGCCGGTCCGGTCGGCCCCGTTGCCGCTGAAGCTGCAGTTAGTCAGCGTCGGACTGCATTCCCAATTGAACATCCCGGCACCGTCGGCAGCGTGCCCGCCCGTCGCCAGGTTCTCGCTGAAGGTGCAGTTGGTCAGCGTCGGGCTGGAGTGTGTATTTGCCATCCCGCCAGCGCCGATACCCGAATTTGCGCTGAAACGGCAGTCTACCAGAGTCGGGTTGCAGCCATTGTCGTTGAAGATCCCCCCGCCATAATTGGTCGCCGTGTTTCCGTCAAACGTGCAGTCGATCAGCAGGGGACTGCTGCCGCTGTAGTTGTACATGCCCGCGCCGTCATAGGCTGAATTGGATTCGAAGGCGCAACTCTTGAATGTCGGGCTGCTGTGGTAGCAGTAGATACCAGCGCCGTCCCCCGCAGATCCGTTCGTGATCTTGAAACTGTCCACGACGGTGTTGAGGGTCTCGCCACTGTGGAAGTAGAAGCCCCGGCCGCTGTTCTCGCAGTCGATGATGCACGTGCTCGGGTCGCCGCTCGCCGAGCGCCCGGTGATCGCTTTGCCGCCGAAGTCGAGGTCGCGGTTGCCGACGCCGGTGTAGGTGCCGTCGAGCACGACAACCTCGTCGCCGTCCACGGCGGCGTCGATTCCGTCCTGGATCGCGTCGAAGGGGTGATCTGGCGAGCCGTTTTCGTCCGGGTCGCTCACGGTCGGATCGCCCGGCCCGGGGTCGTTCGGGGCGTCGTCATCGACGTACCAGGTGGTCTGCCCCGGCGCGGCGGCCGCCAGGAAGATCGCCGTCAGGATCGCTGTCCAGAATCTGCTAAGCACGGTGCGAGAAGGGATCCTCGCACAAGCGAGTGCGAATCTGATTTGCATGGCCTCTGCCCTCCTGCCAGCCAGTTCCCGCGAGAGGTGGATGCTGCCGTTATTCTAGCATGTTCGGGGCTAGGTCCCAACCCGGCTTGGGTGCCATGCCATCGGCTTTTCGCGTGGGCATGCGCATGCCGACGCAAACAGCCGTCGGCCATGGCACCCAGTTGCAAGGGCTGTGTTCGCCCGGTCGATGTGGCCGACCCGGATCAGCAGACCGCAAGAAAGGGGCCTGCTAGTGTCCTGTCTCAGGAGTTCGTCGCATAAGTTTGGTCGACGAGCCGCGGGCTTCAGCCCGCGCGGCGCCGCGCAGGCTGAAGCCTGCGGCTCATTCCACACCCAGCTTTGTTTCCCGCCCGGGCGGTTGACGAAGGCCGCAGCGGGCGCAATAGTTGCGGGCTCAGAGTGGACGAGTTGGGTGGCGAGGATAGGAACTGAACCATGCGCAAGGTTTCGTGGCAAAAATGGACGGTGCTGCTCGGTAGCGGGGCGTTCCTGATGCAGGTCCCCGGCTGCACCGAAACGGCCGCTGTCTGGACGGCGGTCTTCTCCGGTCTGACAACCGGCGGCGTCTTCTATCTGATCAGACGCATTCTGGAGTAGCCGGTACGGCTGGTGGCCCCGTCACAGGTGAATCGACGGGTAATCCGAGCCGCGCCCGTCAGGAAGCGGTTGGCTGCGGTATCAGGGGAACTCGTGTATCCACTCCCTGACGGTCGCGGCTCGGTTCAGGCTACTCCAGCAAATGAGCTGTGGCAGAGCACGGGTGCTCTGTCGAGGCTCAATTGATGGGTGGCTCGGGCGTCCCGCCCGAGGTTCAAACAGGCCTGACGCCTGCGCCACCCTTTCCGTGCCGGACGTTTACACCTGCGCCGATGCAGGTTTCGGCCGCTACAGAAGAACTGGAACCGCTGCAGTGCTTCGTTACGACTCGCATGGTTCCCAGGAGCAAGCCATGGCAGGAAGCGTGATCGCGTGCAGGGTGGCCAGCTACGGCGATTTCGCAGCGCTGGCCTACGAGCACCTGTCGGGGCTGGGCGTCAAGTGCGTCGAGATCCCGGTGCCAGCGCCCGATAACATCGAGTCCACCAAGGCCGAGTTGGAGCGTTTCGGCCTGAGTGCCAGCACTCTGCACGGGGAATGCGATGTCGCCCGGGCGGACATTGCCGCCGCCATCCGCGCCCAGATGCCAGCGTTCGCGGCGCTGGGCACGCGGTACATGTTTGTGTCGGTGAAGGCCGGCGACACGCCGCTGGAGACGGCGTACCAGCGGCTGCGTGAGGCGGGAGATGTGGCCGGCGAGAACGGTGTGACGATCGTGCTCGAGACGCACCCCGACCTGCTAACGAACGGAGAGGTAGGTCGGCGGACGATGGAGGCGGTGGCGCACCCGCAGGTGCGAGTGAACTTCGACACGGCGAACGTGTACTTCTACAACCGCGACGTGGACGCAGTGGACGAGCTGCGCCAGGTAGCGGAGTTCGTTGGTGCCGTGCATCTGAAGGACACGGATGGGGGTTATCGGCATTGGTACTTCCCGGCGTTGGGGACGGGCGTGGTGAAGTTTCCCGAAATCTTCGCAGTACTCGATGACGTTGGCTTTGCCGGGCCGTGTACGCTGGAGATAGAGGGGATTGAGGGCGAGACGCCGACCGAGCGGCTGGTCTGCGAGCGGGTCGCCGCCTCGGCTGACTATTTGCGCGGGCTTGGCCGGCTGTAGGGGCTGTATCGTAACCCTCTGGCGCGTGACGGCAGGGCAGCGGAGTTGTGTCGCGGCTGACCGTCCGATTAGGCCCGGCGTCGCGCGTGAGCGCAAGTCAGAAGGAAGTTGACGCCGCCGGTATATCCGGCCGAGAAATGTAATGATGTGGCCGCCCCCGCGCCCGTCGCGCGGAGTTGCGGGGCGGTGAACGGGCTTGCGTGAGACGTAGGGGAACGGCGATGCCGTACCGCAACATGACGCTGCAAGAACTCGCGGTGCATATCGGAATCGATGTGCGCGAGGTGAAGCGTCTGGCTGAGCGGGGCCGTCTGCCCGGACAGTGCGTGCGTGGTGAGTGGCGTTTCAACCGGGCCCAGATGCTCGATTGGCTACAGCGCGAGATGCACACGCTCGATGAGCAGCAGATCCGTGATCTCGAGCGCGCCATGGCCCGTGGGCGCGACGAAGTGATAGTGGGGGACCTGCTGGCGCCAGAGGCGGTGGATATGAACTTGCCGGCCAGGTCGCGGCCGTCGGTTCTGCGGGAGCTGGTGCGGCTGGCCGAGCGCACCGGACTGGTTTACGACCCGGCCGGTCTGATCGAATCGATCGAGGAGCGTGAGGCCCTGCGGACGACGGCCTTGCCAAAGGGCATCGCGCTGCCGCATCCGCGCCGCCCGCTGCCCTACGCGACGGCCGATCCCTTGCTTTGCCTGGCACGAGTCCCCGGAGGTCTGCCATTCGGCGGTCCCGATGGCCGACTTACGTACCTGTTCGTGCTGATCCTTAGCCACGACGAGCGCGCCCACCTGGGGGTTCTGGCGCGGCTGGCGCTGATGTTCACGACGACCGACCTGCCGGCTCGGCTGCGCGAGATCGATGATGCGGAAGAAGCGCTCGCGTTGATCCTCGAGCATGAGGGGACCGTGTTGACCAAGCGGCGTTAGACGCGACAGCGTGAGGCGCAGATAACCACGTTCCCGGTCACAGATTGGAACGACGGACAGGCCGGCGAAGCAGAGCGCAGGCACCCGCGTGAGCGCGTTGTCCGCGTTGTTTCTGGGGCAGTGTTGGTGTATCCTTGGTAGTAACGGATCCGTTGAACCGTTAAGATGGCCGGGCGGCGGTTGCATCGCCGCCCGGCTCGCCGTTTATGGGTGCCGGCCCGACGATAGCGGGGGGCACAGCGATCCTGCGGTTACGACTCCGGGGTGGCCCGCCTGGGTCATTCATAGTCCGGGAAACGGGGGCCGCCGCGCAGGGCCGGCCGTGATAGCGGGTGGGGGCTAAGCGGCTATCAGGCAGTGAGTTGCGCTAATGGTGGCGGACGGACTTGAACCGTCGACCTTGGGGTTATGAATCCCACGCTCTAACCAACTGAGCTACGCCACCGTTTCGCCCGCGTCGCATCCACCACGCAGGTCCTGCGCCCCGCTCTGCACAGGGGGCTGTCAGCGCTAGTATAGCAGCCGTTCGGACAGCGTAAAGGCAGCCCATGATGTGTCGTTTGCCGGGAAGCGGCGCGGGGGTGGGCGGGGGCGACATGATCCAGGAAAAGGCACGGCGGGCGGGGCGATAAAAGGTGAGTCAAGACGACCATCAGACCGGGCCGATAGTCTACACCAGTCGGAACCAGTTTCCGTGGATGGGCCGTGGGCAACGGAATGCCGCGGCCTCGAGCCGGAAGCGGACCCGTGGGCACTCGTCGGTACCTCAGGGACCAGCAAGCAATGGACAGGATAAACACCCGTTCACGACGAAACTCGAAAGAGTCCAACGAGTCGCAAGAACGCACGAGCGAGACGGCGGATACGATCGGTCAGACCGGCAACGGCAAGAACCCGATCGATGCCGCGGTGAGCAAGATGGAGGCTAGCATCGCTAGGTCGACGGAAGCGAAGTCGGCGGACGCGTCGCAGCAAGAGCCTCTGCGTGCGCTGCGCGGAGACGAGCAGATAGCGCGGGTCGCCCCGCAGAAGTTGCAGGAGACCTTCCTGGACGAGCGAGACGACGTCTTGTCCGTCATCAACGAGCTCGAGGACCAGCTCGATCGCTACCAGGAGATCCGCGAGGCGCTCGAACGCGATCTGAAGGAAGCCACTGCGCAACTGCAAAGCGCCAATCGGCGCGTGCAGGAGCTGGAGTGGCAGGTAGTCGCGTTCCAGACCCGCACCGACGCGCTGGAGCAGGTGCGGCAGGAGGTCTCGCAGCTCGAGGAAGAGGTCGGCGACGCCAACGGGCGCATTCAGCGGCTGGAAGAGCAGCTTAACCGCAGCGAGAAGGAGAACCTGCGCTTGCGGAACGAGCTCAAGGCCGCCAACAAGCAGTTGGAAGACCTGTGGGCGACGCGCAAGGAGCGCGACGGTCTGCGCACGGATGTCAGAGACCTGCGTGCCAAGATGGATGAACTGGAGCGCGCCCAGCGCGACGCCCTGGAAGAGCGGGGGCAGTTGCTCAGCAAGCTACAGGAGACGCAGGCGGCCCTGGAAGGCACGATCGCCAGCCGGCATCAACTCCAGATCAGCGTGCGCAACGCGGACGATCGGGCTCAGCAGATGCTGCGCGTGCAGGAGGCACTGACCGACAAGCTGGATGCGATTCGCGACGAGAAGAAGAGCTTGCAGGCCCAGATCACGCACCTGGAACGCGAGAATGCGCGCCTGTCCGAACAGCGGCAGTACTACGAATGCGAGATGACCTCGTTGCGGAACGTCAACCGCGACGCGGAATCGGCGCTGACCAGCGTCAAGAAGGCCTTCGCCGAGGTGCGTGTCGCCCTGTCCGAGACGAAGACGCGGGCGCGGCGGCGTTCGAACACCTCCTGGCCGCGCATCGGCTCCACCATGCGCGAGTCGAGTACCAGCTTCGACGATCTGGCGGACGAGAACGCCGACGAGGAGATTCCCACGCTGGCGGATGAGCAGGACAGCCCGATAGCGGCCGCGGCGCATACCACGTCGTCGGCCTTCTCGACGAACATCGACGAGGATATCGAGTAAACGACGCGGCACCGCGTCGCTGCCGTCGGAAATGCACCAGCCGCACGCCCGAGCCACGCCGGCCCGGGCGTGCGGTTTCTTCACGTCGCCTCCGCAGAGCTGGAGCGTCTTGCATGGCCTCGTTGATGTAACGTCCCGGCTCTGTCCCGAACATAGAAGACCAACTTGTCTTCCACGGCCGAGACAGAGTTCGGCCGCCATATTCTGAAGGCGAATCGCTCTATCGAGGATGTCGCGCTGCACGGCCCGCCACCGGCCGTCATTCTGGCTTCACAGATACGTCATCCAGCCAGGCGGTCCCGTCGCGCATCATGACGAACAGGACGGCGGCGGAGTGGGCCGCAGGCGGCACGTCGAAGGTGTCTTCGAATTCGGTCCAGTCAAAAGTGCCGTGCAAGCGCGCGATATCCGCCACCGGGGTGAGCACTGCGCCGGCCCGGTCATAGAACACGAACCTGAGCCACGCTTCGCCGACTTGATCGGCCTTGATTGCGGCGGACACTGTGACACTTCCGCTGGTTGGCAGAGGGGATGCGTCATCGCGCAGCGTGGCGCTGGATGCAGTACCTGGTTTCGTGATTCGCAGTGATTGCCGCTCCGCGCAGACGGCAGTCTTGTCCACACTGACGTTCAGTTGGTCAGAGTCGTCGCGCACCTGCCAAATCGCGAGACCCTCCTCAAACCCACCGTTGCGGAGCAGGTTCCCCACGTGTGCAGTGGGCTGCTGCGGCGCCGCCGGGCCAATGCGCAGCTCCATTTCGGCGGTGCTTGGACGGCCCTCCAACAGGCGGATTGCGCGGCGGATGTTGCCGTACACATCGCCGTGCCACCCGTGTCCACCTGGATACTCGATCAACGTGACGTTGGCTCCCCGGCGGTGAAGCTCGTCGCGGGCGCGCTGGGCCGCCTCAATGGGGATCAAGCGGTCGTCCGGTGAGTGAAGCAAGACAAAGCGGCGGCCGGCACAATCAGCTCGCTCCGGGAGGGTTGAGAGCCGGAAGGTGGACATCGCGATGCACGCCCCGGTGATGGGCGTCGATTCCTGTAACGAAAGCGCGTACGTGGGAGGCCCGCCTGAGGACCAACCCAAGGCGAAGACATAACGCGCATCCACGGGGTGAGTCTGGCGGATGTCTTCGATCACGGCTTCGACGAAATCCTCGGTCGAGTACCGCATGTCCGGCCAGGGATTCTGCCGGGTCGGCCACACGAGCTGCTCGAACTGCTGCGCCGTCCAGGCCTTGGCCGTCGGCTGGGCGAGCAGATAGCCGTCGGGCAAAGCGTGGCTGAATATGCGGCGAACGTATGGGAGGAAGTCGGCACTGCCGTCTCCGCCGGGCAGGACGATCAGGAGCCGGTAGCCATGCGGCGGCGGTGGAGCGCCCGGCCGGGGACCGATGAGGAAGTAGCGTTGGTCCGGGTCGTCGCCCGCCAATCGGGGCTGGACCGGTACGCCGGCGACGTCGGGGGCGTCCTGTGAGTCTATCTCAGCCGTCATCTGCTGCAGAATGGCGGCGGCATTCTCAGCCTGGGTCCAGGCGATTCGGGCTTGTTCCTCGGCCTCGCGCCGCGCGACCACCGCCTGTTGGTACAGTGCGGCCAGTCCAATTCCGGTGGCCATCCCGAACAGCAGGAAGAGCACGGCGATCGTGGATTGCATTTTGTAGCGGCGGAGCGTCTTGCAGAGCACGTACCAGCCGCTGTCACGTTTGGCCTCGATGGCTTCACCGTTCAAGTAACGCCGGACGTCGCGAGCCAACTCACCAGCGCTCTGATAACGGCGCTCGGGGTCTTTGCTGAGACACTTGAGCACGATGGTCTCGATCTCGTCGTTGATCTGGCGCGTGATCGTGCTGGGTCGGGTAGGGGGGGCGTTCTGGATGTGGTCGAGTACGTCGCGAATGGAACCGGTCACGGGGTAGGGGAAACGGCCGGTCAGCATCTGGTACATAATCACGCCGAGCGCATAGACGTCGCTACGCACGTCAATCCGGGCCGGAAGGCCGGCGGCCTGCTCGGGGCTGGCCCAGGGCAGCGAGCCCACGAACTGGCCCGTGGCCGTCATGGTCTGCGGCTGCGCGGGTTCGCGGGGCTGGTCAACGGCGATTTTGGCCAGGCCGAAGTCGAGGACATTGGGACGCCCGTCTGTGGCGATGCGGATGTTATTGGGTTTCAGATCGCGGTGAATCACGCCGCTGACGTGGGCGGCGCTGATGGCGTCGCAGATGGTCGCGAACAGTTCTAGCAGGGCCGCGACGGAGGGTTTCTCGTCGGCGACGTAGGCATCGAGCGGCTGCCCGGGGATGTAGTCCATCACGAAATACGCGGATCCGGCCGCCAGGCCGCTATCGTGAATCGTGACGATTGCCGGGTGGTTGAGTTGGCCGAGAATACGCACTTCCTGCTTGAAGCGGGCCTGGTCGTGCTGCCCGGCGAACGGTCCTTCCCGGATGACCTTGATGGCTACCGCGCGCCGCGTCGAGGTTTGCTGGGCGAGGTATACGACACCTTGGCCGCCACGGTGAATCTCGCGCACGATTTCGTACCCTGGGAACGAGTCGGGCGGTAGCTGCTGGCCGGCGCTCGAGTCGGCGGCTCCCAGCCGGGCTCCGTCCGATGCGGCGTGCGTGTCCGTCTGCTGTTGGGCCTGCTCGACCTGCTGGCGGGCCGCGTCGATCATCTTGCGGCGCTGCTCGGCGGAGGTGTCATTCGCAGGCTGGTGTTCGTCGCGCATCGTGGCTCTCGATCGTTCGGGGCTTCTTTCAGCAGGCGAGTTTCGCGGCGGCTCAGTCACGGTGCATCGCTAAAGAACTTCGACTCGGAACCCAACAGCTCGCGCAGTCGCACCAGCGCCCGGGCCCGCAGCATGTGCACCGCCCCACGTGAACGCCCGATTTCCCGGGCAACCTCTGGGGCGGAAAGCCCGTCCAGATCGTAGAGTCGCAGAACTGCGGCATAGTCAACCGGCAGCCGGCGCAACGCGCCTTCCAGCAGGTGCCCGACTTCGCCGCGCCCCACCTCGCGCCCCACGGACGTCGTCGACGCGCCGATCAGCTCAAGCAGATCCAGGCTGGTGTCGCACTCGGGCGGCGGGCGCAGTCGACGGTGGGGCGGGGGCCGCTTTTCGCATTGCAGGCCGCGGAGGGCGTCGCGCAGGTTGTTCTCGGCGATTCGCCGCAGCCAGGCGAGAAACGTACGCTCGTCGGCCTTGGCCAGCCGGTCAATATGCAGAAACGCCTCGAGGTACGTCACCTGCATGACGTCATCGACATCGAGCACGGAGCGCCACTGCGCGCCGATCTGCCCTTCGATCAGGCCGGCGACCTGGCCGCCAAACCGCCCCAGGAGATCGCCCAAGGCACCGTGGTCGCCGGCGATCGCGCGCGCTATCTGTTGTTGCTCGGCTGTGCCCATTTTGCCAACCCGGTGAGCGTATTCCTCACGCCCATCATAGCTCGTTCATGCGCGGTCGGAAAATTCGTGACACTTGCGCGTGGCGCCACGGGCCGACAACTCGCCTATACGATATGGACGCGGAACCTGGAAGCCTGCCGCGTCTGGCAAGTACGCCGCGGAATGCGGACGGCAAGGAAGATCAACCTGTGTCCGGGTAACGGCCGGGTGACCAAGCTTCGCAAGGGAGATTGTCATGAGTAATCGGAGCGCTTCGACACTGGCGACCAAGACGCTGCACGCATGTGTTGGCCTGGCTGGCCTGGTACTGGCGTTCTCGTATCCGTGGGATGCACGCGCCCAGGATCGCGCGGCCGAGAGCGAAAGCTCGACGCAGGCGGATCGGCAACTCGCATTGGACAACTGCGGGTTCGAGGAGGGTGACAAGGCGCCGAGCGGTTGGCAGCAGGGCGCCCAGGTTCCGGGGGTGACGTACATCTGGGACAAGAAGGTGGGCCACAAGAGCAAGTCCAGCCTGTGCCTGAAGAAGACCGCCAAGCGCTTCTTTCCAATTGCCCAGTGGACGCAGAGTGTTGCCCACAGCGGTGACTCGTCAAAGCTCGCGCTGAGCGCGTTGGTCAAGGCCCGCCAGGCGCACAAGGCGATTCTGGATGTGCAGTTCCTAAACGCGGATGGCAAGTGGTCACACGAATGGGCGGCCTACATCGGCGCAAAAAAGGCCGGCGATGAGCCGGCGAGCCACGATTGGAAACGCTACTCCGGCACGTTGTCTATTCCGAAGGGTACGCAGAAGATTGTCATTGGGCTGCAAATCTACGGCCCGGGAACGGTTTGGTTCGACGATGTCAAGGCCGAGTATGCGGATTGAGCGGCGGCTCGCGATTGTGCAACACAACCAGCCGCGGGCTTCGACTCGCGCCTGCCGGGAGGCGCCGTGGGTGCCGTTACCCTTTGCCGTCGACCGGAGCGCTGAAGTCGGAGCGGTTTCCCAGCCGGTCGGTTTGCAGGCCGAAGAGCTGTATGTCGTCCAGCGGTAGAGGCGCCCCACGGATGGGGAGTGCCGCACTCAGGCCCTCGCCGTGGGGCGCGGCGCGGAGCGTGATCCCGGCCCAGCCATCGAGCTCGTAGTAATCGACGCGGGCGCGGTGCGGTCCTGGGGCCAGTTCGACCGAGGCCGTGCGCGTGGTGAACCCGTGATGGCCCCAGTGGTTGATGACCGGTTCGTCATCGAGCCACAGCCGGGAGCCGTCGTCGCTGCCGAGTTCGAACGTCCACGGGCCCGCCTTGTCGATCATTAGCAAGCCCTCGAAGCGGTACGAGAATTCATCCGCCGGTAGACGCGGGTCGGCCGGGCCGCCCTGGAAATTGCGGTCGATCTTATCCCAGGATTCAACGAACACGGGCTTCTCGAAGCGGCTGCCCTCGAAGCCGGTGACGAGCCAGCCCGCGAGCAGGTCGTCGGATAGCGCGAACTCGACCGTGCCGCTCTCGTCCGCCGTGGCGCCGGCCAGCGGTGCGACCGGCGTGCCGTCGATGCCCCACCATAACTCGCAGGCGGCGCGCGGCTCACACTGAGCCTTCAATGTTGCGCCGGCGCGCGTTAATCGCGGCGCTGCGGCGGTGCGATCGACCGTCAGCAAAACCGGCCAGCTCCTTTGGTCGCCGGTGCGTGCGGTGAGCTTGTACGTGCCATCAGCTCTGATCTTCGTCAGACGGACCGGGCCTGGGCCGATGCGCGCGCCGACGATCTGCTCCACCGCGTCGGGTGCACTTACGACTTCATTCGACCGAACAATCTGGACCTGGGCCCGCGCGTGAACGCCGAGCACCTCCGCGACCGGCACGTCTGTGCTGGTTGCTTCGGGGCAGCGGAGAACCGGGTGCGCCGCTGCGTCCGCCGGTTTATCGAGCTTCACGGCGTACATCGTGTGATGCGGCGTCAGGCAGGCGCGCGTGCCGTCCTCGAACTCGAAGATGAAGTTGAATGCGACGGACCGGCCCGCGACCAGCGTCAGGCCGTCGACGATGTCGTCTGCATCGCGTTTTCCGCCGTAGTTGATTTCCTTGCTGATTCCCTGGCCGAGCCCGGCATAGATGTGGGCGAACAGGCCCCATTGTTCCGATCTGTCAGCGCGCTGCGGCGTAGCCAGTGCCATCGAGCCGTGTGCGTCGCCCGTCAGGCCCAGGCCGGCGAATTGGACGGTCTCGTCTGCGATGCGCAGAACGTACGTGTCCCCGCCTTCCCAGAAGCCCGTCCCGGCACTCCCGTCGATCTTGGCGTGTACGACGAACTTACGGGGCCCGAGAAAGTAGAAGTAGAGCCCGTCCTCGTTCCATGCGCCGCGCACCTCGACCTCACCGCCCGCGTCGTTGCGTGCGAACGCCCCTCGCAGCAACGGCTGCACGGTGGCGCTGCTGCCCCCCCCCGGCGAATACGCCAGAGTCTCGGCGATGGGAAGCAGCGGGTAGCGGTCGCGCCCGTCTAGCAGGCTATCGTTGTCCGTGTCTGTGTTCATGGGATCGCTGCTGCGATAGCGCCCGGCGACAAACTCGGCGAGATCGTCGAGACCATCGCCATCAGTATCCTGCTTGGTCGGGTCGGAGCCGAAGCGCTTCTCGTCCATTGGCAGACGCTTGTCCTGATCGGGCAGGCCATCGCCGTCGGCGTCGGCGCATTCGAGAACGCCGTTGGTGATGCCCTTTAGATCGGCGTAGCCGTCGAACTCGCGCAGCGTCAGCGCGATCCAATCGAAATGTTCGCCGCCCTGGTAGAGTCCTTTGAAGAACTTTTCCTGACGATCGACGTAGGGGTGGGCGTGCAGCAGGTCGGGGCGGTCGGAATCCTCGGCGGTAACAAGATCGAGCGCGTGCTGAAATTCGTGCACGAACACCCACGCCGTGCCGTAGGCTACGTCGGCCTCGTCTTCGGGGTACCACGTCATGCTGCCGCGGACGCCGTGTAGTCCGAAGCAGCCGGCGGCGCCATCCGAAAAGCGGAAACCGCCGAAATTGCCCGACAGCCCAACGCCGGTGACGAAGACGCTGTCGTACTGCCCGGGACGGATGTTGTGGGCGCGCAGGTCGGCCTCGATGTGATCCATCGTGGGGCCGCTCGTGTCGGGTGGCGCCTGATCACGGATGAGCCAGTGCAGCTCGCAGTTGAGCTGCGCGTGACTGTTGCGGAAGTAGAAGAGGCGGCCCAGTTCGACGCCGTTCTTCGCCTGTTGCACGGCGTGACCGTCGAGATAATGCCGGCTGTCCGCATCGCCGCGATATATCACGCAGACGATCTTGAGGTTTTTGACGTGAACAACGTTCTGGGCGCTGGTGGGCAGCACGAGCAGCGGTGACAGCAGCAATCCAAGTGCAGCTTTCATGCGGTGACTCCTTCGCAGCGCTGCGCCACGCAGGCAGGTGACGAGCGCGCCGCCGGAATAATAGCACAATTCAACCGGCACGTTCTGCCGGCGCGCTGCTGCGGATCAATCGGCAACATGCTGCGGGCCGTCACGTAAACGCGGTGAGTGACCGTTGGTGTGCTGGCTAAGTGGGACGCCTGTGGGACTTGACGCGCATGTCAGAATTCCGGCGAGAGCGGACTTTTTTTCGGCCGATGGAATGGTTGTGGGAGCAGGCTCGGATGCCGACCAGATCGCCCCGCTCCCCTCTGGCCGCAAAACGGAACAGATATGCAATAGTCGTTGGAGAGGTTCGTTTGTCCCGACAGCAAGACGGCTGAGTTGGGCAAGTTAAGACGGTGCCGGCCGGGGCCGTCACGTGTAGAGGATCGGGCTCCGCTACTTTGTTGAGGAGATTGCAGATGGTCAAGGTGCGCGCTGTGCCAAGGATGATCGCTGTCCTGGTAGTACCGATACTGCTGATTGGCTGCCAGCCGGGAGGATTGCTCGACCAACTGGGCGACAACCTGGGCGGGCTTGAAGGACTGGCCGACAAGGATGTCTATCAGGCGCTGGCGATCCTGGTGGAGGGAGACACAACGGAAGCGACGGAAACGACCGATGACGAACCGGGCTTCTTCGGCGAACAGGCCGAGGCCTTTACCGAGGTCGCGCCGACCGCTGTCGAACTGACCGAGGAAGAAGCCCTCGCCGAGGCCGAGACGGAATTCGGCGGGCGGGCGGCCGACTGGGGGCGACTGGCCGGACGGTACGTGCACGATATTCCGAACAGCACTTCGGATGCGAGTGGCGGCCTGTTCCGGGGGCAGTGGTTCAGTCACGACGACGAGCCCCAGGGAGTGTTGCGCGGCGAGTTCGGCCCGTTGCCCGATGGCTGGCCGGTCGGGTTGGCGAGCGGGGGCCGCTTCCGGGGCAAGTTCATCGACGATACTGGGCAGTTCCGTGGGTTGCTGCGCGGCTTCTATGGGCACACGTACGGCGGCCGTACGCTCTTCTTCGGACACTGGATCGACCGGCACAACCGGCTGGTGGGTATCCTGAAGGGACATTGGACCGACGAGCCGGAAACCGAGGGCGGGACCTTTGCCGGCTGGTGGGTGGCGTTCAACATCTGTGACAAAGCGGACACACTGCCAGAATTCGAATTCGAGACGGCTGACTTCGGCGGATTCGCAGCCACGGCCGAGGTGCTCGACGCGACGGAGACGATAGATCCGGACGCGACCGAGCTGGCCGACGAGCCCGACCTGCAATTGCAGCGGGCCGCGGATGATTTCTGCATCGATCCCACCACGCCCCATGGTTTCCTGCGCGGCTGGCATGCGCCCGGCCATTCACCAAATGAAACCGAAGCGGCCAGCGACGGCAACGGCTGGCTGCGCGGCCACTGGCGAACCAGGAATGGAAACGCGGTCGGCGTCCTGCTCGGGCGCTACGAAGCGCTGGCCGATGACGACAGTGCCGCACTGGCCGTCGGTAACAGGGCCAGCGCAAGTGGCGAGACCATCGCCGGCCGGCGGCACGCGCACAGACTGGGCGTCTTCTATGCCAAGTACGTGGACGAGGAGGGTCAGTTCCGCGGCTTCATCCGCGGTACGTACGGCTGGGGCACACACGGCGTAGCAGTCTTCCGCGGCCACTACTACAACGACGCCGGCGAGCAACTGGGCATCCTGCGCGGACGCTGGGACAACGCCCCCCAGCAACTCGGCGGCCCGTTCCTCGGCGTCTGGGCGGGCATCGACCCGGACGAGTTGTAAAGCGCCGCACGACAGCCAGATAAACAGGCCTCCTGTTCTTCCACCAGAGCACGCCCGCAGGCAGTCAGCGCTGTCCTGCGGGCGCTGTTGTATTGGGTCGCGCGCACTCTCCAAGGCGCCTGACCTAATCGTGTCTTGCATCGCTCTGAGCTGCCGCCGTTGAAGCGCTGGACGTGCCAGCGAGCAGTCTGTCCCGTGGCGTCGCGCGCTGTGGTCACCAGGCATCGCAGCAGAGCTTACAACACGACGGGTGGCAGGCGCCAGGTGCCACGGGCTTCAGGCGACACAGTCGCGGGTAGGCATACTCTCATCACTCTAGAACCTACCCCAAACGCTTTCCGAGCCGCGACCGTCAGGGAGCGATTGCGAAGAAACCGCTGGCCTACGCGCGCAAATCGGTGCTGGCGCCGAGTTCTGGGCAGTTTTGGGATAGCTTCTGATCCCCATCGTCGTCGGTATCCACCCAAAACCGCAACTGCTGCGACCCGCCCGAGTCATCGTAAGCGTTCGGTGAACCACGTTGTTGGGGGTTGAGCGTGGGGCAGAGCAATTGCTCGTGATCGGGGGCGTTGCCGCGTGGGATCAGGCGGTGCTGGTGGGTTGCCAGCGGTCGGGGAGGAGCGTGCCGAGTTGGCTGATGGGGATGGCGGCGATGC
>JAHJAR010000202.1 GCA_018814045.1 Planctomycetota bacterium | reverse complement strand
AGCGTCACGCGCTCTTCCGGCACTTCATCCACCGCAGAGATGGCCAACATACGCGTGGCCAGGTCGCGCTCATCCGCTGCGTCGGGAAGCCCGTCCTTTTCAAACCAGTCCGGAAGCGGCGTGGGAGGTAGGTCGAGATTGCCCAAGATCAGGGACACGACGTCGAGTCCGAACTTGTCCTTCAGGTCCTGCTGTGTACCCAGCAGGGCACTAGCCGACGCGAACTGCATGTAGCTTTCCGCCTGAAACGCGGTGACCGCCAGATCGAGCGCCGGCGATTGAATTACCCCGGCGATTTCAAAGTCTGCAGAGATTCCTTTGATGGTTACGGTCACGTGATCGCCGAGGTGTAGTTGCTTGGTGCGCGAGGTCTGCACGGGAATCAGCACGTAGCCCCCGCGGGCGAACTTGGCCTTGGTGTCCATCGCGTCACCTTCGATGAACGTGATCTTGAAAATGTTGTAGATTCGCCCCGGTTCCGCCGCCACGAACACCGGCCGGGTGACCTTCTGCAACAGCCACTTCATCAACCCATCCGTTTCCGACGTAGGGGCGGCGTCGGGGGTGGCGATCTCGCAATCCACGTCGGTCATAATGGTCACGTCGCGCAGGCCGGGGGCATGTCTCACGCGCTCGACGACGGGACCGGGAACGTACTGCTGCGACCAGACGAACGCCTCGGGCAGCCGGCTCGGGAAATCCCAGATGGCCAGCACGGCTTCCGAACCGATGCCGATATACACGATCAACGAGAGCCCGACCAACAACACCCAACAGACGCCGGTGCTTCGCCAGGGGGCCCGGCCGAATTGATCCTCCGCCAACTCGCGGCGGATGCCCAACAGCGGCCCAACCAGGCGGGCCAGCGGCCGGCCCAGGAGGACGACGAGAGCCGGGACGATCAGGATATACCCGAGATACAGCGACGCCGCACCCGCCAGCGCAAAACCCGGGCTCAGCCAGCGCGTCTGGTCGGTTACGCCGATGCACGCCTCATGCAGCGTGAGCAAGCCGACGCCGATCACCCCGGAGATGTACAGGTAACGCAGCTTCGGGGCCTGCGTATGGGGGTTCACGGCAGAAAGCGGGGCGACCCGGCCGACCTGCAGCCAAAGGATGATTGTGCAAACCAGGGTGGTAATTATCCCGCTCGCCACGGCCAACCCGACGCCCCACGTACTCAGCCGAACGGTGGCGTGGGCGGCCCAGCGCGCGGTTGCCTCATTGACCCCGATTCCCAGCAGCACGCCGAGCATCGTTCCCGCAAGGCCCAGCGGCAACAACTCGATAGAAACAAGGGCTGCTAGCTGCGCTCGAGTCAGCCCGACACAGCGCATCACTCCCAGCAACCGGCGCCGCTCGAACAGACTCATACTCATCGTAGTCAAAATGATAAAGAACGACGTGAGCAGAGCGACGAAAGCGGTGAGCGTCAGGATAAAGCGGGTCATCCGCTCCGCCTCATCGAGCACCATCTGGCGGGCGGCCGACGACACGACCTTGCACTGCGGACACACGCCCGGCTCATCCAGGTACCGCTCGAGCACGGCTTGGGTTTGGGCCAGGGCTGCCGGGGAGGTATCCTGCAGCATGAGGTCGATAGCCGACGCCGCCCCAGGTTCATTCTTTAGTTCTTGCACGTCCGCAATTGCGGCGTAAACGCTCGGGGCCTGGAACTCCGCAACCCGGCGGGTGTCGAACAACCCAACGATCGAAAGCGTCACCTTAGCGACCTCGCGATTCGCCGAGAGAGCAATCGTACCGCCCAGTCCCACACCCCATAGATCGGCGGCTTCCCGCTCGATTACGGCAACCCCGCGTTCGCCCGGCTCGATCATTCGCCCGGTCAAGTTCGGCAGGTTGAGAAACGGCTCCTCGGTTTCAGGGTTGATGCCGATGGCATCAACCCTCCACCCATCGGCGTCGAGCAGCCGCGGCGAGTCTGTGACGTGAAACAGATGGGCTCGCCGCCTCAGCCGCCCCGTGGCGTGGCGAACGTTGTCGAGCTTGACTACCTCCGCAGCCAGCGCGGTATCCAGAGTACCCCAATGCGCTCCGGGAGGATGAACACTCAGATGGGCCGCCCCCAGCCAACGAGTGACCACCTCATTGCGAATGGCGCGACGGGCGGTCTCGTAGAAGCTGGTGATCGTAACAACCGTAGCGACGCCCAGGGCGACCGACAGGATGGAAGCCAACGATCGCCCGGGGCTAGTCGACCAGTTCCGCGTACCGAGCTGCCACCAGTGATGCATGACCCTCTCCACCGGGCATAATCTCGCCGGCTATCCGTCCGTCCTTCAGCACGATGACCCGATCCGCATAGGTGGCCCCGCCAGGCTCGTGGGTGACCGCAAGCACGGTTCGCTGGTTCTCGCGCACCAATCGGCTGAGCAGCCCCCAGATCGCCTGGCCGTGGCGAGAGTCGAGATTGCCGGTCGGTTCGTCCGCCAGCAAGATCACCGGATCATTCATCAGGGCCCGAGCGATGGCCAACCGCTGCTGTTCCCCCCCGGACATCGCCTGCGGACGATGGTGTCCGCGATGGCCGAGATCGACCAACTCCAGTAGCTCATTGGCTTTCGAAGAGACGGTCTGGCTCCCACGCCCATCGACCATGGCGGGGAGGGCCACGTTCTCGACGGCGGTAAGCGTCGGCAGCAGATTGTACTGTTGGAAGACGATCCCCAGACGGCGCCGGCGGAACAGGGTGCGCTCGCGGTCCGTCATCTGCCCGAGATCCCGACCCTCGATAACGATCGCCCCAGCGGTAGGTCGATCCAGCCCGCCAATCAGATGTAGCAGCGTGCTTTTGCCCGAGCCGCTAGCCCCCATGATGGCCACGAATTCGCCAGCGCTGACCGAAAGCGTAACCGAGACCAGTGCTCTGACGGACTCGCCAGTTGTCGGGAAGTCTTTCTGGAGGTCGAACACTTCAAGCGCATGGCTCATTCGCGAGATTGTAAGGCGCTTGCCGATACGATGCCATCGCACCTATACCGATCCTACTACTGGAGCGCTCTCGGTTCTTGGATGGCGTGCGCCCGCCCTTTTTCCACTCTTGTAAGAGGAGATGAACATGGTGCCCCACCGCACGATTTCCGCAAGCGTTTCCTCGGTGTCTGGACATTGGGTT
>JAHJAR010000016.1 GCA_018814045.1 Planctomycetota bacterium | reverse complement strand
GGCGGGACGCCCACGCCACCCTTCATTCCAGGGCTGACAGAGCACTGGCATTCGGCCTCACCGGTTGACGCGCCCGCCGCCAGCCGCCATAGTGTCGAGTCGGTGTTTCACGAACGGAGCTCTCGAGCGCAGGGTATGTCATGAAGAAGAACATGTGGAAGAAGTTGCTTGCGGTGGGATTGATCGGCGGTTCATTCCTGTTTCAGACGACGACGTGCACCGAGCGCGCCCAGATCATCACGGCGACCTCGGCCGTGATCGGCACCGCCGGCATACTCTACCTCGTGGAGCGCGTCGTCAACGATTAGCGTGCTGTCACCCCTGATTACGAGGGTGGCACGGGCGTCCCGCCTGTGTGAATCTTGGGCGAGACGCCTGAGCCAGCCGCGATCGAGCATTGACGTGACCCAGGGGCACGGGACATCGGATCCGGAGCAGGTGCGTGTCTGCAAGACGTGGCGTAATCGCGTGTCGCTACAGCAGCTACGGGCCGTTCGAGGCACGGGCCTTCGAGCACACGGCCGAGGCGGGACTGCGGCACGTGGAGATTATGGTCCCGGCCGCTGACGAGCTCGAAGCGACGGTGGCCGCCCTGGAGCGGCACGGCCTGGCGGCGAGCTCGATGCACGGTCAGTGCGATGTCAGCCGAGCGGACATCGCCGAGCAGGTGGCCGCACAGATGCCCGCGTTCGCCGCATTGGGCTGCAAGCTCATGTTCGTCTCAGCTCAGCGCGGGGAACTGCCCGCCGAAACGGTTTACGTTCGGTTGCGGATGGCGGGCGAGGTGGGTCGTGAGCACGGCGTGACGATCGCGATGGAGACGCATCCGGATCTGATGACGAACGCCGACGTGGCCCTGCAGACCATGCGGGCCGTCGATCATCCGCACGTCCGCATGAACTTCGACACGGCAAACCTGTACTACTACAACCGGGGGATCGATTGCGTCGAGCAGCTTCGCCAGGTGGTCCAATACGTGGCTGCCGTTCACCTGAAGGATACGGACGGCGGCTACCACCATTGGCATTTTCCGGCGCTGGGCGAGGGCACCGTGGACTTCGCAGGGGTCTTTGAGGTGCTCGACGAGGCCGGGTTTGCGGGGCCCTGCGCGCTCGAGCTCGAGGGCCTCGAAGGCGAAGAGAAGACCGAGCAGCTCGTCTGCGATCGCGTGGCGGCTTCGGTCAAGCATCTCCGGAAACTAAACCGAATCTGACCGGCCCATTCCGCCGGACCGGGATTCGCGACGGACATAGCCCGAGCGTGTGGCCGTGCCCGAAACCGTGCACGCTGCGATTGCCGAGTATGAGCGCCTGAGAAAACAAGGGTGGGACGGGCGTCCCACCTGTGTAGTCTCCGGTGAGACGCCCGAGCCACCGAGTTGTCTCAGAGGTTCTATGTAACTTTGCCTATGTTTCTGACACCGACCCGCCGATAGCGGAGTTGTACGCCTGCTGGATGCGACGCCGATGCCGTATCGCAACATGACACTGGCCGAGATCGCCGAACACATCGGGATGGATGCGCGCGACGTGAAGTTGCTGGCGGACCGCGGCATGCTGCCTGGGCAGTTAATCGGCGGCCAGTGGCGTTTCAACCGCATCCAGATGCTCGACTGGCTCCAGCGCGAGATGCACAGCCTCGACCGACGGCACATCCAGAACCTCGACCGCGCCATGTCCAGAACGGACGACGAGGCCGTCATCAGCAACCTGCTGGCTACCGAGGCGATCGACATGAGTCTGCCCGCCCGATCACGCCCCTCCGTCCTGCGCGAGCTGGTCAGCCTCGCGGAGCGAACCGACATGGTCTACAACCGCGCTGAAATCATCGACGCACTTGAACAGCGCGAGGCTCTGGCGTCCACCGCCCTGCCGGGCGGCATCGCGCTTCCACACCCCCGCCGCCCCCTGCCCTACGCCACCGCCGAGCCCATGCTTTGCCTGGCGCGGGTCCCGGCTGGAATCCCATACGGCGCGCCCGACGGGCGGCTGACCGACCTGTTTGTGCTCGTCTGCTGCCACGACGAACGCCAGCACCTGCTGGCGCTCGCTCGCCTCGCGCTGCTGTTCAACAGCGACCTGCCACAGGCGTTGCGGGAAGCCGATGGGCCGGAGGAGGCTCTGACCCTCGTGCTGGCCACCGAGCGGCAGATGTTGCGCAAGCGTAGTTAATCCCCCGCACGACGATCCCGGCATGTCATCCGGATCACGGTTCGTGATTATGCGATTTGCCATGGCAGGCGCGAACCAGCGCCAGGCCGGGGGTGCAAACCCAGCCCCGACTCACACCGAGCCCTGAGCGCGCACCGAGCCCTGAGCGCAAGCGAGGGGTTCCAGCGCCGGGTTATCTCGCCCCCCACAGTCCCCTCGCTCGCGCTCAGGGCTCCGTTTCCCGCCACCGCGCGCATCACGCGACCGGGCGCCCCTACGACTGACCATCCGGTTGGCAACCCCCTGCAAAAGAGACTAGGCTTCTCATGGCACCCAGGGTCCGGACCACGTCGGTCAGGTTCACCGAGGCCGAGGACCAGACACACCCATGTACGCTTGGCTGTTCATCATCGGCGCGTTTCTGCTGGGCTCGATCCCCTTTGGACTGCTGATCGGCCTGGCCCGCGGCGTGGACATCCGCGAGCACGGTAGCAGGAACATCGGCGCAACCAACGCCGGGCGCGTGCTGGGGCGCAAGTGGGGGTATCTGTGCCTGCTGCTCGACATCCTCAAGGGGTTCGTGCCTACGCTGGCGGCGTCGTTCGTGCTCATCGCCGAGCCAGCTGAATCGGTCATGCTGGTACAATGGATGCTGGTGGGCCTGGCCGCGGTGCTGGGACACACCTTTCCGATCTACCTGAAGTTTCGCGGGGGAAAAGGGGTGGCCACGACGATCGGAGTGGCACTGGGCATTTTCCCGTACTACACGGTTGCCATGGCCGCGGCGCTGGTGCTCTACGCGCTGGTACGGTTCGGGACCGGCGTTGTATCGGCG
>JAHJAR010000201.1 GCA_018814045.1 Planctomycetota bacterium | reverse complement strand
GGAGACTGGAGGACTTCGATCTGGAACCGAAGAGCTTCGATGTGGTCGTGACGATCAGCTACTTGGAGCACGAGCCGAACCCCCGGGATGTACTGCGGCGGATCTTCCACCTGCTCTGTTCCGGCGGCGTGTGTGTACACAAGGTTCCGAACTACGACAGCCTGCTACGACGTGTGCTCGGCCAGCGCTGGTCCGGCTACCGCTGGCCGGAGCACTTTCAGTACTACACGCCGAAGACGCTCGGCCGGCTGGTTGCGGAAGTTGGCTTTGAAGTCCTGCGCATCGACGCAAATCCGCTGAGCGATAGTCTCTGGCTCACGGCGATTCGACCTACTTGTTGAAAGTGCCGCGCGCCCCGGCGGCGGCGAGCGGCTTGCCGCGGCGCGGGCGCGTTCGGGGCGGGTGGCATACCGTCAGTGCCACCCGCCCTATAGATTCTGCCCGCACTCCGGCGTACGCCCGCTTGACACCGCCGCACCGCCCCCGACAATTGACTTGACCCCTTCAGGAGGCCGACCGCGAGGAATGGCCATGAGGAGCGAGGGCCAGCGGCTCCAACACACGATCGCGTTCGCCGACGAAGCCACGCCGACGCGCAAGGCCAACCCGGTCGGCGTGATGGGGGCTGAGATGATCAGAGCCGCGCCGGTAAGAAGGAAGCGGTTGACCCGATACGCAAAGAACATCGGCTTGTCGCCACCAACGCTCCCTTACGGTCGCGGCTCGGATCGACACCCGCCCCCGACCGTGGCGTGATCGTCTCATGGCCGACCGCCTCAACCAGCATTGGGTTCCGCAATACTACTTCCGCCTTTTCTCCAACGGCACATCGCGTATCCATCTACTACTCAAGTCGCAGGATTGTCTCGTTCTGAATGCGCCCATTAGGGGTCAGTGCGCTCGGCGCAAGTTCTACGGTCCGCCGGAATTTGAATCAGCCCTTGCCACTATCGAATCGACCGACGCCGCGGTCATCCGTCGGGCTATTGCGCACGCCTGGAAGCCGGAGGCGGCAATGCAGCATGAGGATCACGGGCTCATCTGCCGAGCATGCGTGTTCCAACGGGCCCGAACGTCGCTGGAGGCGAACAAGGGAGGTGCCGCTCTTGAATCCTTCGGCCTGTATGCTTTTAGGCACCATCTTGCGATGGCCCCCGGCATTGACGATAGGGAGCGCCTGCTTGCCGCGATTGATTCAGGGCAGTGCAAGGTCAATGTGTCGCGGCAATACGCGGTCGCGCTGGCGATGAGCGAGGCGTTAAGGGGTGCTACGTTCCTGCTCGACCTCGGCGTGCGCCTGCTCAGGAACCGGACCGATTCCCCGTTCATCTTCGGGGATGCTCCCGTTATCTTCGCGAACCCGTTGCTAGCGAAGATTCACTCGCGCGGCGTGTTGGGATTGACGTCGCCCGGTCTCATCGTGGTGTGGCCATTCGACAGCAGGACCATGCTGCTTCTGCTGGACGAAGCTGCGTACGAGGGTGAGGTCGTTGAAGGCGAGGTCGTAGACGTAGTGAATCGGGGCGACGTGTCGCAACTGAACGCACTTCAGCTTCATCACAGCGAGGCCATCGTTTACTTCGGCTCCTCGGACGCCGCGCCGTACGTTGAACGCCTCTGGAATGCGCACAAGTCGAAAATCGTTCGCCCCCGGATCCAGTTTCACGAGCGCTCGGATTGGCTGCTTGACGGTGAGCCCACCGAGACGCCGATCATGCAGATGTTTGAGCCGCAGTTGAATCTCTCCCTGGCATTGACGATCCTCCGCCCCCGGTTCTGCCCAAAGGAGCCATATCAGTTCCGGCGTCGTAATCCGGAGTTCTTCACGGCGGTCCAAGAGATGCTCGCGCGCGAACCGGACTGCGCTGGCCATTGATGTTCGCCCACACGCGGGCGGGTGACACTGACGGCGTGCCACGGCCTTTGTGCAGGGCGACCTCGAAAGGTCCCCGAAGGGCACTGCTTGAAAGCAGTGGCATCTGCCGGACCAGGGTCATCCTTCAGCCATGCTCGACTGCGGCGTGGTGCGGGTTGCTGGCGGGACCGGCGTTGGTGCGGAACTCGGCGGAGCGGAACACGGCGGTTCGGAACGTGGATCTGAGCGGTGGTCATCGGCGGCGGCGCGGCGCCGCTGTATGGCGAGGAAATCCCGGCAGTTCTTACGACTCTGGCGCAGGTTGCTGCGATAGGACAAATTGGCCACCAATGCGGTCACCGGCCTGCGCCGGTGCCACAGGCTGCCCCAGACGCGGCGCAACGTGCTGCCCAGCGAGTAGAACGTCTGGTCGCAGGTTTGCATTTCCGCGGCGATCTCCGCGCAGGAAAAGTGTCGGTAGCGGGCCACGGGGAACGTCAGCGTGTAGTGCCGCCAGTCTTCCGGAAAGTTGTCAGCGGCGATCCGACCCTGTGGCGCAAGCTCGTCCCACAGCCGCGTACCAGGCAGCGGCGTGAGGAACAGGGTGTTGAGGATATCCACGCCGTAATGTTCGGCCGCCTCCGCAATCCGCCGGCCGATGCCGGGTTCGTCCGTGTCCAGACCCATGATGAACGAGCCGGCGACGAGGATCCCGTGCCGCTGGATGCTGCGAACCGACGCTGCGAAGCCGCGGCCGCTGACGAGGTTGAACTTCTTGCCGACCTCTTTCAGGCCTGCGACGGTCGGCGATTCGAAGCCGATGAAGACCCCCACACAGCCGGCCTGCGCGGCCAGCGCCAGCAGTTCGTCGTCGTCGGCCATGTTGATCGTCACCTGGGCGATCCAGCGCTTATGCAGCTTCGCCTGGATCAGGGCGCGGAACAGGTCCTTCGCCCGGGCGATATGTTGACGACTCGTGCCGATCAGGTTGTCGTCCACGACCAGAACGCGCTTTTCCCGGATCGTGCCGAACTCACGCACGACGTCAGCAATGGGCCGCTGCCGATAGCGATAGCCGTTGAACGCGGTCACGCTGCAGAAGCTGCAATTGAGCGGACAGCCCCGCGTGGTCTGAATCGAGCCGAACGCGTAATCGCCGGTCAACAGGTCGTGCCGGGCGGGCGGCACTTGGTCCATCTCCGCATACGCCCCCTCATAAAGGGGCCGCAAGGTGCCCTGCCGGGCGTCGGCCAGAACCTGTGCCCAGATGGGTTCGGCCTCGCCCGTCGCCACCGAATCCACGTGGGCCGCGGCCTCTTCCATGCACATGGTGGCGTGAATGCCGCCCATCACGACCGGCACGCCACGGCCACGGAATTGCGCCGCGACTTCGTAAGCGCGGTTCGCCTGTGAGGTGAATGCGGTCACGCCTACCAGGTCCGGGCGCGGCAGGTTCCCGTAATCAGGCGCGCGGACATTCTCGTCGAAGATCCTGATCTCCCACTCCGGCGGGGTCAGCGCGCCGAGCGCCAGCAGGCCCAGTGGCTTCCAGACCCGGTAGCGGTTCCACCGGCTTCTCTTGATGTCGGTCAGGCCCACCAGGGGATTTCGAGGATTGATCAGGTAAAGGCGGATTGTCGTAGTCCTTTCATATTCGCCGCATTCCGGGCGGCGTCCCTTGCCGTTTCCTCACAACTCAGACCCGCATCGTCGGCCCGATCCGAGGGAACTGCTGAAACAGGTCAGGACCCAGTTGATCGAGACCGCCCGGCCGGTCCTGGAAGCGCTGGTCATAGAGGTAACCGGCCTCAAGGTCGTCAGCCGGCACCACGATATCAGTACATTGACCGGCGAGGAGATCGTGCTCTTCACCTTGGCCACCTCACCTGTGTTCCGCGCGAAGAAGTCCAACTGAGAATCCAGCGGCAAAAGTCGGCCCGCAGCCCGCTAATCGCCCGGGCCGGCGGTTTCCTCGGTCACGCCGCGCGGAACCTCTTCAGCATCGGCCAGCGGTGCGTCGCCCGGTTCCTCGCGGTTCTGGCGGCGTTCCCGTTTCTGGGCCGCTTTCTCCGCCTTCTCGATTTCG
>JAHJAR010000200.1 GCA_018814045.1 Planctomycetota bacterium | reverse complement strand
GAAATAGCCGGTCTCCAGGCCTCGCACCAGCCCGCTAACCTTCAAACAGCCCGGCTGACCACGGCTCACGTAAGCCGATCGTCCCTTCAGCCCTGCTCGTACCTCCCTTTAATGCGTGAGCGGCGTCGTTTCTTCCCGGTGGAAGTCCGGGAGCCGCATCAATCGCCAGGGCCGCTGTCGGTCGCACGGAAGAGTGAGGCCACACGAAGCCATAATCCACTTGTGAGCCAGGAGTTGCGGGGCAGGGGGAACGCCGATGATCGACGACGAGGCCGGTTGTCGGTTTCGGTACGAGGCCTTTCGCGGTAGTGGTGGACTGCGCTACGCGCGCGAGCGGAGCGGTTCGCGTGGGCTGATGTCTGCCGCAGCAGGCCGTTGTCTGCGGGTCGTCCGGGAAAGCGTAAGCGGGCGCCGCGTCGCAGCATCTCCGTCGGGTATAGCGTCCCCCGCCACAGCAACCCGCCGCGCCAGACCGCCAGCAGTCCCGCGCGTAGCATGATCGCCACGGCCAAGATGGTCGCGAGGGGAGCAAACGGGATCGGCCACCAAGGTCGACCAAACCAGATACTCGGGATGAGCTGTGCCACCAGGGCGCACACGATGGCCCCGGCCGCGACGCTCTGCAACACGGGCCGCCCAAACACGAACAGGCCCACAAAGGGCGCCAACTCGAGCATCAGCAGCACGAGGCAGATTACCGTCAGACGCACCATGCTGAACGCGGCGAAGCTCGCCAGCGCCGCCTTCTCCGCGCCGCGGGCCATGTCCCGCATGGACTCGCACCAGCGCACACCCACGCACCCAAGCCCGTTCACCACGCCGGTTCGCACACCGTGCTGCTTGAGCATCTGCCCGAGCGCCAGGTCGTCGACCACGTCCAAACGCAGCCCCTCGAAACCCGGTGTTCGTGCAAACGCGCTGGTCCCGTTGTCGTCGTGCGTGAGAATGCTGTCCTGCCAGGTCACGCCGCTGGCGGCGGTATCGCGCTGACCGTCGCCATCGTCGGTGGTTCGACTTCGCGTGGGGCCGGCGCGTTACGGGCCAGCGAAAGACGCGGTCGTGCGCTTAACTTTCCGCCTGATGTGGATATGCTAATGCAGTGGGTCACAATTACGGCATCGTATTCAAACCCGAGCGGCGACCGTCAGGGAGCGGTTGTGTCGAAAGCCGGTCGGCGCCGCCCGCAATCGCCCCCTGACGGTCGCGGCTCGGAAGGACGTCGTAATTGTGAGACACTACTAGCGAGCGGCCGAGATGGCCGCCGCGGTCAGGTTGGTCGTTTCGTTCGAGCCACGAGGTGCCGCCATGGCCAAGAGGATTCCGCCGTTGATCTGGTATTTCGGGGGTGCGGTGCTTTTCCTGGTCGTCGTGAGCCTGCTGATCATGGGGCTCGCCGGCGTCTTCCACCCCAAGATAGGCCAGGACGAACACGGCGTGCCTGAGGCTGAGGTCCGTACGCTCGGTGAGCGCCCGGTGGTGGAAGCACGCCTAGTCAGCATGCCGCTCGTAGAAACCGCGGTGGGCACGATCAGCGCCATTCACGAGACGACGATCGCCGCCAAGATCCTGGCGCGCGTCACGGAGGTAAACGTCTCGGCGGGCGAGCAGGTGGCGGAAGGGGCCGTTCTGGTTCGGCTGGACGATGCGGATCTGCGCGCCCGCCTGGAACAGGCCGCGGCGGCCGTGGTCAGCGCCACAGCGGCCCGCGACCAGGCGCAGGTGGAATTCGACCGCATCAACGAGCTCTTCGAGGCCCACAACGCCGCGCGGATCGAGTTCGAGCGGGCCGAAACCGAGTTGAAGACCGCGACGTCCGAACTGCAGCGCTGCCAACAATCACGCCTGGAGATCGCGGCGATTCTCGAGTATGCGACGATACGCAGTCCGATGAGCGCGAAGGTCGTCGACAAGCTCGTGGAGGTTGGCGATATCGCGACGCCGGGGCAGCCGCTGCTGAAGATGTATGACGCCACTCGTATGCAACTCGTCGCGCGTGTGCGCGAGTCCCTCACCCAACGGCTGAGCGTCGGACAGGACATCCAGGTGCGGATCGACGCTCTGGAGAAGACCTGTACGGGCAGCGTGCGCGAGATCGTCCCGGAGGCCGACGCGGCCAGCCGGGCATTCTCCGTCAAAGTGTCGGGGCCGTGCCCACCTGGGCTGTACACCGGCATGTTTGGGCGTCTGCTGATCCCGCTGGATCCCGAAGAAGTGCTTGTGATTCCGGGAACAGCCCTCGCTCGAATCGGCCAGCTCTGCTTCGTCGACGTAGTCGACCAGGTGGACGGTAAAGCGGTTCTAAGCCGGTGCAGTGTGCAACTCGGCCGCACGTTTGAGGGTGGCAACGTAGAGGTCCTGTCGGGCCTGGTGGCCGGCGAGCGGGTCGCGTTGCCTCCCGGTGGGGGGCAATGAGATGTCCGCCGACCGCACGCACGGCTTCACGAACGCAATCGTCCGCGTTTTCCTGTGGTCGAACCTGTCTATCGTACTCGTCATCCTTTCAGCCGTTCTGGGATTGGCGGCGTTGCTGATCACAGCACGGGAGGAGGACCCGCAGATTGTGGTCCCCATGGCCGACGTGTACGTCCAGTTCCCGGGCCACTCGGCCGAGGAGGTGGAACGGCTCGTCGCCACGCCGCTGGAGCGCATCCTGTATCAGATCGACGGCGTCGAATATGTCTATTCGATGTCGCGCCCGGACCTGGCGATCATCACGGTTCGCTTCTACGTCGGCGAGGATCGCGAGCGGAGTCTCGTCAAGCTCTACAAGCGAATCGATGAGCATATCGACAGCGCACCGCCGGGCGTGGCGGGCTGGGTGGTCAAACCGGTCGAGATCGATGACGTTCCGATCGTGACCATGACGCTGACCGGAGCGCATGGCGACGGCTATGCCCTGCGACGCGTCGGTGAAGAACTTGTGGAACGCCTCGCCGCCGTGAAGAACACATCGCGCGCGTACGTTGTCGGCGGGCAACCCCGGCGTGTGCACGTCTATCTGGATCCGGAGCGTCTACAGGCCTACGGCGTGGCGCCGCTCGAGGTGGAACGGGCAATCCGCGGGGCAAACGTCAGTGTCACCGCGGGCGATTTCACGCGGCGAGATCGGTCGTACGTTGTTGAATCCGGAAAGGCGTTCGCCGGCCCCGGGGAATTGCATGACCTGGTCGTGCGGGTCGTGAAAGACGGCCCCGTGTTCCTGAAGGACGTCGCTCAGGTAATCGACGGGCCGGCCGAAGTCGACTCGTACGTTCGGCACGGATGGGGCCCTGCGCGTGGATTCGCAGCCCACGAGGGTTTCCCGGGCCAGTGTGTCGGCAGCCCGGCGCGCGGCCCCAGGGACGACGGCGCCGCGCAGCCGGCTGTGACGATCGCGGTCGCCAAGAAGAAGGGGTCCAACGCCGTGTGGGTGGCCCACGACGTGATCGCCAGCGCCGAGCGTTTGCGGGCCGAGATGATCCCCGATGACATGGAGTTGATCATCACGCGCAACTTCGGCTTGACGGCGGACGAGAAGGTCAACGAGCTGGTCGAGGCGCTCGCGGTCGCCATCTTCATCGTGATTGCCCTGCTCACACTGGGGCTCGGCTGGCGTGAGGCCCTGATCGTCGCCGTGGCGGTGCCCGTGGTTTTCGGTCTTACACTGACGATCAACCTGCTCTGTGGCTACACGATCAATCGCGTAACGCTGTTTGCTTTGATATTGTCATTGGGACTGCTCGTCGACGATCCGATCGTCGATGTGGAGAACATCGCCCGGCATTTTAAGCTGCGCGGCCGGGCGACGCGTGAGATCGTGTTGGAGGCGGTGGCCGAAATCCGTCCGCCGTTGATCACGGCCACCCTCGCCGTCATCGTTTCCTTCCTGCCGCTGTTCTTCATCACCGGCATGATGGGCCCGTATATGGCGCCGATGGCGCTGAATGTGCCCGTCACCATGGTGATGTCAATGGTGGTGGCGTTCACCATCACGCCCTGGCTTTGCTTTCACGTGCTCAAGCGGCGATATCGCTCGGATGTTCCTGTGTCCGATGCAGCCACGGCGGCGGGTGAAGCGGACGACTTGCAGGTGGTTCGCGGGAGTGTGCTGTACCGCATTTTCTCTCCGCTGATGGGTTCTCTGCTGCGCTCCAATCGTCTGGCTTGGGGGCTCCTCGGCGCCATGGTGGTGCTGGTGTTCGCGGCGGTGGGCGTGGCAGCCATGCGGGCCGTTCCGCTGAAGATGCTGCCGTTTGATAACAAGAACGAACTCCAGTTCGTCCTCAACTTCACTGAGGGCATCACGCTCGAGCGGGCCGATGCGGCGGTGCGCGAAATCGAAAAGTATCTGGCTCGCACTCCGGAAGTTGTGGATTTCACATCGTACGTGGGCACCGCTTCGCCCATGGACTTCAACGGCATGGTTCGCCACTACTACCTGCGCGAGGGCCCGGCGGTCGCCGAGATCCGCGCCGACTTCGTTGGCAAGAAGAGCCGCTCTGCGCAGAGTCACGCGCTCGGGCTCCGCGTTCGCGACGAGCTGACTGCGATCGCCCAGCACTATGGAGCGGTGCTGTCGGTCGTGGAGTCGCCGCCGGGGCCACCCGTGATTGCGACGCTCGTTGCTGAAGTGCGTGGCCGCCCCGACCACGAGTATGGCGAGTTGATCGCGGCGGCGCGAGTCGTGCAGCAGCGGCTGGAAGAAGAGCCTGGTGTCGTCGACGTCGATACGAGCATTGAAGCTGAGAGCACCAAGCTTGTGTTCGTGACGGACAAGGAGAAGGCGGCGCTGAATGGCGTGACGGTGGCCGACGTTACCCAGACGACGCGCATCGCGCTGCATGGAGCCTCCGCCGGCACGGTGCAAGTGCCGCTGGAGCGCCACCCGCTTCTAGTCGGATTGCGTCTCCCGCGGGCGCGGCGTTCGAGTGTCGATGATCTCGGACGCGTGTACGTCAAGGGTCAGGGCGGCGATCTCGTCCCGCTGAACGAGATCGGACACTGGGAACAGACGCACGTGGACAAGACGATCTACCACAAGAACCTGGAACGCTTGGTCTACGTGTTTGCCGAAGTGGCGGGACGGACTCCGGCCGAGGTCGTCCTGGACGTGCAGGCTGACCGCGCACAGGCTGATGCGGAAAGCCAGGCGCACGGCACCGCGATCGGGAGCGGCTGGATCCAAGGTACCCCCCGTCCCGTAGACAAGCGCACGTATCTGGCCAACGGCGGCGGTGTGAGCTGGTGGTTGCCGGACGGCTTTGACGTAACGTTCGCCGGCGAAGGCGAGTGGCAGATCACGCTCGATGTGTTTCGAGACCTGGGGCTGGCGTTCATGGCCGCGTTGATCGGCATCTACATCCTGCTCGTGGCCCAGACGCGGGCATTCGGCCTGCCGATCGTCATCATGCTCGCGATCCCGCTGACGGTGATCGGCATCATGCCTGGATTCTGGCTGCTCAACGTCCTTACCGGCGGGCAGGTTGGCCCATATGCGGACCCCACGTTCTTTACCGCGACCGCGATGATCGGGATGATCGCCCTCTCCGGCATCGTCACGCGCCAGGCGGTCATCATCGTCGACTTCATCCACCTGTCGCTGCGCCAGGGGCGCCCTCTCTTCGACGCGATCATCGAAAGCTGCGTCGTTCGCCTGCGGCCGATTTTGCTCACGGTCGGGACGGCCATGCTGTCCGCGGCGCCGATCGTGATTGACCCGATCTTCTCCGGTCTGGCCTGGGCGCTGATCTTCGGGCTTGGTGCGTCGACCGCCTTCACGCTGTTCGTGATTCCCGTCACGTACTGGCTCTTGTATCGCAACCGGCCAGGCCACGGACTGTCCGCAGTCGAGACGGAAGTGGGCGCGCACGAGGCCACCATAGGGTAGACTCGCGCTACGTTTCCGAAGTCCCGGCTTGCCTGACACGACTGCGGCGTGATCAGCCACAAGGCGGTGACAGCGGGAGATAATTGCATTCTCGTGGCCTGCTCCGAGCGGCGGCCGCATCAGTGGAGCGAGTATCAACGGGGGGGCTTGAGCGTCCGTTACGGCTGGGGCGAACTCAAGCGCGCTGCTGGAACCACGCTGACGCCAGTTCCGACCGACGGCGTTACCGTCTGCCCCGAATGTGGTAGTGCCTGGAAGCTGGATGCACCAGAGGTCGGCGGAGGGCGTGGCGATGGCTGAAGCAAGAACGCCCGCAATCCAGCGAACCGGGCGGTTTCGCACGCGCGCGGCCGGGCGGTCAAGTTGCTCGATCCATACGCCCTGAATCTGCACGCCCTGAATCTGCTGCGCCGCTACGATGTCGTTCCCGCCGACACGCTGCGGCGCGTCGCCGCCGACGTGGGCTTCGGATTGCCAACGTGGCAACGCCGTGGATACCTCGCGTGTGTGCTCATATTCGTGGCGTGCATCGTGTTTCTTGTGTTCTGGAAGCTCATGCGCGGGACCGGCCTGGGTGTGCTCGAGCGCGTGCTCTGGTTTCTGAACCTGGTCGTTTTTTCTGTCGGCGCATTGCAGTTTTGGCGGAGTGGGCACCGGGCGCGGGCCAACCGGGTGTGCACGATCATGCTCGATCATCTACGCTGTCCGCATTGCGGCTGCGATATCCGTGGCCTGCCGGTTGACCCTGACGACGGCGCGACGATCTGTCCCGAATGTGGCTGTGCCTGGAAACTGGACAACGCCGGCGCGGTGCACGAAATAGACGGCGATGACCACAAATGACTCGCCGCGCCGTCACCAGATCGGGCACATCAAGGACGCTCGTGGGCGCAGAGTGACCCAACTTGACCCCGTAACGATGCGTCTGCTGCACCAGCAGGACGCGATTCCCTACGAGACGCTGCGAGAACTGGCTGATGAGATCGGCATGCGCATGCCCACGCGAGAAGCCGTGGACGTGGCATCCGGCTGTCGGTGACCCTGACCCGCATGGTGTTGCACACCGTCCGGATCATCAGCCGCGGCTGGGCGGTACGCGTCCGGTGAGACGCACGTCGCCGGGGGGCGCGGCGCTGTCGGCGGTGGTTACTCGGGCCAGCAGGCGTTTGCCGTCTTCCACCATCAGGTACAGGCAGGGCAAGAGCAGCAGCGTAATGAACGTGGCGAACAGAATCCCGAAGCCCAGGGACAGGGCCATGGGGATCATGAAGCGGGCTTGCCGTGAAGTCTCGAAGATCATCGGTGCCAAGCCGCCGAAGGTCGTCAGCGTGGTGAGCATGACCGGGCGGAAACGGCGCAGCCCGGCCAGGCGGATGGCGTTGGCCGCGGATTCGCCGGCGACCCGTCGCTCGTTGGCGTAGACGATCAGCACGAGGGCATCGTTCACGACTACGCCGGCCAGCGCGACGATTCCCATCATACTCATCACGCTCAGGCTGTAGCCCATCAGCAGGTGGCCGATTATCGCCCCGACAATGCCGAAGGGGATGCTCACCATCACGATCGCCGGCTGGGCATAGCTGGCGAACGGGATCGCCAGCAGGGCGTAGATCGCCAACAGCGCCAGCACGAAACCGAATCGCAGACCGCTCAGGCTTTCGCGCATATCCGCCTGGCGCCCCTCGAAGCTGTAGCTCAGCCCGGGGAATTCCCGTGTCACGACCGGCAGCACGTCGGTCTTCAGGCTGGCCACGACCTGTTCGGCCTGGCTGGCCGGATCGACGTCGCCGGTCACGAGCACGGTTCGACGTCCATTGCGATGGGTGATGGTGGTGTATGCCCGACCTTCCTTCACGCGGGCGACCTGGTGCAGCGGCACGTCGCGTCCGTCGGGCGTACGCACCAGCAGTCCTTCGACGTCGAAACCACTGGTCCGCTGGGCGCGGGGCAGGCGGACCATGACCTTCACCTCGTTGCGTCCGCGCTGCTGGCGGAGCGCTTCGGCGCCGTAGAACGCGCTGCGCAGTTGGCGGGCAACGTCGCGCGCCGTCAGGCCAAGGCTGCGGCCCTCCGGGAGCATCTCGAAGTCGAGCTGCCGTTTGCCGGGCGTGAAGCCGTCGTCGATGTCCTTGACGTTCGAGAAGCGGTCCAGTTCCTCGGCCAGCCTTTGGCTGGCGCGGTCCAGCACTTCCACATCGCGGTGAGCCAACTCGACTGTCAGCGCCGCCCCCGAGCCGGGACCGCCGCGGTCGAATTCGTATTTGAGTGACTCCAACCCGGCGATTTCAGCGACACGCGCCCGCCAGAGGCGGGTCAGCTCAGTGGCTCCCATGGGGCGGACATCCGGGTCCGAGAGCACGGCGGAGACTGTCACGGTGTTCTGGGCGATCGAGGCGGTAACATCCTCCACGAACTGCGTGCCGCCGTGTTCGGCCGCGATCTCCTCCACCGCCCGCGTGAGCTTGTCGCGGACGGCGGTCGTTCGGGCAATCGGGCTGCCCAGCGGCAGCACGGCGGTGACGATGGCCATGTCGGCCTCAGTGCGGGGGAAGAGCTGCATGCCCATGCGACCGCTGGCGACGTAGCCGACAGTGACGGTGAGGATCGCGATACCAATCGCGACCGTGAGGTAACGCAGCCGCAGGCAGGCGTCCACCAGCGGGCCGTAGCAACGCTCGACGGCGTTCGAAAACGCTCGGCTGAAACGTTGCTGTTGCCTGTGGAAGAAACGCCCGAAGCGATTGCGTCCGGCCTGCTTGGCGTGCGCCAGGTGGGCCGGCAGAATGAACAGCGACTCGACCCAGGAAATCATGAACACGGTGATGACCACGGCCGGGATCTGCGCGAATATCTTGCCCATTATCCCCGGGATGAACGCCAGCGGGAGAAAGGCGACCACGTTTGTCAGCACGGCGAACGTGATGGGGATGGCCACATCGCGGGCGCCGAGGGTCGCGGCCCGCACCAACCCCATGCCGCGCTGTCGGTATTCATAGATGTTCTCGCCCGCGACGATCGCGTCATCGACCACGATGCCCAGGGCGATGAGGAACGCGAACATCGAGACCATATTGATCGAGACATCCCAGCTCGGCAGCACCAACAACGCCCCCAGGAAGGAGATCGGAATCCCCATCATCACCCAGAACGCCAGCCGGAACTCGAGGAACGCGCCCAGCACGATCAGCACCAGGGTCAAGCCGGCCAGACCGTTGCGCAGGAGCAACTCCAGACGCTGTCGGTACATATCAGACCTGTCGTCGCTGACCTTGACCTCGATACCCGGGGGCAGGTCCACTTCCGCTTCGGCCAGGACCTTACGGACGGCGGCGGACACGCCAATGGGCGTCTGATCGCCAACGCGAAAGACCTCGATCCGCACGCAGGGCAGCCCGTTGTTGGTCTGAAGCTGGTCGGTTTCCTCGAACGTGTCGGTGACGGTGCCTATGTCCCCGAGCAGCAATTGCGTTCCCGCGGGGGCCGTGATGATCGGAAGGCGCGCGAACTGCCGCGCATAGTCGCGCCGTTCGGTCACGCGCAGCAGAATCTCGCCCGCCCTGGTCTTCACACTGCCGCCCGGCAGTTCCAGGGCGGCTTGTTCGATCCGACTGGCGATCGCGCTCAAAGTCAGACCGTAGGCGCGCAGGTTCTCGTGCGAGACGGCGATGCTGATCTCGTATTGTCGGTTCGGGAACAGGTCGATCTGGGACACTCCCGGATCCTGGAGCAGCCGGTCGCGCAGTTGCTCGGCCAGCTCGCGCAGCACAGGCTCTTCCGCCGGGCCGTACAGCAGCACGTTCATGACCGAACGGCGGCGCATGTCCAAAGCGACCTGCGGCTCTTCGGCCTCTTCCGGGAACGTCGTGATACGATCGATTTCCTGCTTGATGTCCTGATAGGCGCGCTGCTGGTCGGCTCCGGCCAACAATTCGGCCCGCACCAGGGCCATGCCCTCGGACGCCGTGGCGGTGACTTCCTCGACTCCTTCCAGACCGCGGATGCCCTCTTCGATCACGAGGATGATGCCCTTTTCGACTTCCTCGGGGCTCGCTCCGGGGTAGGGCACGGCGATCGTGACCATGTCCAGCGTGAACTCGGGAAACACCTCCTGTCTGATGCGCAACGCCATCAGGAAACCGCCCAGCAGCAGGACCACCATCAGCAGGTTGGGCGTGACGCTGTTCCTGACCATCCAGGCGATGGGGCCGCGCTCGGCCGGGCCCGTGGGGGCTGAGCTCATGGCTTCACCATTGCGCTGTGCGGCACACTGCCGCCGGCGCCGTCGGTCCCGCGTTCATCAGGTTTGTCTGACGCGAGCCGCATGGGCATGCCGGCCACGGGGGCCGCCAGGTCAGATGTCACCAGGCGCTCTCCCGCCGTCAGGCCGATCCTGACGAAGACGTCGTCGCGCCCGCGGAAGATGATTTCGATCGGCCGAATCTCGAGCTTGTCCTCGTCGTCCATGATCCAGATCGTGTTGCCATCGTGGCATTCGCTGCGGCCGATGGTGAACACGTCCGGCAACAGGTGGCCGGCGATCTCGACATCCACGTAGGAACCGATCAGGAGCGGGGCGCGCCTATCCGCCGGTGCCGCGAGTCCCAGTGGGTCGGGTACGGACACGAGCAGGCGGGCCATGCGCCCATCGGGTTCCAGGTCGCTGAGCAGACGGACCACTTCGCCGGTCCATTGTGCGCTCACGCCGGCGCCGGGATGTTGCTGAACTAGCGCGGCTGGACCGCGTGCTCCGGTGGTCTTGGGGACGGTGATCCAGCGCAGCTCGGAGACGGGAACCGAAACCTGCACCCAGAATTCGTCGGTCCCGACCAGTGTTGCGAGTGCGCTCTGCATGGTCACCTGCGCACCGACGTCGATGTGCTTGTCCATGATCACGCCGTTGAACGGGGCCCGGATCGTTGTGCGGGCCAGGTTGAGCTCGGCCTTTTCGAGCGCACCCCTGGCGGCTGCCAGAGCGGCGTTTGCCTTGGCGAGGTGTGGGCGGCGCAGGGCGAGCTCGCGGTCCAGTTCACTCGCTTCCGGCCCCACACCGAGCAACTCCCACTCACGGCGGGCGATATCCTGGTGGCCTTGCTCGATCTTCAGCTCATACTCTGCCTGGGCGACCCGGCTGCGGGCCTCCTGAACCGCGATCTCGTAGTCGCGCGGCTCGATCTTGACCAGCACGGTGTCCGCCTGCACGTGCCCGCCGGGCACGACGTCCGCACTGAGCTCGAGCACCTTTCCGGCAACCTGTGGCTGGAGCACTACTTCCTTGGCAGCGATCACCGTGCCCATGGCGTTAACGATCGCGCGCTGGTCGCCGGGCTGCACAACCCGCACCTGGACAAGGCTGGCGGAGCGCTTTGGAGGCCGTTGCGGCGCGCGGGGTGCGGTATTCACCAGGTGCAGCGCGCCGAGCCCCGCGGCTCCGATCACGATCAGTGGCAGCAGGCCGCCGAGCACGAGCCGCACCAGCCAATGACTGCGGCGCTCCTGGGGCGCGGGCGGTTCAGGCATCGTGCTGGCTGAGAGCTTCCGGTCCGCGTGCATGTCTACTCCTCCGCACGGGCGACGCACTGCTCCGCGCTCAAGCGCGGAGGCGCCTCGAGTTCGGTGGTCCAACTGCCGCCCAGTGCCCGGTACAGGTTTACGCGGAACACCAACAGGTCACGCCGGGCCGCGAGCACATCCCGTGTGAGTTGCTGCGTCGTTTCCAGCGCGTTCAGGACCGGCAGGTAGTCGTTCAGCCCCCTTCGGTAGCGCTGCGCGGCTTGTTGTAGCGTATCCTCTGCGATCGTCAATTGCGTCTGCAACGCCGCCAGGTAGGCATGCTGCTCGCGCTCCTGGACCAGAGCGTCCTCGACCTCGCGTATCGCGGTCAACACGGCGAGTCGATAGGCAGCGAGGCGCTCCTCCACCACAGCACGCGTGCGGTCCACCTCCGCCTGGCGCCGGAAACCGTCGAACAACGGTGCCGTCAGATTGGCGGCCAAGTTGGCAAACCAATCATCGAAGAGGAGCTCCAGTTCGCCGGCGCTGTAGGCCGCCCGCCCGGTGAGGCGCAGGGCCGGCAGGCGATCCGCCCGGGCCGCGGCGACGTCAAAGTCGGCCGACTGAAGGCGCGCGTACGCGGACCGGATATCAGCGCGGCTGAAGAGCAGGTCGGCGGGGATCCCAGTCTTCGGCAGGGGGGGAATCGCGCTCAGGTTGTACTCTCCGAGTGTGCACTGTGTGGTGGGGGGCTGACCCACCAACACGGCCAACTCGTGCCGCAGGACCTGCTCGCGCGCCTTTGTCAGCGGAAGCTGTTTCTCGACCGATGCCACGACCTGACGCTGTTGGTAGACGTCCAGGGCCGAAACGAGCGACTTGCGAAAGCGCAGCTCGACCAGTTCGAGGTAGGTCCGGCTGGTTTCGAGCTGTTTTCGCAGCAGCTCCTGCTGGGCCTGTTGTTCGAGAATATCGAGCCAGCGCGAGACGATCTCCGCTACCAATGTCATCGCGGCCGTCTGGAGATCTTCGCGCGAGGCCTGCACACCCAGTTGCGCGGCCCGACGCTGAGCCCAGATGCGGCCCCACAAATCGAGCTCGTAGCTGGCCGCCAGCCCCAGACTGAACTGCCGGGAGTCAGTCCTGATCCGCATTGTCCCCGTGCCGGCGGCGGACGAGCCCGAACTCTGCGCGGTCGACGCGCTGTCCGGCGCCCCCGTACTCGCGCTGCTGCTACCGAGCTGCGCGCGGAGCGTCTCGGTGATCGCGGACGTCACGGCGCCGGTTGCTGCATCACGCAATTGCGCGGCGCGCGACGGCCATGTAGCTTCCTGCGTGTTGCGGCGGTGTTCGTAGCTGGCACCGCCCTCCAGCGTAACGGCCGGGTAGAGCGAGGACCCGACCTGGACGGCAGCGGCCCCGGCCTGGTCGAGCCGCGCCCAGGCCTGTCTGAGGGTCAGATTTTCGGCCAGCGCTTGTTCAACCAGCGCGTTGAGTTCGCAGCTCCCGAACTCCTCCCACCAGCGCGGCGGTAGGTCGGGAACGCCCGCGGGGGAGCTGTACGACTGTGGCAGTCGGCCCTGGTCCGGTATCTCGCGCCGCGGAAGGAGAGCACTACAGCCCGACAGCCAGACCATGACAACGGCGGTAAAGACTGCCAGCCGGGTGGGTTTGAAGTCCATACACTGCACCTCAGGTGACGTATCTGGCCGGGGGCATCGGTAGACATCTCACGCCCCCGACTCACGATCGGCCAGGGTCTTCAATGCCGCCAGCGAGAACTCAGTAACATGATCCGCCATAATGCCGATGCCTTCGTGGGCATAGACGAGCTCGGGGATGAGCTGGGTGACGATCGCGCGGCCGTGGGCGATGTGGACGCATTGGGCCACGATGCTCTCGGCGCACAAACGCACTTTCAGGTCGGCTGTGTCGGGCGGCACCAGCTCGCGGACGATTGAGGCGAGCTCGTCAAAGCGCGGTCGTATGAAACGCTCGACCATGACGCTCAAGACCCAGGTGGGCTCGGTCATTTCGCGCAGCAGAAGCCGCACTTTCCAGGGGGTGTGCTTCTTGAGAACGAGCCCACGCAGGATGTACTCCACGAAGCCACGCAGACGTTCCTGCGGCGGCAGGGTGCGCATACGCGCGAATTCTCGGCGGTCCTGCGCCATCGCGTCCTGATGGGCGTGCTCGAACAGCGCGAGATAGAGGCCACGCTTGTCGCGGAAATAGTAGTTGATGGCGTTCAGGTTGGCCTGAGCGCGCTCGACGATTTCGCGTACCGTCGCCTTCTCGAAGCCCTTCTCGGCGAACACCTCGGCTGCCGCCGCGAGCACACGCTGCCGCGTGTCGCCTTGGTTTTCCACGGGCACGTCCATTGCCACCTCCTAACACGACCGTATTAAACGCGCAGTTTAAACTGCCGTTTTATCAGGGCAAGGGGTGCGGTTGGTTCTCTGTAAAGTCGCTAATATTAGTTAGTTATGCGATTTGCTGGGGCTTCCAGGACGCGGCAGTACCGCGCCGCCTCGGTTAGAAAGCGGTTGCCAGCGCCCTATTGCTCCGCGCGCTCGTGCTCTCTGCTCCGCGCAGGGTGTGTGTCGGTCAGGTGCTCCGCAGCGGCGCTGGGCCGAATGACCCAGCGCCGCGACGGGCTGAATCGGGTGACTATTTCGCCAGCATCAGCACGAAGGCGTCGATGTCGAAGCCGTTGACGACGCCGTCCTCGTTGCAGTCGGCGTTCATGTGGTTGCAGTCGGGGTATTGGCCATAGTAGTCGTCGTAGGGTGGCGAGCCGCCGATCACGAGCAGGAAGGCGTCGATGTCGAAGCCGTTGATCGCGCCGTCACAGTTCATATCGCCGACCAGTTCGGGGGCCAGGCAGGTCACCTTGGTGATGACGACATCGTCGATCGCGGCCTCGACGATGGAGCCGCTGCCCGCATCCGCGGCGACGAAACGCAAGACGATGTTCGCCGTCGGCTCGACATAGTCGGTCAACCAGAACGTATGCGAGTACCAGCCACCCGCGGTTTCCGGCCCCGTGGGGCCGACGGTCTCGGCGTTCTGCCACGAAGCCCCGCCGTCGCTGGACACATCGACCGTGAATACATCTTCGTTGGCCGCGCCGCCCTGGTCGTTCGAATACCAGCGCCAGTAGCTGACCATGGCGTCGATTGCGTCGGAGAGGTCGATGGTGGGGGAGCAGAGCGTGGTCTTCCCGTTGTCCACGTCGTAGGTTCCGACGTCGCTTCCGGCGCGGCCATCGGTAACCCAGCAATACACGTAGGGCACGGGCGAGTGGTCATCTTCCGGTTGGGCGGCCGTCTGCTCGGGGTCCATACGGTTCCACACGCCGGCAGTAGCGTCGTCGTCGGGAGCTCCGACCGCCCAGCCGTGGTCCTGCTCGAAGTCGTCCCAGTACACGATACCGGTGCTGGTCGCTACCGGTGAGAGGTACGTATCCAGCGGTGCGTTCTCGGGATCGTAGAAGACGCCGCCCGATGCCTCCTGGGCGCTGATGTACCACTCGATTCGGCTGCCGCAGCCGGCGACGGGGAAGGTGGCCTCGTAGAGGTCGGTGTCGATCTCGATCATCGGCACGCTCTCGAAGGGCTGGCCGTCAAGCGAGTAGTGCAACTGCCCGGTACCCGGCTGGGGAGTGCCGTGCCAGGCGGTGACGTCAACCTGGAAGGTCCGCGGCTGCCCGGGGAGAACTCGATCAGGGAAACCCTGCGGATAAGCGAAGTGCAGCGAGGGCTGCCGCGGGTGATAGTCGACGTAGAGGGCGCCGGCGCCAATGCTCGAGCAGCCATACGGGATACGCATGTAGCCGTCTTCCCCCCAGCCGGTGCTCCACGAATTGCGCATGATCCAGATGCCATTGGTTCCCTGGTTGTCGTCCCAGCCGACCAGGACGACGGCGTGATTGAGCGATCCGGTGGCGCAGCCGTTGAAGATTCCGTCGCTATAGGCCTGGAATGCCGAGTTCACGTGGACGCAGACGGAAATCGGGCCGTAGTCGAGGATGGCCTGCTTCATTTGTGCGATTCCCGGGACGCCGTATTGCGAGCCGATGTAGGACCAGTCATCGAGGCAGTAGGGATGCTCATACGGACAGCCACAAGGCTTGTCGTAGGCGACGTAGGGGAAGTCCGCCTCGAGGACCGCGCCGTCCTGGCCACAACTGTCCTTGGAGCCGTTGCAGAGCATGTAGTTGCAGGCACTGCCCGGCCAGCCCCCGCTGCAACTGCCCGAGGGGGTGCAGCTCACCAGCCACTGTTCGGACAGGTCGACGATGATCTGTTCCTGAATGCGGATCGTGCTCTCCACGGCCCCGACGGCGCTGAACGCCCAGCAACTGCCGCATGAAGCCTGGTTTTTGACGGGCGTGCAGCCGTCGTAGTCGCGCCAGTCGTACGAAGCCGGCAGGTCACGGCCCGGTAGACAGGGGTCCCAGTTGCCGTGCTTCCACCAGTCCACCGGTTCGACCACGCCGCACAGGTCCTCGAGTGCGTACTGCGTGGCGGGATTGTGATCGACGGTGAAGGTCCAGCCTTCGCTCTTGCCCTGTTCGCGGAGCGCCTCCAGATCCTCATCGGTGAGCTGGCCCCAGGTGCCGGGCGTCGCCAGGACGGCGGCCAGGGCAACCAGCGCGTAAGTACAACAGCGACAAAAGCGGCCCGAGCGGGGCATCCGATACAGCATGGTGTTCCTCCTTGTGAACCTCGACGCGGGGACTGCCATCCAGCGCAACCGCCAGCGTGCTGCGGACTGAGGCGCAACCCAGCGCACTGCGCACAAACGTATTCTAGCGGGATCGGTCCTCATCACAAAAGGGCAATTCCGGGCAGGTCGTGGCGCGAGGCTTCCGGCAGCGCGTTTACTTGCTGTCACCGGGGACTGGACAAGACCAGTGCGGCGGATGCATGATACGGCAGTTTGAGCGTGGTTGCATAAGTGGAATGGTCCGCGGTGTCTGCTCAACTGTGCTGGTGTGGCGTGTGCTGCCCCGGCAGGGTTGCCACGTCTGGGCATCGGACGGGCGCTTGAGAGCGGAGTCGAACATGCGCGAGATACGGCTAGCGATCGTCGGAGTAGGCAATTGCGCCAGCGCGCTTGTGCAGGGCTTGCACTACTACCGCAACGGCGCGGCGCCGATCGGCCTGTTGCACGAGGAGATCGGTGGCTATCGGTTGGCGGATGTCCGCGTCGTGGCGGCATTCGACGTTGACGCGCGTAAGGTCGGACGCGATCTGGCAGAGGCCATCTTCGCGCCGCCCAACTGCACCACCGTCTTCTGTTCCGAGATTGCCACGACCGGCGTGACCGTGCAAATGGGACACGTGCTCGACGGTGTCGCGCGACACATGCTCGAACAGCCGGCGGACCGCTCTTTCCGCCTGGCCGACGCCCAGCCCTGCGACATTGTCGCCGAGCTGAAACGCACTCAGGCGGAGGTCCTGATCAACTATCTCCCCGTAGGGTCACAGGATGCCGCCCAGGCCTACGCCCGGGCGGCGCTCGACGCCGGCGTCGCGCTGGTCAACTGTATGCCGGTTTTCATCGCTTCCCACCCGGAGTGGAGCGCCGAGTTCAAGCAGCGCGGCGTGCCCGTCGTCGGCGATGACGTCAAGAGCCAGCTTGGAGCCACCATTACACATCGCGTGCTCACCCGCTTGTTCGAGGAGCGCGGCGTCAAGCTCGACCGGACCTACCAGCTTAACACCGGCGGCAACACCGATTTCCTGAACATGAAGGAGCAGAGCCGCCTGACCAACAAACGCATCTCCAAGACCGAAGCCGTCCAGTCGCAGCTCACCGAGCCGCTGGCCGCCGAGAACATCCACATCGGCCCCAGCGACTACGTTGCCTGGCAGAAGGACAACAAGGTCTGCTTCATCCGCATGGAAGGCCGCAAGTTCGGTGACGTGCCGTTCAACCTTGAGCTGCGCCTGTCCGTCGAGGACTCGCCCAACAGTGCCGGCGTGGCGATCGACGCCATCCGCTGCGCCAAGTTGGCGCTGGACCGCGGCATTGGTGGCCCGCTCAAGTCGGTGAGCGCCTACCTGATGAAGCACCCGCCGGAACAATACTCCGACCACGAGGCCCGCGAGCGACTCGAAGCCTTCATCCGCGGCGAGCGGGAGGATTGAGAGGGGGAGGGCTCGGGGTTCAGACGTCGCAATGGGGCTTTGGCTCGATGGTCGTTGGCCCGCGCGCGGCCCGAACGCGCCAGAGGACCGTGAGGTGGCTGGGCGACGCAGCCGCTAAAGGCGTCTTAGCGAGCGGATGTCGCCCTGTGCTATCAGTTCGCCCTGGAGGTGTTCGAGCCGGCCGACGGGCCCTACCAGGGTGGCATGGATCGTGATCCCCTCGGCAGCCTTGGCGATAACCCACGTCTTGCAGTGCACGGTGCTCTTGCGCACGGTGCGTTCCACGCGTTCCGCCACTTCGAGCGAGGGCTCGATCTCGAGTTCAAGGTGCGTGGTCGTTCTCCAGCGGGCGATGTAGCGCTCCAGGGCCTCCAGCCCGAACAGCACCGCGGTGGCCAGAAACGTCGCCACAAAGCCGAGCACAAACTCACCCGCACCCAGAGCCATGCCAACGCTGGCGACGGTCCAGATCGTGGCGGCAGTTGTCAGCCCGATCACATTGCCTCGGAACTGGATGATGGCGCCGGCACCCAGAAAACCGACGCCGGTCACGACCTGGGCGGCGATGCGCGTGCGGTCGGAAAAGCCACCCGCCTCGGCGGTCCGGATGGAGAGCAGCGTGAACAGGGCCGCGCCCAGGCAGATCATGATGTTGGTGCGGAAGCCGGCCGGCTTGTCGTGTAGCTCGCGCTCGAAGCCGACGATCGCGCCGCAGACGACGGCGGCGAACAAACGTCCTATATCCACTAGTTCGATCGGCATCGTGGTTCCGTTGACGCCCTCAGAATGGCGTGTCGTTTGGGCAACCGCACCGTATTCTATACATTATCGGCCGAATGACGTCACGAAAACAGACTGGTTGACGTGCGGCGGGCGGCGAGTAAACTGCGCGCGTCGGTGCGCTTGCATGCACCGTCCCTGTAGCTCAACTGGACAGAGCGCTGGCCTCCGGAGCCAGAGGTTGTGGGTTCGAATCCCGCCGGGGACGTTCATTGCCGCGGCGTAGGGGGGGCTGCGCGGTTGTAGCGGGCGCTGGGAACCCCTGCTCGGGGCGGCTGCGCCTGCCTAATGCCCGCCCCCCGGGCGTATTCCCATGATCGATTGCAACCCCACCCCGGTCGGATAGCATGCGCGTCTATGGCGGATATGCCAGCCGATAATCAGCCAGTAGCCGCCGCCGACGCTGCGACCACGGCGTCGCCGGGCGACACGGCCCCGGTCGCGTTATCGCCGCCGATCGTTGATGTGTGGTCGCGCACGGAACCCAAGTACCGGATCCGGGCGGCTATTCTACTGGTGGTGAATGCGGCGCTGTTCAGTGGGCTGTGCGTTTTCATGTACTGGGTGCACGAGGCGCGGCTGTTCGAGTTCTCGTGGGACAGCTACGTGGGGTCGCTGCGGTTGTGGGATCTGCAAGCCCACAACCTCAATGACGTGGTGTTGTACCCCATAAACGTGACACAGACGCCGTTGCACGGCGCCGTGCTGGGCTTGCTGCTGGCCGCAATCGTCGCGGTCCCCATCGTCGTCTCGATGTTGTACCGGTTCGGCTGCGCGCTGCCGTTCCTTCTGGCGGTGCTCGTGTTCGCGCACCTGCCGTGGATGGCGGTCACGCTGACGTTCAGTTGTGTGCTGGCGTCCGTCCGGCCATTCCGGCTCTCGTTCCGCTACTGCTCAGCGTTGGTGGGAATGCTGCCGGTGCTGGTGTATCTGCTGCTGGCCTGTCGCGGTTCGCCCGGCCAACTAGGGGCGGACACCTCCCCGGCGCAGGAGTTTCTGCTGCGGGCACCGTGGGTTCTGGCGATCCTGGCGGCGTGTGTGATGATGGGGGCCATGTTGGCGATCGCCCGTATCGTCAACTACCGTCCCGGTGCGGTGGCGCCGGTGATGGCGGTGATGTTCGCCACGCCGGCCTTGGTCTTCCAGCACTCGGTGGGTGTGGACGAGCTGAAGTACCGCGTGTTGGAAACAGAATACGGGCTGCATTCCGAGCGATTCGCCCCGGTGCAGGACGCCACCGACCAGATTCGGGCCCTGATGCTGGGCTACACGCCCCAGCGGGCCGAAGTGCTCCAGGTTCTCAGCGGGCGCACGCAGCCGATCCAACAGCGGGTTTCGCAGTGGTTCACGCGTCGTTTCCTGGTGGACCGGGCGGTCGCCTACGAGGCCGCCAGCCGGTTTATTGCTGATCACCCCACCAGCCGCTATGTACCCTGCGCGCTGTACCTGCAGGGGCGGGTAATGGACACGCGGCTCGACAGCCAGCGCCTGCGCGAGGCCGCCAGCCGGGAGCTCTACAGCGATTTCCCGCACGCGCAGTCGGAAACGGCGTGGGCCGCGTTGTTGAAGGAGCACTCGGAATCGCCACTTGCGAGCGTCGCGGCGCTGCGGTTGGCACAACTGCGGCTGCGGCAGGGGAAGATTGACGAGGCACTGGCGCTGCTCGAACCGCTGCGAGGTTTGGAAGTGCCAGACGGCAGCAACCCGCACCCTGCTGTACTGACCCTGCGCGAACTGCTCCAGCCGGCTCCCGCGGAAAGCAGTCTGGGCTACAAACCACAGCCAGATATGCTGGCGGCCCGGCGTCTGTACGAGCTGATCGCAGCCAACCGCGACGATCCCAAGTACGGCAATCGGCCGTTGCAGGAGTTGGCCGCGCTGGATCACCGCCGGTCGCGCTACACGGAGCAGCTACTCCACCTGGCGAATCGCTACCCGGATAGTCTGCTGTATGACAACCTGATTGTCTGTTGGGCGCGGACATTGATCGATCTCGCGCACCGCGCTGATCGCCTGATGGCGTGTGTCCGCCGTTTCCCGGATGGCGACGCGGGGCCCGAAGCGTTGTTTCGGCTGGCGGAGGTCGAGACGCAGGCGCTCGGACGAAACGACGATGCTCGCCGCGAGGCTGGCATCGCCCGCTTCGGTCTGATCGCCGAGCGGTACGGCACGACGTCCTGGGGGCAGGAAGCGGCTGAACGTCTGAAGATGCTGGTGCCCCAGGCCAGGCCGCACACGGAAGGAGCGGTGCCCCAGTGAAGCGAATCGTTATGGCGATCACCGGGGCGAGTGGGGCGGTTTATGCGCGCCGCCTGGTGCAGAGCCTGGTGGCGGCGGACGTGGAGACGCACATCGTGATCTCGCCGATGGGGCGGCGCCTGTTGCACGACGAACTCGGCCTCAAGCGCGTTGTGCTGGCAGACCTGGCCGGCAGCGCGTCTCCGCGCGCGCGGCTCTACGACTACCGCGATCTCGGCGCTGCGCTCAGCAGCGGGTCGTTTCTGACGGACGGGATGGTGATCTGCCCGTGCAGCAGCAACACCCTGGGGGCCGTGGCCGCCGGGTTGTGGGACAACCTGATCGCTCGGGCGGCGGCAGTGACGCTCAAGGAGGCGCGCCGGCTGGTCCTGGTAACGCGCGAGATGCCGCTGAGTCAGATGGACATAGCCAACATGTTGCGACTGAGCCAGGCCGGGGCGGTGATCTGCCCGGCGACTCCCGGATTCTACCTTCACCCGCAGAGCGTTGCGGATCTCGTGGATTTCGTGGTGGGCAAAGTGCTGGACTTGCTGGGTCTGCGGCACGAACTGAACACGCGCTGGGACGCGGATAACGCCGCGCATACGGCCAGCGCTGCAGGGCGCGAGACGGCGGAGTAGCGGATGACCGCGCTGTTCGCCAACGTGCGTACGTGGGGGGAGATGATCAAGCTGAGCCACTCCGTTTTTGCACTGCCGTTCGCCCTGCTGGGCACCTTTCTCGCCGCACGCCCGCAGCGGCCGGAGTGGGGGCAGCTTGGGTTGATCGTAGTGTGCATGGTGGCGGCCCGCAGTGCCGCGATGACGTTCAACCGCATCTGCGACGCCAGTATCGATGCCCGCAATCCGCGCACGGCGGGCCGTCACATTCCGCGCGGGCTGATCGGGCGCGGGGCGGCCTGGGCATTCTGGGCGGGGGCAGCGGCGCTGTTCGCGCTGGGTTGCGCCGGATTCTGGCAGTTGTATGCCAACCCCTGGCCGTTGTGGCTGTGCACACCGGTGTTGCTGTTCCTTTGTTTTTACTCGTACACAAAACGTCTCACGCGCTGGACGCACCTCGTGCTTGGAATGGCCATCGCGTTCTCCCCGGTTGCAGCGTGGATTGCGATCAGCCCGCACACGCTCGGCTTGGCAGCCGCGTTACTGATGGGGGCGGTGGCGTTCTGGATCGCGGGTTTTGACCTGATTTACGCCTGTCAGGACGTGGTTTTCGACCGCGCGGAGCGACTGCACAGCGTGCCGGCCAGAATGGGTGTGCCGGCGGCGCTGTGGCTGGCGCGGCTCCTTCACGTGCTTACGGTCGCAGCCCTGATAGCGCTTGGGCTGTGGGCCACGTTGGGCGTGCTCTATTACGTTGGCGTGGTTTGCGTGGCGGTCCTGCTCACCGTCGAGAACGCGCTGGTGCGGCCCGACGATCTCAGCCGCGTCAACATCGCGTTCTTCACCGTCAACGGAGTCGTGGGGCTGGTGCTGGGCCTGCTGGGCGTGTTGGATATCGTCCTTTCATGACTTCGCCTGCACAGACCGACGCAGCCGGCCGGGCGCCGCGACGACGCCCGCCACGGCGTAAGCTGGTTGTCTGGCGCGTGGTGCTGCTGTGGGCGGCGGCGATGGTTCCGCTGGCGTTCTGGGGATTGCCGACCTCACGTTACGACGACCTGTTGTTTGGCGGGCAAGCCGCCTGGTCACCCGAACACTACGCGGCGGCGGCCGCGCTGCGCGCTCGCCAGGAACGTGCCGCCGGCGCCGACGTCGACCTCAACCCGCGGCCCGATACAACGGCGATCGCCGATCTAACGGCCGACGAAGGCCAGCGGGCCGAGATTCTGCGGCGCTACCGGCTCTATTCACGCCAACCGGACGAGATGATCACGTTGATGGCGCTGCAACAGATGCGCCCGCGGGCTGGGGACTTTGACCCACAGCTCTACCAATACGGCGGCGGGTACATCTACCTCATTGGGGCCTCGATCGGCCTGGCATCGGTTCTGAACCTGGTCGAATTGACCACGAACGTTGACTTCTACCTCGAGCAGCCGGAGCAGTTTGCACGGTTTTACCTGGTGGGACGGTTTGTTTCGCTTGTGTTCGGTGCGTTGACGCTGGTGGCGGTAGTGCGGCTGGCGCACCGCGCCGGAGGGCGCCTGGCGGGATGGATCGCGCTATTGCTGGTAGCTTCGGCGCCGGTGTTCATCACCGGGGTGCTGGAAGCGAAGCCCCACCTGCCCGCGGTGTGCCTGGTGCTATGGGCGACATTGAGCGCGCAGGACTACCGGACGCGCGGGCGGTTGCGCGATGCCGTCCGCATGGGCCTTCAGGCCGGGTACGCGTTCGGGCTGGTGCTGACCGGCGTCGTTGCGGCCGCATTGTGGCCGCTGCTTCTGTTGGTGCAGCGCACGAAGCTGCGGCAGATGATACGCCACCTGGTCATCGCGGCCTTGCTGGCGATCGCGGTCTACGTCGTCACGAACCCCTACGTGCCTTACAACGCGCTCTTTCGCCGCGCAGCGCTTGCGAGCAACGTTGAAAACTCGATCGACATGTACCGCGATCGGCTGGTGCGGTTCCCGGAGGGTGCCGCACGGGTGGGCGTGTTGCTGGTGGAGAGCTGTGGGGTGGGCGTGTTGGTGGCGGGCGCGATCGGGCTCATTGGACTGACGCGGAAGCGCTGGCGTGCGACTTGGTTGGCGGCGGCCGCCGGCGTGGCCACGCTGATTATCTGTGTCGCCATCGGGGCGGGCAAACCGGCGGAGTTTGCCCGGTTCCTGCTATTGCCGGCTGTCCTGCTATGCGTTGCCGCGGCGTGGACGCTGGCAGCGCTGTACCGCCGGCATGTCGGCGGGGGGGTGCTCGCGGCCGTGCTGGTGCTCGCGACAACGAACGCGCCTGCCTATGTGCGTTCATTTGCCAGCGATGCCCGTGGCGTGAATGAGTCGCGGCTGGTGGCGGCCCGGCTCTTGCGCGAAACTGCCACACCGACGGACGTACTGGGCGTGTTACAGGAACCGGCGCCATATGCCGTGCCGCCGCTGGACTTCGCACACGCCCAAGTGCGTCTGTTGCCCGCGGCTCGACCAGCGGACCTGCGCGAACACGATCTGCCGGTGTGGCTGGTGTTCACGGCCGACGGGGAGGGGAGGCAGGCGGGTGCCTGGTGGCAGAGCTACTACGAACTGGTGGCCCGCATTCCGGATACGCGCTGGCGGAGCGAGATCGCCTGGGCCGACAAGCCGGTCTTCGTGTATCGGCGCGCCGCGGCGCACTGAACACGCCGCGCTTTCAAGCGCGACGATGCGGCGTGGCGCGGCACTCAGGCGTAGCCCGCCAGTCTGTGGGGGACCAAACAAACACGGCGCCGACCGCATTCGCGATCGACGCCGCTCGGGAAAGGAGCAAGTCTGTTGTGATCCGGCGCTATGGCTCGAGCACCAGGATGCTGAAGTCGGCGTTTACCCAGACGCCGCTCTGGAGGTCACGGACGATCACCCGGACCGTCAGCGTATCGGTGGTCATCGAGACCGTCTCGTAGTGGGCCACGAGCAGGCCGATCTCGCCGCCACCCGGCTGACTGTAGATGGCCTGGATGCTGAGCAGCACCGGGAAGTCGTTCGCGCTGGCCGGCAACTGATCCACCTCGGCCAGACTGACGCTAACCAGGTAGCTGCCGGGCTGCTCGAGCGTGACACTCGTGATGGCCTCGCCACTCTCGATAGTGGCATTGGCGAGGATCACGCCCCGGGCAATAACGCCGGTCAGGTCGGCACCATCGGCGCCGTCGGCACCCTGACAATCGAGGGCGTCGAAGTTCCCGTCGTCGTTTAGATCCTCGGCGGGGTCGCCCACGCCGTTGCCGTTCAGGTCCCAGCAGGACAGGCCGTTGGCACCATTCTCGCCGTTGTCACCGTCGACACCGTCTTTTCCATCCTTGCCATCGACACCGTCAGTGCCGTCAGTACCGTCTTGTCCGTCCTCACCATCGACACCGTCTTTTCCGTCTTTTCCGTCTTCGCCATCGACGCCATCGGTGCCATTAGCGCCGTCAGCGCCATTGGCACCCGCTGCGCCTTGGCAATCGAGGGCGTTGTACTGCCCATCGGCGTTGATGTCTTCTTCGAGATCGCCAATGCCATTAGCGTTGAGGTCCCAACACGAAATGCCATCGGCGCCGGCCGTACCGGGGTCGCCGGGAACACCCTGCTCGCCCTGGGGGCCAGGAACGGGGGGCACATCCTGTTCGGCCTGCGCGCCGGCGGTGGCAGTGTTGTTCGCCTGCTGGTTGACGGCGACGGCCGCACCAAACCACATTGCATCCATCAGGCCGGCCGCGGCCACATCTTTGCAGTCGATTTTGAGGTCGGCCAGGAACAGCGACATGGCGAGCGTCATGCAGCCGACTATCGGGGTTGAACGCAGTTTCATATTTCTTCCTCCGGGGGAACACGCCTCTGTGTGTCTGTTACGACCAAGCACACCCATCCAGCGGCAACAGCCCTCCGTAGGCTCTGGATACGGGTACGAAATTCAGGTTCTTTCACGGCCTCCGCTCGATTCTAGGCCTCGTAAGCGCCGTATTCTCAACAGCTTTCCGTGATAACTACACGATTCATTTCGCAGTCCTAAAACTCATCCTGTTCGTAGCGCCCGTCGCACAATCCTGGGAGAAAGCCGCGCGAAATGTGTCGCAACGGTGACGTGTCGCGGGCGATTCAATGCAGCAATACGCCGCTGTGGATCGTTTCGGACTCCCGATAATAGCCACCACCGTGCCAGTCATAGAAAGTCTGGTCATCGTAGATCAGCTCGGTGTACTGGGAGATCTGGTCAAAACGATACCCGATCGCGACAGTGGGCCACGACGTCCGGTAGGCAAACAGCGCCGCCACGCGGCCGTGTTCCGCCGAAGGCCCCAGTGCGAGGTTGGCGACGACCGGCGCGCAGCGCGCGTGTGTTCCGGCTGAACTGCGGATAACCACGCCCGGCTGGCGCGCAGCGCAGCCGAACAGCAGCAACGTGAACATTGCGATGCACGATACGCGTCTCATCACCAGATGGTAGGCGCGCTGCCAAGCGTGCGGTCAAGTAATTAACAGCCTATAAACGCCTGCCCGGCGATTCGGACGTATGAATGCGTCTGGCCACGGGTTTGGGCCGCCGTGCTTGTGGCGGTGTGCCGTTGCGGCTACGCCGGCGCGGCCGCTTAGTGCGTGATTGACTCGCCGGATTGCGGGGGGGCGGCGGGAGCGCCCTCGGTCAGCGCCCGGTGCTCGGCCAGGGCCAGGGCGATGCTGGTGCGGGCGGAGGCCGGCGTGCAGCGCGCCACGGGTCTCCGGTCGCGGACGCATTCGACGAAGTAGTCGAGCTCACGCGTCCAGCCGTTTTCATCCGCCACGCTGATGCGCTCGGGTTCATCACCACCGCGGTACCAGAGCACTTCCGGGCCGCGTAGCAGGCTCCAATCGAGCGTGCCGGTTTCACCGTGGACGGTGATGGCCATCTCGAACGGCCAAGGCTTGTGAAAGGCCCAGCCGCCTTCGACGAGCGCGTAGCGTCCGTCGCCGTACGTGTACGTTGCCAGCAGGTGGTCTATTCCACCCGACGGGCCGCGGCTGCCACGTGCGAAGACCGCGGCCGGCGTGCCGAGCAGGTGCTGAGCAAAATCGATGTCGTGGATGTGCAGGTCGAACAGCGCCCCGCCGCTCTGTTGATCGTCGAGCAGCCAACTCTCCGCCGAGTAACGCGGTGGATTGGCGAGGCGTCGGAGAGTGGCAAAGCGGACCGGACCGATCTGGCCCTCGTCCACGAGCCGCTTTATGGTCTCGTACTGCGGCCAGAAGCGGATGCACTGGGCGACCATCAGCGTGCGGCCAGTATCCGTGGCGGCCGCGATCATCCGATCGCAGTCTGCCAGAGTCAGGGCCATCGGCTTCTCGCACAATACGTGTTTGCCGGCGTGCAGAGCACGCACTGTGAGTTCTGCGTGCAGGGGCGTCGGCACCGTCACCGCAACCGCGTGCACGGCCTTGTCGGCAAGCAACTCGTCCACGGCGGCGTAACTGCGGATGCCTGTCAGGCTGTTTTGCTCTCCGGCCCGCGCGCCAATGTTCCCGACCTCGTTCGTCCAGTTGCCGCGGCATCGTTCGGGATCGCGGTCGCAGAGTGCCGCCACGCGCGCGTGCTCGTGCTGCGACAGGTGTGCGAAGTAGGTGCGGCCCATGAAGCCCAGACCACAGATGCCGAATTGCAACTGCTCGGTTTCCGCTGGCACGATTGTCTATCCTATGCGGGTTGTGGATCATCCGCGTTGCGCCCGGGGCCCGCCGGCCTATTGCCACTCGATGGTGCCCGGGGGCTTGCTGGTGATGTCGTAGGTGACGCGGTTGACGCCTGAGACCTCGTTGATGATGCGGTTGCTGACCGTGGCGAGGATCTCATAATCGATGCGCACCCAGTCGGCGGTCATGAAATCGCTGGATTCGACCAGCCGCAGCACGATCAGGTTCTGCCCCTCGTAGGTGGGGCCGTCCCCCATCACACCTACGCTGGGGATCGGCACCAGGACGGCGAACGCCTGGGCCACCTTTGCGTACCAGCCGGCTGCCAGCAGCTCTTCCAGCAGAATCTCGTCCGCGGCGCGCAGAATGTCCAACCGTTCCGGTGTTACCGCCCCGATCACGCGCACGGCCAAGCCTGGCCCCGGGAACGGGTGTCGCCAAACCAGATCCTCGGGCAAGCCGAGCGCCTCGCCGACCTGCCGCACCTCGTCCTTGAACAACTGCCGCAGCGGCTCGACCAGCTCGAAGCCCAACTCGGCGGGCAGCGCGCCGACGTTGTGATGCAGCTTGATCACGGCGGAGTGCCCGGTCGGCCCGTGCCCGGATTCGATCACATCGGGGTAGATCGTGCCCTGGGCGAGGAAGCGGGCCCGCTCGATGCGCGCGGCTTCAGCTTTGAAGACTTCGATGAACTCGCGCCCGACGATCCGCCGTTTTTCCCGGGGCTCGGTGACATCCGCCAAGGCGGTCAAGAAGCGGTCGCGCGCGTTGGCCACGCGCAGTTCCATGCCGAAGTGGTCGTGAAAGGTCGCTTCCACGAGCCCGGCTTCATTCTGACGCAGGAGACCGTTGTCCACAAAGATGCATACCAGGCGCGAGCCGATCGCGCGCTGTACGAGGGCCGCGGTCACACTGCTGTCCACACCGCCCGACAAGCCGCAGATCACCCGGTCGTCCGGGCCGACCTGCTCACGCACCGCCGCGACGGCCGCATCGATCACATTCTTGACGCTCCAGTCTCCGGCGCAGCCGCAAATGTCGTATATAAAATTGCGAATGATCTGGCGACCGAGCGGCGTGTGCGTCACTTCCGGGTGAAACTGCACGCCATAGACCGCGCGGCTCTTGTGGCGGACCGCGGCGATGGGGCACTGGGCCGTGCGGGCCAGGCTGGTGAAGCACTCGCCGATCTGCGTGACCACGTCGCCGTGACTCATCCACACCGAAGTCTCCGGCGGCAGGTGGGCGAGGATGCCTTCGGCGGAGGCGATGTGCAGACGAACGCGGCCATACTCGCGGGCCACGGCGGCGCCCACGTCACCGCCCAGCAGCTTGGCCGCAACCTGCATACCGTAGCAGATGCCCAGGACCGGCAGGTCCAACTCGAAGATCCCGGGGTCACACAGCGGGGCCTCTGCGCTGTACACGCTGGCCGGGCCGCCGGACAGGATGATGCCACGCGCACCGATCTCGCGCAGGCGGCTGGGCGGTGTCTGCGGGGGCAGCAACTCACTGTAGACGCGGTTCTCCCGCACCCGGCGGGCGATCAACTGCGAGTATTGGCTGCCGAAGTCGAGGATCGCGATCGTTTCGTGGCGTCTCATGTTCGTTCGATACCACGCTGCGGGGGCGTGGTCAATCGAGCAGTTCACGTCCTTCATCGCCGGTGCGCAGGGCAAACGTCGTTAAGCCATCGGACCGAGGGTGATCCGCGCGGCCAGTTCGGTCTTGTGTTTGCAGCGGCGCTGCGGCCGGGGGATCTTCCGCCCATAATGCGGCCGCGCCACGTCGCATAGGCTCTGGGCCGTGGCACGGATGAGTCGTGCTGCGCGCAGCGGCCGACGGATTACTTCAGCTCGTCCGGGTTCAGGGGGCGCAGATCCTCCGGGACAAACAGCCCGTCCTTGCGGATGAGCTGGCCGTCGAAGTGGATCTCGCCGCCGCCGTACTCCGGCGTCTGGATCATGACGAGGTCCCAGTGGACTTCGCTTTCGTTGCCGTTGGGGGCGTCGTCATAGGCGGCGCCGGGGGTTAGGTGGATGCTGCCGCTGATCTTCTCGTCGAAGAGTGTGTCCTTCATGGCCCGCGTGATGTGGGGGTTGATGCCGAGCGCGAACTCGCCCGTATAGCGCGCACCCTCGTCGGAATCGAGGACCGCGTTGAGCGCGTCGGTGTTCGAGCTGGTGGCCTCGACGATCTTTCCCTCCCGGAAGACCAGGCGCACGTTCTCGTGGGTCGTGCCGCGGTAGAGCGTGGGAGTGTTATACTGGATCACGCCGTTGACGCTGTTCTTGACCGGGGCGGTGAAGATCTCGCCGTCGGGGATGTTGTGCCGGCCCTCGCAGGGGATCGCGGGGATGCCCTTGATCGAGAAAGTCAGATCGGTGTCGCCGGGGCCCTTGAGATGGACCTGGTTGGTTGCGTCCATCCGTTTTTTGAGGGGCTGCAAGGCGCGACTCATCTTGGCGTAGTCGAGCGTGCAGACGTCGAAGTAGAAATCCTCGAACGCCTCGGTGGACATGTCCGCCATCTGGGAGAAACTGGGGCTCGGCCAGCGGATCACGACCCAGCGTGTCTTGGGCACCCGCGTTTCGATGTGCACGCGTTTCCAGACGGTCGACTCGTATATCTTTTGCTTCTCGTTGGCGACGTCGGAGAGCTCTGAGACATTGGGATTGCCGCGTGCCCCGATGTAGCACTGCACATTGTCCATGCGGAGCTTCTCGACGTCGGCCATCAGGTTGTACTGATCCTCCGAACCGTTGGTCATCAGGGCCCGGTTGATCTGATTGCTCTTCAGCGTAACCAGCGGCGAACCGCCGGATTCGCGGGCTACACGCACGCACTCGCAGGTGAACTCGTGCGGTACATCGATCGCTTCGATCAGGATCTTCTCGCCGGCCTTCAGCGCGCACGAGTAGTTGATCAGCGTCTCAGCCAGCTTGGTCATGCGGGGATCGATCATATGGTACCTCCAAAGCACGGGGACGGAAGCACGTAGGTCAGCACAGATGCGGCGAGTTGTCAATGTGGAGCGACGGGTTGGTGAGCCGGAGGTGGAGCCGGGTCAGGTGGCCGAATGGGCGCGCAAAAAAAGCGACGTGAGGTATGGGAGTGCCCGCTCTGCCCTTCAGAGTATTCGCATCCGCTGACCGACCCGTGGCGTTGGGCTCGGATCGTCCTCTCGGAATTGGCCGCTCGTTCAGAGTTTCTGACCTGTCACAGTAGCGCCGCTATTGGTTCTGCGCTCCCACTTTGCCGTTAGCCTTTGCCCCGGCTGTGTGGTTTTTCCGCAACGGGCTGCGCTGGTTACCGTTCAGCATCCAGTCGCGTCCTCTCTTCGAGCTTCACCTTCCTTCAGAGTATTATCCAGCGGATCCTTGCCAGCCTGCCGCAGCCTGCCAGCTCCTCTCTTGGGCTTTCGTTCCCTACAGCACATGAGGTTTCGAAGGTCCACTCGCTACGGGTTTTGCCTGCCCGCTTCGTTCCGCCTTCAGGGTTTGGCTACCCTCTTGACGGCTTTCTCCCTTCGAAGCCCTGCCGGTTTTGTTTCACACCGGCGGCGCTCTTGGGATTCTCCCTTCGGAGCGTTCCCCTCTCGCAAGGTATCCGGAGCGTCTCCGCCCGGAAGCACCCACCTACCGTTTCTCCCGTCGTTACACCGCCGCCGAAGCGGCAGCCAGCCCGACGGGCTGCGGTTCCTGGGCTTTGACCCTTACGAGAGTCCCTGGCGACCGGGTGCAGGGTTAGTGCTCCAGCCGCTGGCTGCTCCCATGGGCTTCGTCCCTTTCAGGGCTCTCCCGCGAAAACCTTGCCCGGGATTTCGCCCAGACTCCTCTCACGCGCTTCGATGCGCGGCTCCGAAGAGCCGCGCCTTCCGGCGCCCCAGAGTCTCAATCGGTTCTCGCTCGGCTCCGTCTGTCGTCGGCAGCAAGCTCCCGGCGACACGCGGAACAACCCTCATAGGGTTTTCGCACCGGTACGATCCAAAACACTCGGGTAAGGCCCCGCCCGGGCTATGGGTTCACCTCGCGTTGCGTCGCACATTGCTGCCGACTGACCAACGCTCCTGGGGCAATCGCTTTACCCTGCCGGAGCTGTTTGGACCGCCTGAGGTGCCAAGCACTCGCGACCTCAGCGTCGCACCGATAATATAGCATACAATACGCGCACAGTCAAAGACTCAGGGTTATTGACACCATGTTACCAACGACTTGCGCATCGCACGAAATACGTAAGCGCATGATCCCGCCGCTTTATCGAAAGACAGCACATTCATAACAAATCTGTCAAAACTCAGCTCTCGACAAGTTATTAACAACTTGTCATGAACGGCTCAACGGAATCCCGCGGCGCCCCGCACCACAGACTACGCTCCCCAACGCCCGCGCAACCGGTTTAGAACCTATCCCAAGACTCCTTCCGGGCCGCGATTGTACGGGGGCGCTTGCCGAAAAACTGCTTGCTTACGTGCGCGGCTCGGTTCTGCTGCCCACCTCTGGACGGTTCTGGGATAGGTCCTTGGGAGAAGGCGCCGTGCCGCGCTTCATTCACAAATTGTCAGCAGGCGGCGGTGACGTCAGAGAAGATTGGCCGCCAGCTCGGCCAACAGGCTGCGTTCGCCCTTGCGTAGTTCGATGTGCGCGGCGATTGACTCGGCCCGAAACCGGTTTACCAGGTAGGCAAAGCCGTTGCTGTTGGCGTCGACGTAGGGGTTGTCGATCTGGTACGGATCGCCGGTCAGCACGACTTTCGCCGCCTCGCCGATGCGCGTGATGATGGTTTTGACTTCCAGCGGGGTAAGGTTCTGTGCTTCGTCGATGACGACAAAGCGGTTGGAGATGCTGCGGCCGCGGATGTAGGTGAGGGGTTGCACTTCGATAAGCCCGCCGCTGATCAGGCCGGCGCAATCCTCGTGATTGCGGATGGGCCCGCCGGCATCGAGCAGGAACTCGATTGTGTCCTCGACCGGTTTCATCCAGGGGTCGAGCTTGCGTCCGATGTCACCGGGCAGGTAACCCAAGTCACGGCCGACGGGGAAGATAGGACGACAGACCAGCATGCCGCGATAACGCCGCCGTTTTACGCTCAAGTGCAAGGCGGCGGCGATGGCGAGCAGTGTCTTGCCCGTACCGGCCTTGCCCATCAGAGTGACCATTTGAATGCGTTCGTCGAGCAGGGCGTCGATGGCGAAGTACTGCTCCTTGTTGCGCGGCTTGATGCCGCAGAGCGACTTGTCTGGTTCCTGCAAGCTGATCAGGTTGCGCGCTTCCGTGTCGACGCGCGCCAGAGCGGTCGTGCGCGTGCTGGGGCAGCGCAATAGAACGTACTCATTGGGGACGACCACCGTGTCGGAAATCGGGAGCTGCCCGTTGGCCTGGAAATCGGCGAACGCCTGCGGGTCAAGCACCCGTTCCGACTGGCCGCTGTAGAGGTCGGCGAGCTGGACGCGATCCGACTCGTAATCCTCTGCGTGCAGCCCCGCCGCATCAGCACGGATGCGGAGGTTGATATCCTTGGTGACGATGATGACGGGCGTTTGGGGGTCGGCGGTTTGGATAGACTGGGCCACGCGCAGGATTTCGGCGTCGGCCGGTCCTTTCCCGTTTTCCAGAGGATTGTCCGGGTCGCAATAGACCTTGACCTGCCCGCCGCTGTCCAGGGTGACGCCATACGCCAGGCTTTGCTCGTTGCGCAGTGAATCAAGCAGACGAACGACGGCGCGCGCGTTATAGCCGCGGTCGGTCCGCTCCTTCTTGAAGCGGTCGATCTCGCTGATTACGCCGACGGGAATGATGACAGTGTTGTCGGCGAACTGAAGCAGTGAGTTGGGGTCGTGAATCAGGATGTTCGCATCTAGGATGTAGTTCTTCCGCATGTGGGCCAGTGTAGCCGGGCGCGGCCGGTTGACAAGCCGCGCTGCGCCTGGGTCTGCGGGGCGGGCACAACCGGAGTCAGCCCGGGACTGGAGGCAGAACCAGACCGGTCGCGGCGTACGGAGCGGCCGGGATGCGAATGCGCGCGGGCCGACCCACGGCTGCTGTCAGGGGGCATTGCGGGCTGGGCGGGAGGCGGGAGCGGTCTGGGGTGTGACGTTGGCCTGCTGTGCCGCTTCCTGGTAGAGGGCGTTCAGCTTCTCGTGCCAAGGCGGCCCGCCCAGGTCGGAGTACCAGATGCGTTCCTGTCGAATGGCCTTCTCGACGTCAGCGGCCTGGCCCAGCCGCAACGCCAGCGCGAGCCAGTGGTAACGGGCCTCCCAGTAGCGCTGTGGGGCCTGGGTCCGGATGGCGGGATCCTTCAAGAGCGTGGCCCAGGCCTCCTGGGCTTGCTGCACGTCCGCGGCGGGGGCGGCGGGGGCGAGTTGCTCGGTGAGAAGCAGGGCGTGCAAGCGGCGATAGTTGCCGTTCTTGGGGTCCTCCGTCAGGAGCTTCTCGACCTTCTGGCGAGCTTCGTCCAGGCGGCCGGCCAGGTGTGTCATCCGCACCAGGCCGAACGCGGCCACCTGGGCGTTTTTGGCCCGGCGCGGGTCGGCCAGGAACCACTGCTCGAGTTGCTGGAAGGTCGGGATCGATTCCTCGGCCAGCTTGCGCGCCGCAGCGGACTGCCCGTCTTCGCGCAGGCGTTCAACTTCTTCCTGCATGCCTTGGGCGAGGACCGACAGCACGGCGCCGGCCTGCTCGGCCGGCACGGTTTGCAGGTACTGATCGAGGACTTTGGCCGCCTGATCGTATTCGCGCACCCCGCGGTAGGCGCGGATGCGCGCGGCCAGCGCGCGCCCGGTATGGGGGCTGCTGGCGTAGTGCTGTTCGAAAGGCTCCAGCGTGGCCAGCGCTTCGCGGTAGCGCGCCACGCCGGGCGCGATCTGCAACTCGGCGGCGTGCACACGCGCTTGAGCTGACCAGTCGCGTACGCTCTCGGGGTCGAGCGCCGTGGCGGCCCGCGCGAGGGCGTCGCCGGCGTACCGCAGCAGATCGGCGGCGGCCCGACGAGCGTGGCGCGAGTATTCCTCTTCAGAGAGCTGGCCGCGCGTGGCTTCGCACGCCTGTCGCGTGCAAACGGCGCGCCGAAAGCGGGCTTCCTCCGCATGGCGTGAGTCATCGGGCACCTTGCCAAACTGCTCGGCGGCCTCGGCGTAGCGCCCAGCGTGTTGCAGGGCGACCGGCAGCCACCACATTGCCTCGGCGCGTTTCTCATGCTCGGGGAAGCTCTCCAACAGATTCAGTAGCGTGTCGGCGAGATGGGCGTAGTCAGCCTTGGCGGTGCTTTTGTTGGCCAGCTCGGCCCACAACTGGTATGCGTACGCCGCCGCCTGCGGGGCTCTCTCGTGGCTCTTGTGCTCGCGCGCCATGTCTTGGAACGTCTGCGCGGCGGAGCGGTTATCCTTGAGAAGGTACTGGCACTTGCCGAGTTCGAAGAGGAGTTCCCCGTTCAGATCACTCTCAATCTCATCGCGCTCAAGCGCTGCCTGCAAACGCTCCAAGGCCGCCTGATACTGCTGGGAATCCATCAACTGCTGGGCGGTGAGCAGCAGTTCGGTCGGGCTGAGAGTCTGGAGGTCGGCCTTGGCGTCGACACTGGCGGCCACGTAAAGCTGCACGATCGCGGGCCAGGGGCCGCGCAGGCGCCGGAGCCGGTTCATCTTGGCCAGGCCGCGTTCGCGAGCGCGCTGCGCCTGCCGCAGGATCGCGGTACGCGACGGGCTGCCGGGGGCCTGACGGCGCTGGGCCTCGGCTTCGATGAGGTAGCTGTTCGCGTCCCACAAATAAGCCAGGTAGATATGGAACTTCGACGCCTGATCTTCGGGGTCCAGGCGAGCGGCGTCCTTATTAACCAATGGCTCCAGCGTGACCCGCGCCTCGTTAAACTTGCCCACGGCCAGCTGGCAACGGGCCAGCTCATAACGCACCTGAGCCGCGACTGCCGGCTCGACGCCCTCGTCCAGCGCGAAACCGAAGTTGCGCTCGGCTTCGTCGAAGCGCCCCTGTTCGCGCAAGGCCATCGCCAGGCCAAGATAGCATTGGTACATCGTTGGGCCGGTTTGCCCGCTGTCGATCAGGCCCTGGAACTCTTGCGCGGCGTCACGCAGCGCCGCAGAACGACCCTGGCCGTCCGGCGGCATGACCAGCCCCGCATAGAGGCTCGCCCAGCCGAGGTTGAACGCGATGTCCAGGTGCAGTTCCTTGATCCGGTCATAGATGCCCAGGGCGAGGAACTCGTCTTCACGCAGGGCGAGTTCCTGTCGCAGCGGTATGAGGGCCTCGCGGGCCAGCGCGTATTGCGCGCGGGCTTTCTCGAACAGTGCCTGCAAACCGTCGCGGTCGCCGCGCTGGCCGGCCGTAATCTCGAACTCGTCGAGTTCACGCGCCGCCCAGGCGGAGGTGATCATGTTGGCGTACTCGTAGCGCGCGTTGATCGTTGCGACGGCGCGCACCGCAGCGTCGCCCTGCGCGGCGTTCGCGGCCGCATCAATCCACTTCAAGTACCGCTTCTCCGCCTGTTGGAAGGCCTGCTCGCGTTCGGCCTTCTGGTCGCGGCGAGCCTTGTTCGCATAGGCCTGGGCGATCCAGCCCAGCTCCTCAGGTGTTCGGCCGCCACGAAACCGCGCTTCCAGGGCCTCGGCCATACCTTGCCGCACCATGCGGTCGATGTCGGTGTGGGCCGGGTCGTTAGTGTCTTGCGCGTGAAGCCGTACGGAGAGAGTGGCGGTGGCCAGCAGGGCCACGAAAGTCAGCGATCGCAGGGGGCGGTGGAGTTTCATGATCTCAGTCATTGCCGTTGAGGGCGTATTTGCGATTTACGCCCGGGAACCAGCCCGGGCGCCACGTTCTCGAGCGCGGCTGGATGCCATTGCGGTGTCACGCGTGCGCTAGTGCAGTTACTCGCGATGACTTCAACAAGGGTGGCACGGGCGTCTCGCCCGTTGCAGCGACAGGCGAGACGCCTGCCCCACCCTGTATATGTTCGGTTTCCGACGAGTCACTGTACTAGCCGCCGGCTTCGGAACTGGCGGAGCTGACCGCAAACTGCACGTTCTGGAAGCCGGCCCGCACTGCGGCATCCATGGCCTTGACGATGTATTTCCAACGGACAGTCGTCTGACCGCCGATTACGACCGCGTTCTGCGGATCCGCCCCAGCCTGGCGGCGTTCCTGCATGAACCGGCGCAGGTGCTCGAAGGTGTTGCCGCGCAGCGGTTCGTCCATGACGTAGATGTTGCAGCCGCTCCCGTCGCCGGAATCCTCGAGCGCGATGCGGATCGTGGGGTTGATTTCGACCGCGGCACCTTCGCCGGGGCCACTGCGCTCATCGAGCTCGGTTTGGAGAATTCCCTCCTTCACCAGGCTGAGCGACGCTCCCAGCAGGAAGAAGATCAGCAACACCATGATGATGTCCACCATGGGGGCGAGGTTGGGGATGCGCTCGCCGGCTGGTTCGGGTGGCCCCTTCCTCATGTGGCCTCCTCCTCCTCGGGGTCGACGCCGGCATTCGCGCTGAAGACGATGTTGGCGATCTTGGCCAGGCCGCAGCCGCGGAGGACCAGCTCGACGTGCTGGTACATGACCTCCCGATCGGCGCGGATCACGCAGCGAATCTCGCCGTCGGTCGCCGCCGCGCGGGCCTTCAGGTACGTCTCGATCTGTTCGGGAGGCAGGACGCGCTCGATGACGCGTTGGCCATCCCAGTCGATGACTACGTATTCGGCCACTTCGTCCGAGTCGTGTGCCCGGCGGACATTGAGCACGACGCGCGTGCCGAGATCGGTGCGCTCGACTTCCTGGGCGGCCGCCGCGAAGGGCAGCTCGATCGGCTGGCTTTCCGCGTCGACCAGCTTACTTGCCAGCAGGAAAAAGATGATCAGGCACATCATCACGTCGACCATCGGCGCCAGATTCAACGCCATGCTGACGGGTTTGGGAGTTCTGAACATGATCACCTCCTGCCGTGTGCCTGACAGTAAGAACCAGGTGCGTTAGCTTTCACCGCTGGGGCGGGGCGGTGATTTGGACGCCTCCGCCCGGGCTGCCCGCCGGACCTCGCCGCTCCGGCCGGCGGCCGGCGCAGGCCGGAAGTATTCGAGCAGATTCAAGGACTCGACGGTCGCATACACGGTGAGCGAGTCGACGCGGTTGCGGCAGAAGCCGAAGAAGCCGATGCCTACGATCGCCAACGCCAGCCCCAGAAGCGTGTTCACGAGCGCGAGGCTGATGCCGCGCGCCAGGCCGCCGGCGTCGGCCTCGCCGCCGCCCTGGCCGAGTTCACCAAACGCGATGATCATGCCCCAGACGGTGCCCAGCAGGCCCAGCAGGGGGCCGAGGTTTCCGAGGATGTTCAGGTACTCGACCTTGCGGAACATGCGCCCGCTGACCTCGCCGGATTTCTCGAGCGCGGCCTCGTGCATGGCCTCGAAGCCGTGGCGGGCGTGCTGGAGAGCGGCGGTCATGACGCGCGCGAAGTAGGTCGAGCTTTTCTGGAGATGCTCCAGACAATCGCGAAAACGGCGGTTCTCGATCAGATCCCGGGCTTTGCTGATCTGGTCGTCCGGAGCGACGTTGCTGCGGCGAACGGTGAGAAAATGCTCGATAATCAGCGAGATGGCGACCACTGAGCCGAGCAGAATGAAGTACGCGGGCCACTCGATGCCCGTGATGAAGATATCGAGCAGCGACTGCGTTTGCGCCGTGCCGCCGGATTCCTGGGCCACAACCGGCGCCGCCGTCAGTAGCACCACGATCATGGCCAGAGCACCGCTCGTTGACAGCTTCATGCGTGCGTCCTTTCGTGCAAGCGCGTGTAGTTGTCCATTCGGGCCGGGCCGGGCAGCCCTAGCCTCCCTGTAGGTCGAGACCGGTCACGACCTTGGTCTGTCCCCCGTTTTGCTCGGCGACGCGCTGCAAACGCCGCGCCCCGTCGGTCATCCGCGGCAAACCGCTGGTATCCTGAAGCAGGATCTCATCGAAAACGAGGCAGTGAATCTTGGCTCGGGCTGCGCGGTTGGCCCGCGTGATTTCGTCGACGTAGGCGTCGTCGAAGTAGCCGTCGGAGAAGAAGAATATCACGTCCGGATCCAGTTGAATGGCGCGCTTTATGGCCTGCACTGGTTCGGTGCGACCCATGGGTGGCTTGTGATCGATCCATTCGAAGAAGCGGCGTTTGACCTCGGTCTGCGCGGGCTGGAGCTGGGAGCCGAAGCTTTCGGTCTTGAAACGCTCGCGGTCCGCGGTGCCGGTGCTGTAGAAGATGGTCACCTCGAAGGCCTGTGATGGCTTGAGGCGTCCGATGGAGCGCTTCAGCTCCCGTTTGAGGTCGTCCACAGCGACGATGATCGAACCCGAGAAGTCGATTACGTAGGCGATCTTGTTGGCGGCTACGCGAAGGTTCCACACGCCGGCGTGTCCGATCCGTTGCCGGCTGCCGAACCCGCTGCCGAACCCGCCTGAGCCGGCTTCGCCCGCGCCGCCCCCCAGGCCGAGAATCCCGCCGCGTCCACCCTCGCCGATGCCGAAGCCGCCGCCGCTGTCGTCCAGATCATCGGTGGACTCGAAGTCGCTCACGTCGAGGTTGCTGAGATCGCGCAGGTCGCTGAGCGAGTCAAGGCTGGCGGAGGTCTCGGCCTGCGGGGTCTCGAGGACTTCTTCGCCCGGCCATTGGAAGGCCCCGCCCAACTTGGCGGCGAGGTCTTCGGTGATGCCGGCTTCGTATTCCCCCACCTCGATCTCGCGTTGGGCCAGCACTTGCCAGGTTTTGAATCCCATGATCGAGAAGAGCGCCACATGCACCATCAGGCTGATTCCCATCGGCAGGCCCAGATGCATCAACCAACCATAGAACGGGTTGCGGCGCTCGCGATCGGACAACGCCTCACGCGAACGGTCGGCTTGCGCTGGCAGCGGAGGGGCATCGTCGGGCAGGCTGTTCATTTGCTGGTTCTCAGACCGTGGCCGAGCGCTCGGTGGCAGTTGAACGAATCACGCGGTTGGTGAAGTCGCGCCACCCATGGGCGCTGCGCCGCCGGTAGTCGCCTGTATGTAGCGCATCCGCAGCTCATACAGGATCTGGTCCATCATCTTCTTCTCGTCGTCGTCCAGGTTGCCCTTGGTTTTATCCTCCAGGGCCTGGAGCATGTCGATGAAATGCTTGGCCAACTCGAAGTTCGCCGGCAAGCGCTCGCCAGTGGGACTGGCGACCATGCCCAGCCCGACCATCGCCTGCATTGCGATCAGGTTGACGAGTTCGGCGAAGCCGGCTTCCGGCAGTTCCTCTGGCTGGGCGACCTCCTGGGCCAACCGCTCCTTCTCGGCCTGTGCCTCCGCCTTCCAGTCGTCGTCCACTATGATCTTTCTCTCGTCGTCGGCCATGCTGCACCTGTTTCAGGATGTCTGTGGGCACCACGCCGGCCCGTGCCGACACGCGGTATGAGCCGGCACCGCCCCGGGTTCCGAACCCACGGCTACGGCGCTCCTTTCCGAGGTCTGACGTGCTGATCTTAACGAACCTCCCCCAACTCGACAACGTTGGCCCCGCCCGCAGCGAGTACGAGTGCGGCGAAACGCTCGGCAGGCAGTGCCATGCGCCAGTTCTCAACGGGACGGCTGCGTTCGCTTACCCGGAGGTTTCTCGCTCGTATCGTCCGCGGGTGGTTCCCAGAGTGTGGCCCGCGGTGAACGCGGAGGTTGCCGGCGCAGCGCCCATATCCCGAGCAGGCCGGCCGCCGTCAGAACGATCGCCAGGAACTGCGAGATCGTCAACACTCCCAGCGTGTCGTGCGGATTGTCGTCGCGGATGATCTCGAGCAGCCAGCGTGTCACCGGCTGGATCACGAACAGCAGGCAGATTATCTGTCCGTCCCGCGTGCGCCGCCAGTAGGCCGCGTCCAGCAACAACGCCAGCAGCAGCGCGGCAACGAAGGCGTACAACTGCGTGGGGTGCACGGGGAGCGAACGATGCGCGCCCGCCAGGGCGTGAATCTCCTCCACGCTCAAGTTGTATTTCTTCATCTGCGCGCGGATGTCGGCGAACTGGGAGCGGGCGACGCGGGCCCGCGACTGGAGCCGGTTGCGCTGCCGCGCGAGGTGCTGCTTTACACCCGAATCGGTAGCTTGGTCGTATTGTTCCTGAAGTGCGGTCAGTTGTTGGAGGACGCCGGTTTCGGCGGCCTCGGCGGCAGCGATCTCCTCCGGGCTGGCCCGGAGGCTTTCGCGGGTCAGGGGGATGGCCAGCCCGCTGGGGGTGAAATAGAGCAGCTCTTCCGGCAAACCCGCGCCTGGGGCCTTGTCGCGCCACTGTTCGACCGCCGCCAGGCTTCCGGCCGGGAATCGCACCGCCCACGGCAGATCACATACCTGGCCCCAGCAGCAGCCGTTCAGAAAGCAGCCGATCCGCCCCAGGGCCAAGCCCAGAGCACCCGAGGGAGCGATGATGTCCAGGTACCAACGCAGCGAGTATCCCCACCGCCACAAGTAGAAGAGCACGCACACCGTGGCCAGAATGAGTCCGCCAAAATACTCCAGGCCGCCGCGCGAGACGTTGATAACCCCCCAGGCGATGTCGATCGGGCCACCCAGGTGGGCGAAGTGGTCCCAGTAGTGCACGACGTACATGAAACGGCTGCCGGTGACACCTGCGATAAGGGCAACGAAGCCGCAGTTGATGATCACGTCCGGGCTGGCGCCGGAGCGGTAGGCCCGCCGAGCGGCCCACATGATCGAGACCAGGAAGCCGATCATCATCATCAGCCCGTAGCCCGGAACATCCTTGCCGATCAGCGGTATCCTAAAAACGACGGGCATCATATCGGCTAGTCCCTCGCGTCAGGTCATCGGGAATCTTGGTTGGGGAATCCTACGACGTTTGCTCAGATGGGTCTACCAGTACGTTGTCGATCAGCCGCTTCTGGCCGATGCGCACGGCCAGCGCCACCAGCACGGCCCCCGCAATGTGCTCGATCGGCTGCATCGATTCCGGATCGACGACGCCAATATAATCGATTCGCGCCGGGCCGGCGGCGTCGATTAGTCGGCGCATGTCCTGGGCTACGACATCCGGGTCGTGCTGGCCGCCCTGAATCTGCTCGCGCGCGGCGCACAGCGCGCGGTGCAAAGAAGTGGCCTGCGCGCGTTCGTTCGGTTCCAGATGGGCGTTGCGACTGCTCAGGGCCAGACCGTCGGGCTCACGCACGGTAGGGCAGCCGACGATTTCGATAGGCAGGTCCAGATCGCGCACCATGCGCCGGATGACGGCAAGCTGTTGCGCATCCTTCTGCCCGAAATACGCGCTGTCGGGCTGCACGATGTTAAAGAGCTTGGTGACGATGGTGGTGACGCCGTCGAAGTGCCCAGGTCGGCAGGGGCCGCAGAGCGTGTCGGTCAGCGTCGCGACGTGGACGGTTGTGGCGGCGTCGCTGGCGAACATCTCTGCGACCGGCGGCAGGAACACGAGATCGACCCCGGCTTGTTCACACTTCGCGAGGTCGGCGGCCACGTCGCGCGGGTAACGCTCAAAGTCCTCGTTGGGGCCGAATTGGGTTGGGTTGACGAAAATCGAGACGACGGTGTAACCACATTCACTCCGGGCGGCTTTGACCAGCGACAGGTGGGCGGCGTGCAGGGCACCCATGGTCGGGACGAAACCTACCCGCCGTTCAGTGCGGCGGGCCGCGGCGACGGCCGCCCGTGTCGATTGGATGTCGCGTGTGGTCTGCATGCGGGCATTGAAACGGATGGGGGGGGAGATGTCATGCGATTGATGTCGACGTTCACCACTGGCGCACGATTTCGCCGCGACGGGCTCGGCAGGCAGCCGTGCGATAGTAGAATGGGCGCGTGTTTGCGCGGGCCATGCTGACGACGAACCGCCGTCCACGACCAAGGTGCGATCTATGACCACTGCCCATCCCAGGACCATCCAGAGGAGCACAGCAGAACCGAGCCGCGCGCGTAAGCAAGCGGGTTTCTTCGCGACCGCTCCGTCACGGTCGCGGCTGCTCTGTGAATTCGGATTTTCATCCCCCGAGGGTGCGGCGGAAGCCCCATGGGAACTCGGAAGAGGTCTTGGGATTGGTTCTAGATACCGTACATTCCTGCTGCTCGTCGTCTGGTCCGTCGTTCCAACGCTTACCGCCGCCGATCCGCCGTGGCTGGCCCGCAGTGAGCGTGGGATGGTGGCCAGCGATTCGCCGGAGGCGTCGCAGATCGGGGCCAGCGTTCTACGCAGCGGTGGGAACGCCTTTGACGCCGCTGTCGCCGTGTCCTTCGCACTGGCCGTGGCGCGGCCGGAGAGCACCGGACTGGGCGGCGGCGGTTTCATGGTGGGTTACATCGCCCAGAGCGGCGGATTCGTCGCGCTCGACTTCCGCGAGACCGCTCCCAGTGGTGTCACGGCCGAGCACTTCGCGAAGCTGGACGCCGAGCGGGGCGACGGGCCGTCTCCCAGCGTGTACGGCGGCAACGGGGTTTGCGTTCCGGGGCAATTGCGCGGGCTCGTGGCAATAAACCGCCACTTCGGCACGCGTTCGCTGGCGCAGTTGATAGCGCCGGCGGTTGAACTGGCCGAGACCGGCTTCGTAATCGACAAGCACTTCGCCGACGCGTGCGACACAGCCGCCACGGCCTGCGCGCGCTGGCCGCAGTTGCGCGAGGTGGGGCGGCCACTGCTGGAGATGATCCTCGTCGCTGGAAAAACGCCGGAGGTTGGCGCGCGGTTGAAGCGTCCGGGACTGGCCCGAGCGCTGCGTCTCATCGCCGCTCAGGGTGCCGACGTGTTCTATGACGGACCGATCGGCGAAGCGGTTGTGGAGGCCGTGGAGAAAGCGGGCGGAACGCTCACGATGGAAGATCTGCGCGCCTACCAGGCTATCGAGCGCGCACCCATCCGGGGGCAGTGGCTGGAGTACGAGATTGTTTCGATGCCGCCGCCGTCGGCCGGTGGGGCGTGTCTGGTGGAAATGGCCCATGTCCTCGAGGCTATGGCCATCCGAAGCGATATTCACCCGCTGGAAGGGCGGCCGCATATGCTGGTCGAAGCGATGAAACACGCCTTCGCCGATCGGGCGCGGTGGTTCGGCGATCCCGGTTTCGGCGAGATTCCGGTGGAGCGGCTGACCAGCCGGGCCTACGCGGTCGAGCTGGCGCGGCGTATCAAGGCCCACGGGACGCGCGCAGCGGACGAGTATGGCAGCCAGTCGGACGCCGATCGCCCGAGGCCGGATGTGGCCGGTAGCCCGCCCGACGATGGCGGCACGTCACACTTCTGCGTCGCCGACCGTTTCGGGAACGTGGTCGCACTGACGGAGACGATCAACGGCACCTTTGGCTCGCTGCTGGTCGCCGCGCCGTACGGCATCGTTCTGAACAACGAGATGGACGATTTCACGACGATACCGGAGCAGGCCAACCTGTACGGGCTGGTTCAGGGACGGGCGAACCTCGTCGCCCCCGGCAAGCGGCCGCTGTCGAGCATGACGCCAACGATATTGATGAAGGATGGCAAGCCGGTGTTTGTGTTGGGCGCCTCGGGCGGTCCGCGGATCATCTCTTCGGTGGCCCAGGTCATGCTGAACGTGGCCGAACTGGAGCAGCCCCTGGCCGAGGCGATGCAGGCCGTGCGTCTGCACCACCAATGGCAGCCGGACGTGGTCTACTTCGATCGCCAGCCGCCGGCCGACCTGGCCCGCCGGCTGCGGGAATTCGGCCACAAGCTGGGCCGGCCGCCCAAGACCGGCATCGTGCAGGCGATACAGATGTTGGAAGGGGGGAGGTTTGTCGGGGCCAGTGATCCGCGGAAAGGGGGCCGGCCAGCCGGCGTGCCGTAGCGCGCCGACTACCCGCCGATGGCGCGGCGGTGGGCATCCGCCAGCGCCGCCAGGCTCTCGAATGCCAGGTCGGGTGTCACGGCTGTGCGCGGGGCGGCGGTGGCGCCGCAGCCGGGTTGGCCGGCGCGCCGGTTGATCCACACGGTACGTAGCCCCAGTTGCTTAGCCGGTTCATGGTCGTGGAAGAGACTCTGGGCCACGTGCAGGATTCGGTCGCGCGGGACGCCCAGCTCAGCCAGGCGCGCAAACGCGAACTCGAAGTTGCGTAGATCAGGCTTGTAGTTGCCGACGTCCTGAGCGGTGATGACCGCATCGAATTCGACGCCGAGCTTTGCTTGGCTGTGCGCGAATGAAGCCCGGTCGACGTTCGAGATGATCACGAGCTTGTAGTGCTGCTTTAGGTAGGCCAGCGCCGCCGGGCTGTCCGGAAACGGCGGCCAGTCCCTGACAGAACGCCCAAACGTCCGTGCCTCGTCCGACTCCGCTGCGACGCCGAAGTGCGCGGCGATATCCGCCAATACTGTTTCGAGGATCTGCGGATAGGGCCTACCGGGCGTGGCGGTTTCGTGGCGGTGCTCGGCTGCGGCGAAGGCCTGTAGCAACTGCTCCGCCGACACCTTTAAGCCATGCCGCGCGGCCCAGGGAACAAGCCGGGCAGCTATGCCGCGTTCCCAGTCGATCAGCGTGCCGTAGCAGTCGAATGTCAGCGCGTCAAAGTCGCGTAGGTTCATAGCAACACGTGCGCACCATTATAGTCACAGATTGAGTGCTGCGCCGGGCTCCGCGGGTGAGGCTGCGTATCACTGCGGTCCACGGCTCTTGATGCGATGAACGTGCGCCTGGCCGTCGATTTGCTGAGCGCCGGCGAGCAGGCCGTCGATGGTGAGGTCGCCCTGCATGTATGATGTGTTCCACTCGTTACCCAGGTTGCCAGCGACGATGATATGGCCGCTATGCACCTCGCCCGCCCAAATCTGAAAGAGGTTGATGTCCCCGCCGCAGTCCACCGCACCGGACATCCGCCAGTTCATGCGAACGTATGCCATATCTCCCGATGATCGAATGGTCCCGGACATCTCGTCTTCCTCAAGGTCGCGGCCCACTTTGAGCGTTCCGGTGGTCGAGCCGTTGATAAAGATCGTGTGACTGTATGGCCCCTCGATCGTGATGTCGCCGGTGTGCGTGCCGGTACCGTTAATCGTGATGTCCTGGGCGGAGTCGCAGGAGATGCCGGCGTTGAGCAGGCCGTCGATGGTCAGGTCGGTGTTGATGTCGCCGGCGATGTCGATGTCGTTGCGCACATCGGCGGGGAATCGGTTTCGCGATGATGGCCGGTCGGTCAATTCGCCATTTTAATCGCGAGCAGTTGCTTGGCGATCTTGACGTCCGCTGCGGTGCTCACTTCCACACTGACTCCCCGGCCCTCGGGGTATTGTGGGGCTTGCCTGAGCGCTTCGACGACCGCGGTCGGCAGGTCGGACTGCTCGGCGGCCTGCACAGCCTTGCCTCCGAACACGAAGCTCACGGTGAAGCGCCGCTTGCCGGTCGGTCGCATAAAGAGCACGTTGCGCCGTTGTCCTCTCAAGAGGAACGTCCAGCCGGTCTTCTTCATGTAGTACTTCCACTCTTCCGTCGCCGCCGGATTCAGCTCGAGGGCATGGGCCTTGAGGTTGTCCCAGTGGCGCATTGTCCGGCCGAGGACGCGCGCGACGTCGGTGTCATCCGGCATGTGCGTCTTGTCGGGGAATACGGGCTCTGTCAATGTGCTCCTCCCGCTGTCGTCGTGGCCGTTGCGCGGTATGTATCAGGCTGGAGTTACGCGGCCGGCTACAGACCAGGGGCCAAACGTGGGATTCGTGCGAAGCCGGCAACGGCCGGCCAGCATTTTGCTCCTTTGCTGGCGAAAGAACTTCGAGCGCCTAACAGAGCGTGAACTCGAACGGGGCCACGGGCTCAAGCGCGCCGAGCGCCGGGTCCGGCAACCGTTCCCTCACGGTCGCGGCGCGGCTTTGTTGGGCGCTCTTAGCTCGTTCCGCCACGCTTGATGCGGTGGACCAACGTCTGGGCCGAAGTCTTGATGCCGCGTAGCGAGCCGATTAGTTGCTCGCGGTTGGGGGCGTACTCCATCGCCGTATCGGTGTACACGTAGCCCTCTTCGACCAACCGGGCCAGGGACATATTGAAGCTGTGCATGCCGGCTTCACTGCTGCCGATGATGATGCTGGGCAGGTCTTCGTCCTCGCCGTCGCGGATCTTCTCGCGCACGACCGCCTCCGCCAGCAACACCTCGGTGGCGGGGACCCGCAAGATCTTGGGATCGATCGCGGGGAGCAGCCGCTGGGCGCAGACGGCCTTGAGACCGTTGGCGATCGCGCTGCGGATAAAATCGTGCTGCTCGCGCGGGAAGAACTCGAGCATGCGCGTGAGCGACTGCATCGTGTCGGCCGTGTGCAACGTGCAGAACACCAGGTGCCCGGTCTCGGCCGCCTGTAGCGCCGCCAGCACGGTCTCCTTGTCGCGCATCTCGCCGACGAAGATTACGTCCGGGTCCTGTCGCACCGCGGAGCGCAGACCGTCGGAGAAAGCGTCGAGATCGAGGCCGATCTCGCGCTGGCTGACGATCGCCATCTTCGGGTGGAACGAGTATTCGACCGGGTCTTCAATGCTGATGATGTTGCAGGCCCGTGTGGCGTTGATATGGTCGATCATGGCGGCCATGGTGGTGCTCTTGCCGCAACCGGTCACGCCGCAGATGATGATCAACCCCTCGAACGTCTCAGTGGCCAGCTTGTTGTAGATGGGGGGCAGGTGCAGCTCTTCATAGCCCGGAATTACCGCCTTGACACGGCGGATGGCCGCGTGCATGTGGTCGCCGGCCCGGAGGATGTTAATGCGGAAGCGGTCGCCGTCCGGAAGCGTAAACGAGAAGTCCAGTGCCCCGCGCTCCTCGTATATCGGCCAGCGGCGCTCCGGAGTGATCGGCTTCATCAAGTGCTCGATCTCGCGCCCATCCACCTTGAACGCCGGCATCTTGGTGCGGCGGAGGTGACCACCAACGCGATAGACCGGCGGCACACCGGTCTTCATGTGCAAGTCGCTGGCCTCCAGGTTCTTCATTTCCTGCAACAGCGGGATGATCGAGTCGGGAAGTGGCTGCTCCATGCGTGCACCTCGGTCAGGTTCGGAGACGGGACATTAGTACGCGCCCTAGGATACGCACTGGAGGGGGCGCCGGGCAAGGCGGCGGCGATGCGATTGGGAGCGTACCCGGGTCGTGAGGCGCTGCCGGCCGGGACCGGGGGCCACGAATTGTGGCTCAGGGTTGGCGATCTCCCGCGGGGAGGGAGCGGGCTTCAAAGAGCTTGGCGGGGAGTTTCTCGCTGACCGTGACGATGGCCTGCCCGTCGGCGGTGTAGCACAGGGCCTCGCCCTGCGGCTCGTTCGCCAGGATGAGTTGCCGGGGCTTGCATTGGAAGATCTGCTCGAATTGGGCGGCGGCAGCCGCCGGCGGCAGGCACCACTCCCAACCGCACAGGTAGCTACGCGCGGCCAGCCGACGGCCATCCGGATGAATATCAGCGGCCGTTATGACGGTTGCTGCGGGGAGCCCGTGGGCGAGGTGGACGGTGGCGATCCTGGGCATGGCGGTGACATCCGGCGCGCTCCACGGTGCGGCCAGCTTGTATACGGCGAACTGGCCGTCATAGCGTTTGGTCAACACGTAGCCGTCACCGCTGCGCGGGTGCACGACAAATGCTTCGGCGTCGACTGGCCGGTCCGCGTAGCGTAGCGGGAAGGCGCGCGCGGTCACGCGCACGCTCGCCGGCCTCGTCCCTGCGGGTGGCGCTGGTTCGGGGAAGCGGTAGATGGTCAACTGAGTGCGGCGGGCGGCATTGTCGCCGATATCCGCCACGCACACGTCCCAGCTCCCCGCCTGTTCTCCGGGGGCCAGGGCCATGTCCTCCCAATCAACATTCGTGGCATTGGCCAGGTGGATACGCAAACGGGTGTTTCCCTGACGGTCCAGCAGATAGACCACGGGAGCGTTCTGTGAGTCATTGTGCACGTAGAAGCAGCCCGGCATGCGGCGGCTGGCCACGATCCCCGAGGCTTCGTTGATCTCCCGATCGACCAGTGTCGCGAGCTCGCGCGGCAGGTCGTAGTCGGGCGCGGGCCGCGAGGTCTGCGCAGGTGCCAGCGTGGCGCCGGTTAACAGGATCACAGCGAGTTGGGCAGTCAGGCGACGCATATCCGAGTCCAGCAAGGCCAGCTCAGGGCGCGGCTATTTCTGCCGCTTCATCGAATCGTCGTAGTCCTCGTAGGCTGAGTCGGCGATCTGCTTGCGAAAGAGCGTGCCCAGGGCGTCGGGAATGGACCGCATGGCAGTGTCGCGGAAGTACTCACCAATCGCCGCATCCTCCGATTTGGTAAACCCGCTCTTGATGGGCCAGTTCTTGTAGTTGAGCTCTTTGCCGACCGACGCTGGTGATTTGACGACGACTTTGTACGCACCAGTGCCAAAGGCGCGGGCCCAGGCCTGCACCGCCCTGAGCATGTTGTCGAAATAGCCCTTTCTCCGGCCGGTCGGGAGGTAGTCGGCGAGCGTCTCCAGCAGGCCGGGGTTCTTTTTGAACATCAGGTAGAAGTGGTTGAGCTTGTCGCCGCGCTCCCCGACCTGCTTCAGTTGCTGCAACATGTAGTTTACATGCCCTTCCAGGATGGCGAAGGCACGGACCAGGCCGATCAGCGCATCGGAGAGGTTTTCGAAGGTGCGCATGGTCGGCACGTGAGTTTCGACGAAGACTTCGGGGAGTTGGTCGCCCATGCGTGCCCAGAGTTGGGCAAAGGCGGCCTCGGCCGTGTGAGCCTCGGCCTGCTGGGTCTCTGCGCGGGCACCGGCCACGTTGGTATCGCGGTCGCGCAGGGTGGCTTCCAGTTCCTGGCGGAGTTGTTCGTTCTCAGACTTGAGGCGGTTGATATCCTCGGTCTGTTCGGTCATTTGTTCGCTGACTTTACCGCGCGAGCCCTTGAGCTTCTCGTATTTCAGTTGGACCTGCTCGGTTTCGTTGATCTGGAGGCGCAACTGCGATTCGATCCGGCTGACTTCGGCCAGCAGCTTGGCGCGCTCTTCCTCCAGTTCCTGGAGTTTGCGCTGCTGTAGCGAGAGAGTTTCGAGCGCTTCCTGGTGGTTCTCCTGCTCCTCGCGGAGCGCGCTGCTCAGGTCGGCGGCGCGGGCGGCCTCGGTTTGCCATTTCAGCTCCAGGCTGGCCCGCTGTTGCAGCAGTTGCTGCATCTCACCGCCGCCCGCGGTTCGCTCCGGCGGTGCGGGTGCGGCGCTGGCCGTCGTGCCGGACGCGGCGTGCAGCAAGGGGCCGATCTCTTGCAGCAGCGCACTGCGCTGTTTCTTGTCGAGTGGGTCCAGCGCGGCGTGTAGCGCTTCCAGAAGCTGCGCGTGCTGGGGACTGGTGAAGCGCCCGGTTTCGACCACGGCTCGTCCCAGGCTGGCCAGGCGCGCCGGCGAACCCGCGGGGGCTGGAGTGGACATACGGACATTCCTCCTGGCGGTGCGGCCGAAATGACCGCGCGCGATTCGGCGACGTCGAAGAGCCGCGGGCTTCAGCCCGCGCGGCCACACGTCCGGAGCCCTGTCGCAAGATCGCGCACGCTGATTCAGCTCCCCGCCCGTAACGTATTCAGCAACGTTGCGCCCGGTACGGCGCGCCCGAAGATCAGGTCGTCCAGCAGCGCGATTAGGCCGCGCAACTCGACCAGCGGCAGCAACTGGCCCGCGGTCGTGCGCGGCGCGGCGCGGTCCCGTGCGTCGCAGTAGCTGAAGCCCGGGATCGCGGTCGCCAGGCGGAATCCATAGGCAATCACGGCCCGCCACAGCTCGGCCGGCAGCGGGTCCAGCGGGATCGCGGCCCGCGCCTCGCGGTTGTACAGCAGGTTGCGTCGCGACCAGACGGCTCCGGGCGAATCGCTCTCGCAGCGGGCGGCGATCCACTCGCTCGCCTGTCCCTCGCGTTGCTCCGGCTCGACCGCCAAACAGGCCTGCGTCAACTCCGCGCGCTCGGTGGCGACAACCTCGCGCAGCCGCGCGCCAGCGCGCTCATCCTGGCCCAGCAAGGTTTCGAACAGCAGCATGCCGAGCGCGTTGAGGTCGACCGCCTCACCGAAACGGGGTAGCCAGCGGCAGGTACAGCCGTCAAACTGGCCGCCGGCCTCGAAGGCCGTGATCTGGCCGGTGACTTGCCCGACGAACGGCAGCCCCTCCCCATCATCCGGATCACGCTGGTCCGCGGGTACCAGCAGGGCCTCCCAGCCGGGACCGTCGATTTTCAGCACGTCGCCCGGGCATATAACCTGCCAGCCGATGCCGAAATCTTCGATCAGAACGTTGACCCGAGCGGCGTCAGCGCCGCTGGGCTTGAGGGACTTGACGTACACCATCGCCGGGCGAGACTGCCCGAAGTGCCGCAAGCCTTCGAGCACGGCCGGGCTCAGCAGTGATTCAACCGAAAAGGCCGGCGGATACACCAGCGGCCGGTCGTCCGGCGTCGCTTCAGGTGCTGGAGGTTGGAGTCCGACCTTCCGCAGCAGCGGCTGGAAGCCCCAGCATGTGGCCGGTGTGCTCGCGGGTTGCTGCCAGGTTACGCGGATGGTGTGGTCGTTCCAGCACAGGTGCGGTCGCCCGGTTGCTTGCCAGGCGGCGTCGAGTTGGGTCAGAGCGTCGGCAATCAGCGCCAGTTTCAGGCGGGCGATCTCGAGCAATTCGCGACCACTGGTCTCGCCGGCCAGCAAACGTGCCGGCCCGGCGGCGGCAATCGCCTTCGCCTGTTGCTGTCGCCACAGTTCAACTGCGTTGGCCGCGGACTTCTGCGCGGTCGGTACGTCCACGGAGGCCACGCCGCCCATCATCCGGGCGGCTTCATCAAGACGCCATTCGCCAAGTGGGAGCACCACCAGCGGCAAGTCGGCCGTGTTGATCACGACGAGCCGATCGAGGGCGTAGGCATAGCCGCTGTCTTCGGGATAGCAGCGTTTGCGCTCCGGGCACGCGCAGCAGGCATGCTGGGCCGCGAGCTTGTTCGCCGCCACCGGATCGCTCTTGGCCAGTTTGACGGCGCGGCGAACCACGTGGCCCTGGTCGAGCAGCAGTTGTCCCAAGGGCTCGATCCGGCCGAGCGGGCATGACTCGCCGACCCCGCCGTAGATCGTCGCCTTCTGTCCTTCCGCTGCGGGCCCGTCCCAGATGAGCAACTCGGGCGGAGGCGACTGAGCGGCACTCTGGTCCGCGTCATCCCACGCGTCGGCCGGTACCGCCATCAACTCCACGCACGTGCCTGGCGAGCACGCCGCGAAGATGCGGTTGCGCTTGCGGCAGTACAGCAGCGGGGCGAGGCGTTCCTGACCGGCGAACACTTGCCGGGCGAGTGCGAACCCCGGCGGTACCGGCAGGCGGGTGCGGGCCGAGGCGTTGGCCGAGAGCGTCGCCAACACTGCCGAGAATGGGATCACCTCGCTCGGCGGAACCGCGGCCGCGTCGAGCACAAACGCCAACTCGATCGGCTGGATGAGCTGACTGTCCCGTCCGCACAAACCGGCGACAAACGACTGCACCACGCCCACGGGGTGGTCAATCGGCGTCAGCAGGTCCACGGCGACGGCGGCCTGATCTGGAGGCGGTCCAAGCACGCACGGTACGGTTCCCGACCGGATGGGGACCGACACGAAAGCACTTCCGGGTGCAGGTGGGTTCAAGTCGGGTCGCTCCTGGCCACGTTGCCGATACCACATCTCCCGAGTTGCTACGAGAGGCTAGGCATTATAGCGGCAGTACGTGTGGCGCCCACGGCGCCCGGGCACCAGATAGGTCCCGTGGGTGTGGCGATCACACTCCAGGCAGGTATCAAAGCGAGTCACGCCGGTTTGGAAGCTCGGCCGGCACCTCTGGCGGTGGTGTCAGAGCGTCTGACCGGTGAGGGTGCCGGCGATGACGCGCTCGAGCGTCGTGGCGAATACCGAAACCGACACGCTTTTGCCACTCACCGCCATGATCATCACCCCAAAGGCCGGCTCGTTGAAGTCGCCGCCGTTGAAAAGCGAGCGCCCACCGGAACAGACACCGACGACGTAGTTGCCCAGTTGGTACACGGAGACGGCTGTCAGGCCGAGCGAGGCGGTGTCGATGCTGAGATCGTCGCCGATGCTCTGCGAGGTCATGGAGATGCTGAAGGTGTCGCCGAACTCGGAATAGGTCAGGGCGGCGTTGTCGCTGCTGATCTCGTCGGAGGTGAAGCTGCCGTTGTTGCTGATTACGATGAAGCTGCCGACGGCTCCGCCGGCCTCGGGCAGCGGAACGGGAGTCGGGACGCCGGCGATGGAAAAATGGTCCAGAGTGAACGTAACGTCGATGCCGTTGGGGGCAACGGTGGCATTGGAACCGGTCCCGACCCACTTTCCAGCCGCCTCGTCATACGTGACGACCGGCAGTACGGGCAGAATGGTCGCCGCGCTGAGCTGGAGGCTGACCTCCACGGACTCGTCGAACGTCTGGCCGGAAGGCCCAAACACGCCGCCGGCCAAGTCGGCGTTATCCGGCAGAGCGCTGGGCAGGTCAGCGGCCGTGGCCGGGCGCATGGTGATGGTGACCGTCTCGGTGGTGGCCGCGGCCGGCACGCCCAGTTGGAGCGTGTCTGTCTGGAGGGCCATGCTCGTTGTCGGGTCGTAGGTCTGGCTCACAGCATCGTCACCCTGATCATCGCCCGTGCCCTGACCATCGTCCCCGCCGTCCGTTCCGTCACCAATCGTCCCGCTGTTGTCGGTTCCGTCGCCGTCGGTGCCGGTGCCGGTCGCATCGCCGCCGTTGTCGGTCGTGCCATCGAGCGTGTCGTTTGCACCCTCGGTTGCGTTTGTTGGGCAGCCCGCGATGAGCAGGAGGGCAGACAGAGCCACGCAGGCGGCTATGATACGAGCGGTTCGGTGCGTCATGTTCATTCCTCGGCATCCCACGAAGGCGAGTCGGCGGGACGTCTGAAGATGGCCGGATCCCGCGCGCCGGGAGCGCGCACTGCCTAGAAGGATGTTCGGTCGAAAGCGCAGGGGTCTTGAGTCGCTGGGTGCCCGGTGGCGCAGCAGACGCCACGACTTGCGCTGCTGCCCCTGCTGGCAGTCGTTGCTCTGCTCAGGTGGTCGGCGGGCGTTCTGTCAGGCGATCCAAGGCGCCCTGCGCCGCCTGCTGGAGGGCGGGTTCCTCGTCGCGAGCAGCGGTCGCGAGGGCTTGGCGAATGGCGGCGTCGGTTGCGGCCGAGTTCCCCGCGGCGATGGCCGCGTTCCGCCGCCACATTCTCCGTGTGGCCCGGCGAGTGGCGGAGTCCCTGGTTAGCCGGCGGTACTCCCCGGAGCGCAGTCCCAGCAGATGGAACAAGTTGAGCCGCGCAGGCAGACGGTCTTCCGCCACCTCCGCGAGCGTGGCGGCGGGGGCCGTGGCGTTGTAAGGACAGACTTCCTGGCAGATATCGCACCCGAACACCCATTCGCCGATCTGTCGATGGAATTCGGCGGGCACCGGGCCGCGATGCTCGATCGTGAAGTACGAGATGCAGCGCGTGGCGTCGAGTTGATGCGGGGCCCGCAGCGCGCCCGTGGGGCAGGCTTCCAGGCAACGCCGGCAACTGCCGCACTGGTCGGGGGATGGTTCGTCCGGCTCGAGCGTGAGAGTGCAGACGAGCTCGGCCAGGAAGACGTACGAGCCGAGTTGGCGGTTCAGCAGGCAAGTATTCTTGCCGATCCAGCCCAAGCCGGCGGCGCTGGCCAGATCGCGCTCCAGCAGCGGCCCCGTATCCACGAAAACGCGGGCTTCGAATGGCTCGTCGATCCGCTGGCGCAATAGGGCCACATACTGCGCGAGCATCTGTCGCATCACGACGTGGTAGTCCCGCCCGCGGGCGTACTGCGCCAGCCGACCCGCCGGCGGCGACCCGTCGCGGGGGCCCGCTCCGGCCCGGTCCGCGTCGGGGACCGCGCTCGGGGACAAGGCAGGCGTGTGCTCCGGGTGGTGGTGGCTCAACCCCAGGCAGATTATCGACCGTGCCCCCGGGAGCAGACGCGCGGGTTCCAGGCGAAGTGGGACGTTGCGGCGCAAATACGCCATCGAACCGGCGTAGCCGCGCGCCAGCCATTCCCTATAATAGTCGGCGTGCCTGACCCGGCCGGCGGACGTCACGCCCGCCAGGTCGAAACCGACGTTCAGCGCAAGCGCTTTGACCAGACGCGTTTTCGCGAGCGACGTCATGCTGGACGATGATACCTGTGCACCAAGCGTCAGGACAGACGATGTGGACCGGCGGCCAAACGCCTACGCGGAGCGCGTTCATGTTCAACTACGACTGGTTCCATAGTGGCGGACTGCAACGGCAAATCGAAGAAGCCAAGCAGCGCTGCGCGGCCAACAAGTTCCCGGACCGCGATAAGAAAGCGGGCAACGGGACGCCGGACTTTCATACGTACCGGGAGGCACTGGAGACCCGCGTCATCTTGTACCTCAAGGATGGTCTGAGTTACGAGATGAAAGAGATGGCCGACGTGGGGACGAATAGCGCGTTGGCTTTTGAGTGTACGCCGGTGGACGAGAACTACCAGGTCGGGGCGTACGTGATCGTGGTGCCCTTCGAGGACATCGCCCGCGTAGAGGTCTTTGCGGTCCATCCCGACGAGAAACCGCAAGAGAACATCCGCATTCCGGGTTTCCGGGCGGCAGCGGCTGAGCCACAGCGCGATTAGCCGGCCCGCTGGAATCGCAACGACGGAGCGGTGCTGGCAGGCGGGGGTGCGCGCTACGGGCGGCGGATTCCGCCGCTGACCTTGCGGCGCCACGTGTGTCTGACATGGCGACGTTTGCTAATCACCACATCGCCGGTGGTTGGACGCGGAGGTAGGGTGACAGCCGATGGGTTTCCGGGCTCCTGGGCTCAGTGTGTGTCTACTCGGTGCGCTGCTGTTGGCGGGTTGCGCGCCGACGTTCGGCCCCCGGGCGAAGTATGGCGTGACGTTCTACTGCCCCGGGGCGGGTAACATCGACTTCGGCGACGCTGGCGTGCGGGAAGGTCTCGAGCGCGCCGGGTACCGTGGCCAGGTCGCCACGCTGATGTGGACGGTCTCGTTCAATCCTGCAATCGACCAGGCCCTGCGGTTCAACGCCCGCCTGGGCGGTACGCGCCTGGCGCGCGCGATCGAGCAATTCATCGACCAATACCCGGGCCGCGAGGTGAGCCTGATCGGACTCTCGGCCGGCAGCGGCGTCGCCATCTGGGCGCTCGAGGATCTGAAGCCGGGTTACGAGGTCAATAACATCGTTTTGCTGGGGTCTAGTCTGTGGCACGAGTATGACGTCAGTAAGGCCCTGCGGCGCGTCAAGGGGCGGATCTACAACTACTATTCACCCAACGACCCGGTCCTGGCTGGACCCATGAAGATCTTCGGGACTATCGACGGCGTCTTCGGCAAGGACGGCGCCGGCGCCGTCGGCCTGCACGCGCCCGGGGGCAGTGCGCGAGTGGTCAACGTCTGCTGGCGCCCGGAATACAAGCGGTACGGCTACTACGGCGGCCACACCGACTCGACCAGCCCCGCCTTCGTGCAGGCCGAGATCTCACGCCATGTCATCGCGGCTCAGTCTGCTGGAACGCCCGGTGAAACACTCGCCAGACGGGCGGGGCCAACTGCTCCGGCCGCGCATCGGGATTGACACCCGCGCGCTGGAACAGCGCCAGGGCGTCGAGCGGTTCCCAGTCGCGCACCAGGCGGCGCAGCATTTTGCGGCGGTGTCGGAAGGCCCGGTGCACGAAGCGAACGAAGCCGCCGACGTCATCCACTTCGACTTGCTCCGCCGGTTTGGGCGTGAGCGCCAGCATTACCGATTCCACCTGGGGCCGCGGCCAGAACGCCGTCGCTGGCGCGATGGCGAGCAACTCCACGTCGGCCAGCGTCTGGGTGATCACCGATACGGGACCGTAACTACCGCTGCCTGGCGCGGCGGACAGCCGTTGGCCGACCTCCTTCTGGATTGTGCAGACCAGACGCGTCAGCCGTGGCTCGGCGTACAGGAGTTCCATCACCAGCGGCGTGGCGATCTGGTAGGGGAGGTTGGCGACCAGCTTGCGGGCTCCGCCGGCCTGCGGCGTGTGCTCGTGCAGTAGCCCGAGTACGAGCGGGTGTACTTCGTGTTTGGCGGCGAGCGCGTCGGCCTGGACCAGCGTGCAGCGCGGGTGCGCGCCGAGGCGCTCGCGGAGAATCCGCTGCAAACCGCGGTCGATCTCCACGGCGATGACGTGGCCCCCACTCTCCAGCAGCACTTCGGTCAGAGAACCCGTGCCGGCGCCCACTTCGAGCACCACGTCCGCCGGGCACAACTGGGCGGCGGCAACCAGCTTACGCAGCAGGTTCAGATCGATCAGGAAGTTCTGGCCGAAGCGATGCTGCGGTGCCAGCCCGGCTGCCGCCAGCAGCGCGCGAATCTCGGATTGTGTTTGTCCGGCCATGGCTGCTGATGGTGGTCGCTGGCGGCCCTGGATGCAAGGATGAGCGAGGGTTGCGTCGCAACCCACGGGGTGCACTTCGGTAGCCGTGGGCGAGCGCAGCGACGCCCACGGATGGCGGGGCCCGTGAGTCCAACCCTGAAGGGGTCGGCTTGGCCGGGTGCATGACCAGCAAGACGACCCTTTCAGGGTCGCGCGCCTTCGAGCGCCCGCTGCCCGGGGGCGGCGCTGCGCTGGCCCCCGGCTACTCCCGCTGAGGCCTTTGTCCTCAACACCAACTCATCCGAGTGTCTCCTGCTGTTGTGGGACGAGACGCGAACGGGCTAGCAGCACGCGGAGGTGGCGCCGTAGGGAGTTCGCTTGGCTCTTTGGACGTTACGCCACCGTCGGTTGCGGGCGCGGTTCTTTGGCGATGGTGTTGTGCATGATCTTGTCCTGGAGCCGCATCAGGCCTTCGAGCAGGGCTTCGGGGCGGGGGGGGCAGCCGGGGACGTAGACGTCGACCGGGACGATCAGGTCCACGCCTTTGACGACGTGGTAGCCGTGCTTGTAGTAGGGGCCGCCGCCTATCGTGCAGGCCCCCATGGCGATGACAAACTTGGGCTCGGGCATCTGTTGGTACAAACGCAGGATGCGCGAGGCCATCTTGTAGGTCACCGTGCCGGCCACGATCATCAGGTCGGCCTGGCGCGGTGTGGGGCGATAGGCCCCGGCCCCGAAACGGTCGATATCGAAGCGGCTGGCACCGGTGGCCATCATCTCGATCGCGCAACAGGCGATCCCGAAGGTCAGGGGCCAGATGCTGCTTTTGCGAGCCCAGTTGATCGCCCAGTCCAGGCTCGTGATGATCAGGTTGTCTTCGAAGCGGTTCTCAATCCAGCTCACACTTCACCTCAGTCGTCGCCGCTTGGCATCGGCTCACACACCGCCGCGCGTCTCCCGTTTTGTCCGCGCCCGGTCAGCTTTCGCGCTGGCGGCCGCGTTCCTGGGCGCTGAGCGAACGCACCCAATCCAAGTACCCAAAGCGCCACAGGTACAGGTATCCGACTACCAGCACGGCGAAGAAGAACAGCATGTCCCACAGACCGGCCAGCCCGGCGGCCTTGTAGACCACGGCCCAGGGATAGAACAACGCGATCTCGATGTCGAAGATCACGAAGACCAGCGCGACGACATAGAAACGCAGGTCGAATTGCAGCCAACTCTGCCCGATCGCGGGCTCGCCGCACTCGTATGTCGCGGCCTTGACCGGGTGGTAGAGTCGCCGGCGCACCAGCGCGCCGACCCCCAAGCCGCCGAGCACCATCACCAGGCCGGCGATGATGAACACCAGCAGGCCCTGTAATGTCGCGGCGGGTGTCGTAACGATCTGAGCTAACATCGCGTATCTATGCTCCTGGCTGCTAGACTCGTGCTAGTGTTGTGCCTCACGATCAGCGCGACACTCCGAGCCGCGACCGTAAGGGAGCGGTTGCGTGGAGAACCGTGGACAAGCCGACGCAACCGCTCTCTTACGGTCGCGGCTCAGATTGCCATTCGTCACACTGTTTGTGAGACACAACGTTAGGCGTCCTTCGTCTCGTCGCCGTCCGTCTTCTTGGTCGCTGGCTTCTTGGCTTTTGGGATTTCTGTCTCGACCAAGGCCGTGAGCATCTTCTCGCGCACCGGGGCCGCCCGCTCTTCCCAGCGCCGTCGGGTGTCCTCAGCCCAGGCCGGCAGGCGTTTGCGTTGGAGCCAGAGCGGCGGGGGGGTTTGCAGGCCATCCCGCGCGAGTTCGGTGAACTCGATCAGCAGGCTGCCGCGGTCGTAGGCGGACAGATCGTGGTTGTCGCCCATGTGGATACATTCAGTTGGGCAGGGCTCGGTGCACAAGCCGCAGAACATGCACTTGGCGTAGTCGATGGCGTAGCGCGTGATGGCTCCGCCGTTGGCCACGTTGCTGGCCTTGTCGATCTTGCGCGGGCCGGTCTTCTCGATGTAGATGCAGTCGATCGGGCAGGCCTTGGCGCACATGTCGCAGGCGATGCACTTCTCGATCTCGTAGTAGTGGAAACCGCGGAAGCGCGGTTGCAGCGTCGGGGGGACGTCGGGATACTGCACCGTGACCGTCTTGGCCAGGTTGTAGCGCAGGGTGATGCGCATCCCGATCATGATGGTTGTGATGGCCTTGTAGATGTTGCGGAAATAAGCTCTCACCGCATTACGCTCCTGACGATCCAATTCGGCGCTGCTGCGCCTCCGCGAGCTACGAAGGAACCACTGTGTGCCAGTGTCGTCATGCACGCGCCACCTGACGACGACGACTACTGCCGTCACACCCCTGCCGCCGCCCGGCTTGGGTTACCCCGCCGGCCGTGGTCAGGCCGTGCCCAACAGGCTGGCCAACTGCGCCAAGAAGCAATTGACTGCTTCGCGCGCAGCCAACTGCACGAGCAGTGTGCCAACTGCGTCCGTGCAACTCGCCACCTGCAGAACCACACCGCCGGTGGCGATCAGCACGGCGCAATTCCGTGCGCGCCGCTTCATGACGTTCTCCATCGCACCCACGCCTGTGCAGCTTCAGTGTCCGGTCCGGCGGACACAGAAACGCCACTATAACGCGGCCCGGGCTGGAAACAAGCCGGCCGGGCGGGTAACTTGTGCCCCGCGGCCGCCCGACCGTGCTGCTTATCCGAGCGGTCGGTCCGCGCGGCTGGCCAGCGCCTCACAACGCGAGGAACCACACTCTTGCGATCACGAATCCTCGTCAGCCGGCTTGTAGGGCTAGTGCTCATTGCCACGGGCCAGCTCGTGTTGCTCGGCTGTGGACCGGGGGGCCCGCTGCGTACCCGCTTGCACGCGGAGGTCGAACGTCCAGCACGCGGCGCCTTGTTATTCATCGCCGACGGTGTTTCGGTCGACCTGTTGCGGCAGGGCTGTCGCGCGGGTTGGCTGCCTAATATTCAGAGGCGATTCGTCGCCGGCGGTACAACCGTCCAGCACGCGGTGACAGTCTTCCCGACCATAACGTACGGCGTGCTGACCACCTACGCGACCGGGCTCACACCCGCCACGCACAACGTTCCCGGAAACAGGTGGTTCGATCGCGAGGCCCGACTCCACCGCAACTACGGCGTGATCAAGCACTACCGCGCCGTCAACGGCGACTTCGCGCAGCCCACGATCTACGAGCGTCTCCAGCCCGCCGCGACTGCCAGCATCCAGAACGCGATCAAGCGCGGCGTCACACACAACTTCGCCAATTGGGCGGTCTCCGGGACGATGTGGTTCTTCGGCAACTATACCGCCGTCGACAAGCTCACTGCGACGACGATCGAACGCGTGGCGCGCTGGGCAAACTCCCGGCGGGAATGGCCAACGCTGCTGACGTGCTACTTCCCCGGCGGAGACTCGATCGGGCACCTCCATGGGGCGTCGTCGCGGCGTTACCGTGAGGCAGTAGAACACGTCGATCACCAGATTGGCCGGGTCTGCGACTGGCTGGAGCGCGAGGGGCTGGTCGAGACGACCTACCTGGTCTTTGTCAGCGACCACGGGATGGTCGATGTCGAGGAGCGGGTCGATCTGACCGGCTTCCTGCGTAAGGAGTGGGGGCGGGCGGTGACCGACAAGCCGATCCAGGACGGCTCGATGGCCCAGCGGAAGCGCTACTTCGGTCGTTTCGACACGGTTGTGGCCTACGGCTCGGGGCGGTTTGCAAATGTGCACTTCGCCGGAGCCGTCGGCTGGGACAGCGTCCCCGAGCCGGATAGCGTGCGGGCGCTGCTAGAGGATCCGCCGAGCGGTGCCCACTTGTGGGACCTGCCGGGTGTGGATATGGTCGTCTATGCCCTGGCCGAGAACGAAATTGCGCTGCGCAATCGCCGTGGTATGTCACGGATTGCCCGGCGGACGGGCCCCGAGGGACCCGAGTACCGTTACATCCCGCTGCCGGACGATGTCTGCGGGTATCTTGAAGATGCCGCACTGGGCCAATTCGTCGCCGCCGGCTTCCACCACGAACGGGCGTGGCTGCGGGCCACGGCGGGCCAGACGTACCCGGACCTGGTGCCACATCTGGGGCCGCTCTTGCGTTCACCACGTGTTGGGCAGACGATGCTATTCTTGGCTCCCGGCTACAGCTTTGACCCGGAACGGGGAGGGCATGGCGGTCTGCATCGGGATGAAGTCTGCATTCCGATGATGTTTGCCGGGCCGGGCATCGAAGCCGGCGGCACGCTTGCCTTCGGCCGGGCGGTGGACGTTGTACCGACGTTACTGGAATTGCTGGGCTGTGAAGGTGAAGGCAACGACGACCTGGATGGCCAGGTGTTGCCGTTATGTGAGACGCTAGGGGCCGAAGTCGTGTGCCCGACACCATGAACGTCAAAAACAGTGGCATTGTGGCCGTGGTCGCCGTGATCCTGGCGGCGGGAATCCTCGCGATCGGCTCGACACCGGCGTGCACGGCGCCGGACGATCCGCCGCCAAGCGGGGCGGCGAGCGCGCCGAGCTACACGGGCAGCGCTGCGCTCGACTACCGCGGGCTGGCGATCCAGATGCAGACCGGTTTTTCGCCCGTCGAGGCGTATGGCGTGCTGTTGCGCGAGGTGGTTGGGTTGGGGGCGGACACGGTCCTCTTGAGCTCCGCTGGCCTGATGGAGCACGCCAAGTCGCAGGCCCTCTTCATCGATGCGCGCAAGACTCCCGCCCCCGAAGATTTCAAGGCCATCATTCGCGACGCGCGCCAGCTCGGCCTGAAAGTGATTGTCATGCCGATCATACTGCTTTCGCACCCGCGCGGCAGCGAGTGGCGGGGCGTGATCGAACCGCCCGACTGGGGCGATTGGTGGCGCCAATACCGCGAATTCGTGGCCCACTTTGCCGACATTGCACGGGACGGCGAGGCCGAGGCGTTCATCATCGGTTCGGAACTGGTGAGCACCGAGAAGCAGACGGCCCAGTGGGTGAAAACCATCGAGTTGGCCCGCGAGCACTACCCGCGCGGCCGGCTGGGCTACTCGGCCAACTGGGACCACTACAAGCCCATTCAGTTCTGGGACAAGCTCGATTTTGTCGGCATGACCAGTTATTACAAGCTGGCTGACCGGAAGAACCCGACGGTGGCCGAGATTGTCTCCCGCTGGAAGCCGATTCGCGATGAGATCATGCGTTGGCAACGCGCGGTGGGCAAGCCGATCGTGCTGACCGAAGTCGGGTGGTGCAGTCAGTCGGGGGCCGCCCTCGAGCCCTGGAATTACTACCACCACATGCAGGCCACGCCCGAAGGGCACGAAGAACAACGGCGCTTGTATGAAGCCTTCCTACAAGCGTGGGACAACACCCCGGGATTGGCCGGCATCATCTGGTGGGAATGGACCGCGTCCCCCGGCGGGCCCGGAGACTACGGCTACACACCCCGGAGCAAGATGGCCGAGCAGGTGCTGCGGCGCTGGTTCGCGGCGG
>JAHJAR010000199.1 GCA_018814045.1 Planctomycetota bacterium | reverse complement strand
TGCGCGTGCAGGGCATCGGCACTGGCGAGCGGATCATCCGCACGACCGAGCGGCCGGCCCATGTCGCGAAAAACCGCCTGAACCTCCCCGACGAGATTCCGCTGGATTACGGCGTCTACGCCGCGTTCGCGCGCGGCGAGGACCCGTTGGCCAATACAGAGCAGCCTGTTGAGCAAGGAGACTGAACGTGCCCACGCTGAACGGATTCAACGCCAACGACGTCGATCCGAACTTCGCCTTCGAAGCCATCCCGGCCGGGAAGTACCTGGCCGTGATCACCGAAAGCGAAATGAAGCCCACGAAGTCGGGCGGCGGGCAGTACCTCCAGTTCACCTTCCAGATCATCGAGGGCGAGTACAAGGGCCGCCTGATCTGGTCGCGGCTGAACCTGGACAACTCGAACGCGACGACGGTCAAGATCGCGCGGGCCGAACTCTCGGCCATCTGCCGCGCGGTCGGCGTGCCGGCGCCGAAGGACAGTGTGGAACTGCACAACATCCCGCTGGTCATCACGGTCGGGCAGAAGAAGCGCGCCGACACCGGTGAGATGGGCAACGTCATCAAGGGGTACGCCAAGAAGGACGCTGTCGCGGCCCGGACGCCGGCCCCGGCGGGCAACAACGGCGCGCCGCCCTGGAAGCGATGATCCACTTTGTCGGTCGGCTCGGCGCATGTCTGGCCAGGCGGCGTGATGGAGCGAACAGGCATGGATGCTTCGCGAGGTCACGGATGATCACCATCACGCTGCCCTGGCCGCCGAGCGTCAACCACTACTGGCGCACGTGGCGCGGCCGCATGCTGATTAGTCGGCAGGGGCGAGCCTACCGCGAGCAGGTAGGCGCGATTCTCAGGGCCATCGGCGTTTCACCCCAGGTCGGGCGCTTGGCCGTCCACGTCGAGTTGTATCCGCCGGACAGGCGCAAACGCGACGTCGACAACACCTTCAAGGCCATCGGGGACTCGCTCCAGCACGGCGGTGCGTTCCAGGATGACAGCCAGATCGTGTGGCTGCTGCTGGAGAAGGCCGAGGTCGTCGCCGGCGGGAAGGTCATCGTGCGCATCGCCGAGAGAACTGGCGACCCGCTGCCTTTCCCGGCCAGCGAGCGCGTGTGCCTGAACTGACGCGGTCCACCCAGGAGAACTGCGGAATGACCCAACCCGAGCCGAAGCGCGTCTACATCGCCGGACCAATGACCGGCTATCCGGAGTGCAACTTCGCGGCGTTCCACGCGGCGGCCGAGCGGCTGTCCGCGACCGGATGGGCGGTGTTCAATCCGGCCGAGAACTTCGGCGGGCGCAAGGACCTGCCACGTGAGGAATACCTGCGCCTCGACCTGGCAGCGCTCGCGCAGTGCGACGCGATCGCGATGTTGCCCGGCTGGGAGGACTCGCGCGGGGCGAAGCTGGAGTACCTGGTCGCTTGTGAGATGGGCTGCGCCATCATCGACGCGGTCACGCTCCAGCCGCTGGCCAGCGCCCCGACACCCACGGTCGCGCTGCATCGACTGCGGCTCGTGCAGTTGCCGGCCGACGAATCCATCCTGGACGAGGCCAAACGCATCACGGAGGGTACGCGTCGCGCCGAGTACGGCGCGCCCGCCGACGATTTCGCCCGGGCCGCGCACATGTGGACCGGCATTCTGGCGGGCAAGCTCCGTGACGAGCAGCCCGTCACCGCGATGGACATCCCCTTGTGCATGATCGCGGTGAAGCTCGCGCGGCAGAGCCATCACCACAAGCGTGACAACCTCGTCGACATCGCCGGCTACGCCCGCACGGCGGCGATGGTCGCGGGGGAAGAGTAATGGCGAAGGCCCACAGCACGACGATGCTGGCCTTCGGCGACGTACACGTCCCGCACCACAGCGAGAAGGCGGTGCAGGTGTTCTGCCGCGCGGCCGAGCGCCTGCGCCCCGAACTGATCATCTGCCTGGGCGACCTGCTCGACTGCGGGCAGTTCTCGGTGCATCCGCCGACGTACGGCATGCAGGGGACGGACTACGTCGACGACTTGCGCGCTGCCAACGCGCTGCTGGACCGGCTCCAAAAGGTCTGCGACCGGCTAGTCATCGTCGAGGGCAATCACGAGTACCGGCTCGACCGCTGGGCGGCGGCGACGGCCGAGGGGCGCGGAGCGTACTCCATGCTCGCGCCGCGTGTGCAACTGACCAAAGGGCGCACGCGCTGCACGTACGTGCCGTACGGCTCGGTCGGCGGCACGTATCCGCACTTCCCGATCAACCGCCGCATCATCGCCGTGCACGGCTGGTCGTACGCCCGCAACGCGACGAAGCAGCACCTGCAGATCAGCCAGGGCCGCAGCGTCATTCACGGGCACACGCACCGCGCGGACGCGTCGATCATCCAAAACATCTGGTCGCCCGGGAAGGTCGTCCAGGCGCGTAGCGCCGGGTGCCTGTGCAAGCCGGTCCCGCTTTACGGCACGGGCCGGCCGGTCGAGTGGATCAACGCGTTCATCCTCGGCTACCTCGGCCGGCGCAGCGACACGCTCTACACGATCCCGATCATGGACAACCGCTGCATCCTGCCGGACGGCACGGAGGTCGCGGCGTGATGGAGCTGCGGACGTACCAGCGCGAAGCCATCGACGCGGTGTACGAGTTCCTGCGCACGCGCGACGACAACCCCTGCATCGTCATTCCGACCGCCGGTGGCAAGACGCCGGCGATGGCGACGATCTGCCGCGACGCGGTCCAGCGCTGGGGCGGGCGCGTGCTGATCCTGGCACACGTGAAGGAACTGCTCGAGCAGGCGGCCGAGAAGCTGCATCTCGTCGCGCCGGACCTCCCGGTCGGCGTCTACTCGGCTGGGCTGAAGCGCCGCGACCTCGGCTACGCGATCACCATCGCGGGCATTCAGAGCGTCTACGAGAAGGCCGGCGACGTCGGCGCCGTCGATCTCGTCATCGTCGATGAGGCCCACCTGATCCCGCCCGACGGCGAGGGCATGTACCGCACGTTCTTGGCGGAGATGAAGCAGGTCAATCCCCTGGTGCGCGTGATTGGCCTAACCGCGACGCCGTTCCGCATGAAGTCAGGCAGCATCTGCGCACCCGACAACATCCTCAACGCCGTCTGCTTCGAGGTGGGTGTGCGCGAGTTGATCGTACAGGGCTACCTGTGTCCGCTGCGCACGAAGGCCGGCTCCCTGAAACCCGACACCGACCAACTGCACGTCCGTGGCGGCGAGTATGTCGCCGGCGAGGTCGAGGAGTTGATGGACACGGACAACCTCGTCCTGTCCGCCTGCCGCGAGATCGTGCAGCACACGCAGGATCGCGGGAGCGTCCTGATCTTCGCGTCGGGCGTGAAGCATGGCATGCACGTCGCCGATACGCTCCGCACGAGGCACAAGGTCGAATGCGGCTTTGTCTGCGGCGAAACGCTGCCGTTCGAGCGTGATGAGACGCTGCGCCGCTTCCGCGCCGCCGAGTTGAAGTACCTCTGCAACGTCAACATCCTGACGACCGGCTTCGACGCGCCGAACATCGACTGCGTGGCGCTGATGCGGCCCACGCTCTCACCGGGGCTCTATTACCAGATGGTCGGTCGTGGTTTCCGGCTGCATCCGGGCAAGACCGACTGCCTCGTCCTCGATTTCGGCGGGAATGTCCTGCGCCACGGGCCGGTCGATCAGCTCCGCGTCAATGGCATTGGCTCCGACGGGGCCGGGCCCGCGCCGGCGAAGGAATGCCCCCAGTGTCACGAGATCATCGCGGCCGGCTACGCCCAATGTCCGGCTTGCGGTCACGTCTTCCCGCCGCCCGAGCGGCGCACGCATGACGGCACGGCGACCAGCGAGGGCATCCTCTCCGATCAGGCTTCACGGACCGAGCACGAGGTCGAGGAGACCTTCTACGCCGTCCATGTGAAGCGCGATGCGCCGCCGGACGCGCCGCGCACCATGCGCGTCGACTACCGCGTCGGCTTCAACCACTACGTCTCCGAGTGGGTCTGCTTCGAGCACGATGGCTACGCGCGGCAGAAGGCTGTGCAGTGGTGGCGCACGCGCTCCAATGAGCCGGTCCCTGACACGATCGAGCAGGCCGTCGAGTTCGCCGACATGGGGGCGCTGGCGCCGACGCGAGCGATCACCGTGATGCATAGGCCCAGCGACAAGTATGACCGGATCGTGGGCTACAAGCTCGGCGAGAAACCACCCCGGCCGGAGTCCGAGGATGGCTTGCCGGAATACGCCGGCGCTGAGAACGACGAGGTGCCGTTCTGAAGTCCGTGCGCCCGAACAACACGATGCTGCACGCGGCGTTGTGGTACGCCGAACTCGGCTACCCCGTCTTCCCGTGCGCGCCAGGGCGCAAGATACCGCTCACCGAACACGGGCTGCTCGAAGCGACGACCGATACCGAGCAGATTACGACGTGGTGGACGCAGCATCCCGACGCGAACATCGCGATTCGCACCGACGGCTTGATCGTCATCGACATCGACATCGACGGCGAGGGCAACGCCTGGCTCACAGGAGAGCCGGCGAAGCTGGCCGACCTGGAGGCCGCCCCGCTGTCACTCACGCCGCGCGGCGGGCGACATTACTTCTTCCGGCAGCCCGGCGACCGGGCCTGGCGCAACACGGCCGGCCGACTCGCCCCGCGTGTGGATACGCGGGCCAATGGCGGCTACGTGCTCGTGGCGCCTTCAGGGGCGGAGGGTAAGCCCTACGCCTGGCAGGCCGAGCACGAACTCAGCATGCCACCGCAACGGCTATGTGAACCGCCGGCGTGGCTGGTTGCGATGCTCGACGCCCACGCGGCGTCGAACGGTGTGACCACCAATAACACGTCGGCGAACGCAATCCCCGAAGGGCAGCGCAACGAGACACTCGCGCGCCTAGCCGGCGCGATGCGCCGCGTGGGGATGTCGCAAGCCGAAATCTTCGCCGCGCTCCAGCAGGTCAACGCCGATCGGTGCTCGCCGCCCTTACCGTTGCGCGAGGTGGAGCGCACCGCGGTGAGCATCGCTCGCTACGAGCCCGACGCCGTCTCGGTAGCGGTTGCCGAAAACCACTGGGGCCAGGACCGCGGGCCGCCTGCTCAGCCCGTACCGCTGACCGTTCGCGAGTTGATGGCGACGCACCGCACGCTGCGCCCGCCAGTCATCCACGGCCTGCTGCGCCGCGGCGAGACGATGAACGTGATCGCCCCCAGCAAGACGGGCAAGAGTTGGCTTGTGCTGGCACTGGCGATGGCGGTCGCCACGGGCCGCAAGTGGCTCGACACGTTCGAGACCGTCTCGGGCAACGTGCTCATCATCGACAACGAGCTCCACGCCGAGACGCTGGCGCACCGTATCCCGCAGGTCGCCGAATGCCTGCGGATCGGCATGAACGAGATCGCGGAGACGATGTCCGTGCAGAGCCTGCGCGGCCAGCTTCGCGACATCTTCTCGCTCGGAAAGTACTTCGACTCGATCGAGCCCGGCCGCTACGCGCTGGTCGTGCTCGACGCGTTCTATCGCTTCATGCCGCGCGACATGGACGAAAACGATAACGGCACGATGGCCAACATCTATAACCACGTCGACGCGCTGGCCGATCGGGTGGGCTGTTCGTTCGTGCTGATCCATCACTCGACCAAGGGCAATCAGTCCGCGAAGGCCGTCACGGATGTCGGGGCGGGCGCCGGAAGCCAGAGCCGTGCGACCGACACCCACCTCGTGCTCCGGCCGCACGAAGAGCCCGGCGCCGTCGTGCTCGACGCGGCGGTCCGTTCCTGGCCGCCGATCGAGGCGATGGCGCTGCGCTGGCTGTTCCCGCTATGGAAGGCAGCGCCCGACCTCGACCCCGCCGCGCTGCGGAGTGAAAGGCCGAAGCGCGCCAAGCCCAGCGCCAAGGAACCGGCTGAGCCGTCGACGTGGAGTGTCGAGCAGTTCGTCGAGACGTTCCTGTCGAACCAGCCCGCGACCAAGGCGCAGATTCGAGAGGCGGCCACGGACGAACCCGGCCTGTCGTGGCGTCGGGTGGCGGACCTACTCGACATCGCGGAATCGCGCGGGCTGGTTCACCGTTGGCGGGTGGGCAAGGCACACCGGGTGCTCTACGCGACCGTCCCGCAGTCCGCTGGCGAGGAGACGGAGGCATGAATGGGGCATGTTGTTCGCTCGTGCGCGCAGCGCTCAAGCGCTTCGGCGAAGCGCTCCAGCGAAGGCGCGGGGCTTCTCGGGTGGTTTCGCTCGAGCGCGCGCGCACCCCCCATACCCCCCGGGGCGTGCGCTCAAGCGACGCCCCCGGGTTCGCTGGAGCGCGCGCTCGCGCGAGCGCTCAAGCGAACGGTTCCCCCCTGGCCGAATCGGCCCGGAGGGGCCGCGGGAACAGCTCGCAATCCCGACAGAGTTTGTTGCGCCTGTCCGGCCACCTGGCGGGCGCCAACGGGGCCGCCCTGGGCGATCCGGGCGCGCGGGCCGGTAGGTCGGTACCACCTGGCGGCCCCGCGACGCCCCGGGGCCAAACGTCGCGGCCTGGGGGCCGCCCGGGCGGCGGAGGTTCCGCCCGCAACGTGAGACAAGGAGGTCTGAACGATGCTGAACGTTGAATACCGGCCGCCGGCCGCCATCAAACCGTACGAGAAGAACCCCCGCATCAACGACGCCGCGGTCGATGCGGTGGCCGAGTCGATCCGGCGGTTCGGCTTTCGCCAGCCGATCGTCGTGGACGAGGCGGGCGTCATTGTCTGCGGGCATACGCGGTGGAAGGCGGCCCAGAAGCTCGGGCTGGCCGAGGTGCCCGTCCACGTCGCCCGCGACCTGACGCCCGAACAGATTCGCGCGTACCGCATCGCCGACAACAAAACTGCCGAGCTCGCCGAGTGGAACCTCGAACTGCTGCCGATCGAGCTGGCCGAGTTGGAGGGTGCCGGCATCGATTGGTCGCTGCTCGGCTTCGACCAGGACGAGCTGGCGAAGCTCCTCGGCGGCGA
>JAHJAR010000198.1 GCA_018814045.1 Planctomycetota bacterium | reverse complement strand
GGAACTTCACCCGAATCGCAGCTTCTGTCGCCATGCCGGAAGGATACGGATTCCCGGCCCAGGTTGCAACACTTATTTCGTCGCAGGTCCTAAGTGCGCTCGGGCTGCATTACGCGCAGCAGCACGCCCCCAGATGCGCGAGTGGGGAGTTCCATGAACGGTGGCTGCCCCGAGCGGGCTTCCAATAGCGCGATCGGCGATGGCAAGCGCAAGCGGCATACGGAACCGTACGTACGGTGGTGTGGGAGCCGGGGATGGGAAACCTCCCCGGCTACCCGATCGCGGCCCACACCATTCAGCTTTCCAACGGTGCCCACCAGTTCGTGCGCACGGCCCTATTCAAGGTCGTACAGGCTGTTGTCCGGCGAGAGGAACCCCGTCCCCGGGGCGATGTTGGCCTGGTCTGCCGGGTAGGTCTCGCGGTAGCACTCATTGTGAGAGACCGCGTGGCCATCGCTGAAGGCCACGTTCGTCCGCGCCAGATGGCGAAAACCCTGCGTCCCGGCATAGCGGCCGGCGAATTGCTCGTCCCCGGGGTTACGCCAGGGGGCTCGCATGAACTTGTTGGCCCCCGCCGAGTACTGCCCGTCGCCGAACAGCGCGCACTGCTCCGGGTGGCGGATGGACGTGAGCAAAGCCGGGATGGGGATGGCCTCGCCCTGACCGTGCCCGATGTAGCTGGTGTTGTAGTTGTAGCCGGTGTACGGGTCGGCGAGCCAGTTGTGGTCGCCCGCAAAAGACGGGCACTGGTGGATCTTCGGATTCGTGCTGCCCTGCCACAGTATCCCGGGTTCGGTGCGCACCGCGCCACCGGCGTTCCAGTCCTTGATCGTGGTGAAGTCCCAGGCGTATGAAATGAACAGCCCTGGGCGGTTCTCGCGGTAGTGTGCGATCGGCAGCCGCCCCTGGTAGACGTTCGCGTAACCGTGCGCGGTGATGGCCATCTGGCGCAGATTGCTCAGACACAGGGCGCGTTTCCCCTGCTGCCTGGCCTGCTTGAGACCGGGCAGCAGGATAGCCATCAGCAGGGCCAGCACGGCCACCACAACCAGCAGTTCCACCAGCGTGAACCCAAGCTTACCCCGCAACGTCCCACTCGGGCGTGTGGCGACGGGTGCGCGGCGGCGCACGGCAGCCAGGTTGTTCAGATGCGGCGACATGAAGCGACTCCGCTGCGATCCTCGCGGTCCAACTGACACGAAACCGGGGCGTTTCCCATAGTGCTGTAGCGTTCACGCTCCGTCCCGAACCAGGCGACCAGCTTGTTTCCCACAGCCGGAACAGAGCTCGGCCGCCATCGTCCGAATGTGCATTGCTCTAGGGCGCCGCTGGCTCCGCGCTGAGTGAGTCCAACCGGGCTGCTCCAAACCGCCCGCCCCCAACCGGTCGGGCAGCGACATCGACCACCGCGTCGATTTCCGGGGTGCCGCCCAGATCGGCGTTCTCGATTCTGACATACTGAATCCAATCGAGACCGAAGATGCCGATATCGAACCCGGTTCCGCCGGCCGATCCACTGTAGAGTTCAGCTATGTGGGCGACTGTCTTGCCGCTGAAAGTGTCGGCCGTCAGTTCCGCGTCCAGCGGCAGCGTCGGATCGGCCGGCGCGCCCCACCACTCGTTCCAAACCCCGAGCCCGGGATCGGGGTTGTCGGGAGCGTAAACACGACCGAGCGTGGGGGCGAAGTCGTCCGCGTAAGGCCCGTTCAGGTAGGTGTACCACTCGAGGCCATCCTGGCTGACCGAAACGAGGCCCGGTTCGCTGAGGACGTTGCCGGTGAGGACGGTGACAGCGGAGGGATCACCGTTCGTCCAGCTCTGGCCGCCACCGACCTCCAGGGAAGCATTGCCGAATACGATGAAGTCGAGGCCGTACGGGTTCTTCGGATGATCCTCAACGGCGTGATCGAACGCGACGATCAGGTGGCCGCCGTAGCCAACGGTCACGACTTCGAATGCGCGGAACGGCGGATAGACGGGCACGACCGGCACAGCCTCGTCGGCCGGGATGAACCAGTTGTCGCCGGTAGTATCAGTGGTCGGCGGCCCGAGGGCTGCCAGAGGATCATGATACGGGTCGCCGGTGATCGGATCCGAACCGATACCGGTGCCGGGCACGTACTCGACGACCTGTGTGGCGTAGGGTGAATCGGCCCGGGCCAGCGTTCCGTCGAACACAACGGCGGCCAGCACAACCAACAGCGCCGTCCTGGGCGCACATCTAGAAAACAATACCCAGTGTTTGTCGAGCGGTTCGCACGTGTTCATGGCGTGCTCCCTTCGAGGTCCGGCTCTCGCCGCGCCGGAGTCCAGTTTGGCTGCCTGAAGGGGGCGATATGCCGGCACCGACATTCGCTACGCAGAGTGCCGGCGTGCCGGGGCAGGACGGCGTTGAAGCCGGGTACGCGGCAGGCCACAAAGCTGCGTCTCACCCAGCGTTCGGTTCGGAGATTGGTCCGCCGACATGCGGGTCCGCCTCACCCACGAAGGCAACCACGATAGCCGGTCACACTGGCAGGTCTTCTGACTTCCGGGCGGGCGGCGACTGAAGGTGTCAGTCGTCCGCACCTACTGACTGCGCCTTCTCGGCCGGGGCAGCGCCAAGCGCCTGCGGTCGGCCAATGACGATTTGCAGCGTTCGTTCCCGGTCACAGCGGCGGGGCCGTTCCGGTCTCTCACCGGATTCCCTATTCTCTCGATCGCCCCGAGCGATCGAACACCAGCGACCATCGGTCTCTCTATTCGAGCGCGGCACACGTGTCAAGGGTCGGTATCGCTCACGCTGCGCAATGTACGAGAGCTTGCCGAATGTACGCGGATCGCCGACTATGCCGGCATGATTCCCAGACCGTATCGCCAGCTTGCGGAAGGCCTGAAGTGCGGCGGCGATCGCCAACAGCGCATGCAGGCGGTTGTGAACGCCCTGTGGGACGCGCTGCACGATACCGGCGTGTCGTGGGTGGGCTTCTACCTGCCCGGAGGTCCGGATGAGCTCGTGCTTGGGCCTCTCCGCGACACGCCGGCCTGCTCGCCGATTGGACTGCACGGTGTCTGTGGTCGGGCATTCACGCAACGCCGGCCGCAGGTGGTCCACGATGTGCGCGAGTTGGGGGAGGAGTACGTTGCCTGCGACCCGCGGGACTCGTCCGAAGTGGTAGTGCCGCTGTTCGAGGCAGCCGGTGCTTGCTGGGGAGTCCTCGACCTGGACAGCCATGAAGTCGGCGCGTTCAGTGCCGAGGATGTCGCCGGGCTGGTCGAAGTGCTGCGTGTGGCCGGCTTGACGGTTTGACGCACTCCGCCTGGTGCCCCGCCAGCGCACTGCACCTGCCAGACGGGTCGTCGTCGCGTGCTTGCTCGGGCGGTTCGGCGGGAGAGTCGTCTGGCGGTGCGGGGGGCTCGGGCGTGCCGCCGGGGTCCGGTGTTTTCTCGCCGCCGCTGCGTTTCGCCGCGCGTACCACGACCGTCCGCGCGAAGATGTCGCCCAGCCTCTGGCGGTTGCGCGTCAGCACCGCGAGGAACCCCAGGGCCCACATCGGCGGCAGCAACTCCACCAGGCGCAACAGGTTGCGGGTCAGGACTTGCCGCCGTGTCGGGCGGTCACCACTCTCCGAGAGCGGACGCGTGCCAAGCAAGAGCTTGCCGACGGTGCGCCGCGTGAGCAGCTCCATAATCAGGCTGTAGGTGGTGTAGCTGCCAACACTCGCCGCCCACCAGCCCAACACGCGCAACTCCGGCAGGCCGGAGCCGGCCGAGTCCGTTCCGAGCGCCCAAGCGGTCAGGGCCCTGAACCCGTCGGCCCAGCGAACCCCCCACAGCACGGCTCCCAACAACGTGAACGGCACCAGATCCACGGCCAGGGCCGCCACGCGCTGAAACGTGAAAGCCAGCTCGTACTGACGCGGCAGGGCGACCAGCGTCACCATGCTGCGCCGCCGGAACACGAACAGGGCGGTGAACACCAGCGCCAGCAACAGCAGCATGGCGAGGTGAAGCGCGTTGGAGTCGCGGAGGCCGGGGCGTTTCTCGATAAAAATGTCCGCGACCCGCAGACTTGGCTCGGCCGCCGTGCCGCCGATCCGCGTGAAGCACAGGTACGGCTCGTCCTGCGGATCGAACAGCAGCGCGCCGAGGTGCTGGTTGAACCCCAGCACTTCTGCCACGCGTTTGACGGCCCCGCCTGCGGGTAATGCCAGGCTCAGCTCCGCAGGACGCCATTCGTCGCGCCCATCGCCCAGCAGGCGAAACGCCGCCAGTCTCTCGGTTCCCAGATCGGGCCGCGCGATGGAAACTGCCACGGTGAAGACGCGGTTGATCTGCACTGGCCAGAAGCCGACCAGTTGGGGTAAGCCCAACGTACCGCCCAAGCGCCATTCCAGTTTTGCGCCGTCGAGCCGCACATAGTGAATACGGTCCGGCTCCGCGGGGTCGGTCCAGAACAGCAACAGTTCGCCGCGCAGCAGGGCGAGCCGTGGGTGCAACCGCGGAGACCACGTGGGCTGGACGGCCGCGGGGCAAGCCACCAGCGGTAACCATTGCTGTCCAGTGTCTCCCTTGGAGTAAGCGACCACGGCCAGCGCGGCGCTGCCAGGATCAAACGGGTGCGACGCCGGGGTAGGCGGGGCGCCCGGTTCCTCTGCTGGCGGCAGCGGTGTTAGCGCGCGCGCCGTCTGCGAATCGACGAGCGCGTACAACACCCCGCCGCCGGCGGCGACCATGTTCACCACTCCCCGCCGCTCGGGCAGGTTGTGCAGCGGCGCCGGTTCCTCATCGTCCGCGAAGTAGCGGTACAGCCGGTTGTCGTCGAAGAAGACGTAAGCGCTGTTTTCAGCGGCGGTCAGCGAGTCGATGCGGCCGTTGCTGCGCCGGCCGGGCCCGAATTGTCCGCTGACGCCGCGCTGATACAAACGCGAGCCGGACGGGGCGACGCGCGCCACCCACAGAACCTGCTCGGTGGCCGCGACGCGCACTTCCCAGGGCTCTTCGGCAGCGAGCGGGCCAACCGCCGGGCGCGTGGTTTGCGCGGCGACTGCCGACGGCCAGGACCACACTACCGCCAGACACACCCAGACAACGCCTCCCGCCGACCGCCCGCTGTCAGGCCACAGAATGCTCACGACGAGAGGCCACCTTTCTCGGGCAGCGATGGATTCTGCAACGGGGCCGGGGCGCCGATGCGCTCGACGTCTCGGACCGGCGGATCGAATGGGAACTCGCAGAAGGGGGGCTGGTCCAGACGGAACTTGGCGCGCTGGATGTCGAGGCGCATCTCCGCGCCGTCCTGCGGCCACTCGACTACGTAGCGCCGTGCGGTGTACGGCCCCGCGCGACCCACCTGCCGGTAGTGGCCCAAGCTGGCCCGCATCAGAACCCGCCCGTCCGGCAGCCGATCGATGATCTCGAGGGGTTGATAAGGTGGAAACGGATCAAGCACGATCTCGCGCAGACTGCGGGCTTCACCGGACTCGTCGAGCCGCACGAACAGCAGGCGGTAGTCGTCGCCCTCGACGCGCAATACCGGGCTGGGACTTGCGGACGAACGCTCCGGCAGTGGCCGCAGCATAAGCGCGTCGAGCAACTCGTCGGGCGGCACCGGTAGGCTGCGCCGGGCTTCCATCTGCAAGTCTGCCCAGGTACCCCACCACATCCGGCTCACTTCGGGCTCGATCCATAACCAGAAACGCTCGTCGTTCGAGCCGACCCGGGCAACACTGCCGCCTAGCGTGTGCTTGATGTCGAAGTACAGGCAACGGGGTGGCGCGAAGATCAGCGTCGCCGGATGTCCGATGAAGCGGTGTGCCCGCCTATCCCTATCCGTGAACTTGAACGAAACCAGACAGGGGCTGCAATACAACGCCCCTTTGAGACCGGCGATGTTGTCATTCACGCGCAACAACGCTTCGTGCGCATCGCGCGGCGGAATGGGTTGGGGACCGTTGCAACCGAGGCCGCCCAAAGCCGGCAGTGCCAGCAACACCCATGCGCCGCTCCACCTAACCATCGTCGCGCTCCCCCGAGGCGGTCGCGGTGACGATGTCGAGCTCACCCGGTTCGCCGGCGAGGAGCTGCTCGAGCTGGCTGCTGAGGCGTTCCAGTTCGTCCTCGTCGAGAGCCGGCCGGGCGACACGATGGCTGGTGCCCAAGCGCGGGACGGCGAACTCCCAAGTCTCGCAACCGTCGGTTTCGAGCGACTGTTGGAATTTAAGCATTTTCTTGCGCCAGAGCAGTAGCGCCAGCACGAACCGAAACTGCACCTGCTCGGGCTCGTTAGCGTCTTCCAGCCGCTGGAAGAACGCGTAGATCGCTTCGCGGTCAAACGGCTGCACCCGCTTGGTGGCCGGCTCCGGACGCCGTGTTTTCCACAACGCGATCGCGTCGGGCTCGTTTGTCGGAGAGCACGTGGCGCAGTAGTCGCGCCGCGCGTATCCTTCCGGCGACCCGCACAGGTGGGTCCGGAAGACCTCGCCGATTTCAAAGGTGTGTCCGCACTGGGCACAAGTATCGCCGCGGCGCGGCATGTCCCATTCATCCGCCACGGTGGCTGTCTCCTAAGCTGCCAACGTCACTGGGATTATAGGGTGCCCGCCGCAGACCGCGAGTCTGCGTGCTTTGCCGTGAGGGATCCTCGGAACTTTCTCAGGCGTGCACCGGCTCGGGCTCGAGCGTCGGCTGGGGGCGGCACCTTACCCGCTCCAAGGCATTGAGCACCACGGCGGAGATCGCGTCACTCTCGCGGCGCAACTCGTTCAGGGCGTACTGCGGCGCCTCGGCGGGCGCAATCGCCGGGTCGTGCACGAGGTCGTCGTAGCGGCGCGCGATGCGGACGATTCGAGCGCCCAGCGGCATTTCGGTGGACCTGGTCTGTTCCTCGCGGACCAGATAGTCGCGGACGGCATCGTCCTGGTTGACGAGCAGCGGCAGCGCCCCCTCCAGCACACCGCCCAGCGACTGAACCAGATCGGTTCCGAGGAAGGTGTGCCGCCGGCTTTGTGGTGGGTCCGCTTCCAGCGTGTCGACCGCTTGACTGAGAACTTGCGTGGTGATCTCCAGGTTGCCCAAATCATGCAGCAGAGCAGCAACGCGCACATCGTCGATGTCCTTCTGCGGGAGCTTCAGCGCCTCCGCCACCTGTTGGCTCAATTCGGCGACCCGAATGGAGCGGGTCTTGAGCCGTGGATTCCCGCCCTGCAGGTACTTCGAGAGCACCTCGACCACACCGACGTATGCCGTGTGCAATTCGCTGAGCGTGGCAGCGCGGGCGTCACAGAGCGTTCCCAACAGAATCGCCACGAGTCCCAGCACAGCGGCCCACAGCGTCAGCGCCAACCCGACCATGATCGCCGTATCGAACGCGGCAAAACCCGTCGGGGAGAGTGTGGTGGCGATCGTCACGCTCAGCGCACAGAGCAGGGCGAGCACGCCGGCACTCGAGCGGCCCAGAAAGTAAGCGCCGAGGATGATCGGCAGATAAAACAGGTTGAGCACGACGACCTGGTGTGCACCCATTTGGGCAAACAGCGTGGTCGTCCCCAGGATCACGATGATCAGCATAAGCTCGTAGGTACGTCGGTGTTTCGGTAAGATCGCGTTCACGGCGCGGTCCTTTGCGTTGCGAGGCATGCGACACCCATCCGGTTCTGCCAGTCGGACGCGGTGGCTGGCACGGCCGCATGTTCGGCCTGCTCGTCACGGGTGCGCGCCCCAGCGAGTTCCTTGTCCTCTGCCTGCGGGCCGAAACCCGGTTCTGGCGGACCTACATCCTCGGTCCGGTACGAGGAGGCGGCGCTGCGGCTGGCGATCTCGCGGAACTTATGTTCGATTCTCAGCCACTGCTCCACGAGATCCGGATCGAACTGTGAACCAGCCCCCTCTCGGATGATGGCTACACAACGGTCGTGCGCGATTGGCTCTTTGTACGGACGACGCGTTGCCAGCGCGTCGAAGACGTCTGCGATAGCCACGATCCGCGCCGCGAGCGGAATCTCCGCCCCCCTGAGCCCGTGGGGATACCCGGTCCCGTCCCAACGCTCGTGGTGGGCCACGGCGATCTGGCGCGCCATCTCGAGGAAGTCCGAGCCACCCATGCGCTGCGATGTCTCATCCAGGCAACGCGCGGCGATGAGCGTATGCAACTCCATCCGCCTGCGTTCAGTTGGATCGAGCGGACCGCGCTTGAGCAGAATGCTGTCCTCGATGCCCACCTTGCCAATGTCGTGCAAGACCGAGCTGACCTCGATTAGCCGCACGAACGCGGGCGTAACCTCGTGTGCGTATTTCGTGTGCCGGCCCAGCGGCGATGCCAGCAGTGTGGAGTACCGTGCAATGCGCTCGAGGTGTCCCCCGGTGTCCGGATCACGCGACTCGGCGAGTCTGGCCAGCGCGAAGATCACCCCGTCGCGCGTGCGCACCAGGCGCTGTGTTTGCCGCAACCCGTCCGAGGTCGACTGGGCACGTTCACGGCAAGAAACCTCATGGGAGCGTGCGAGGATCAGGTACGCCGTCATACTCAGCAACGCGCAGGTCCACAGAAACGTCACTACTCCCAACCCGAGCAGGTTGGGCCGAACCGACGCCGCAAACGCGTGTACCGCCGCAATCGGCCGGTGCAGGAGCACAAACCCCGCTTGGCCTTCGAGTGGGCACGCAATCGCCAGATGCTCGCCGTCGGCCACTGTGATGCGTCCACGCAGTGTGTCTGACGGGTGCGAGTCGGAGCGCGGCGAAGGTGTCCAACCGAGTTGATCCCGGGGTTGCCAGGTCGGCTGCTGGCCGGGGCGCTGGGCCACATGCCAAAGCACTCTCCAGTCGCGGTTCACAAGAGTAATCTCGCTCTGTCGCGATCGACCCTGGAGTAACTCCGCCCCCGGGCTGACGATGGAATCCGGTCCGTGGAGCAGTTCTGATTGGTCGACGGTCCGGAGCCTCTCCGCCAACTCGTCGCCGGCAACCTGGATATCAGACCAGGCTCCGTCTTCGGCCGCGTGTTGAAGCGAGGCGAGCATTCGGTAGTGCTGCATCCAGAGGCCGACGGCGACGCACACAGCCTGCCCGACAAGCACGAGACAGAGGTGCTTCGCTCGTGAGCTTCCTCGGAAGCGCTCCCACATGTGCAGGCCCCCTGCGGGCTGTTGCCCCGCGTCCGACGTGCCCGGGCACCGGACCAGCACGCATCCGATGGCGCGCCCAGCCGGCGCCGTCCCCTGTGATCTGACCACGGGAGTAATCGGGCGAATTGTGCCAGCCGATTGCCTCAAACCGGTGAGCTTGACGTGCGCGGGGACACCCGGCCTGCACCTGGCCAGCGACGCTGCCATCGCCCGCGATGCCGGGTCTACCGACGCGCAGCGCGACTGCCCCGCAGGTCCCGTAATCCCCTCTCGGCCCGCTTGTGACTCCACCATCCAGCGGGGCGGCCTGCCAACAAGCTGCGGTCGTCGGCCGCCCATCGTTGGTCTGCCCCTGCTACGGCTCGCGCTCCTCCTGCTCGCGCTTGAAACGCGGCTTATCTCGCGGCCCCATGCTCTTGGTCTCGCGCAGGCCACGGGCTTCAGCCTCGGCCGGAGATGAGTAGAACCGCAGATTGGGCGGCTTGATCCGGGAGATCCAGCCCGAGTCGCTCGGATGGTAGATGTGGCTGTTGATGCTGCCGAAGACGGTCGTCTTCGCGGGCGGGCCGACGGCGTCACTGAGGAACTCGGCGACCTCGCTCTCGATGCCGCTAACGACTCCGAACATGCGGGTGCCGTGCGCCTGCCCCTCGAAGACGCGGACACCGACGCCATCGGTGAGAGGTTTGAGCTCGTCACAGGCGGCACGCTCGTCGGCGGTGGCCATCAGGAGCATCTTGCGACCGACGATCTTGCGAATATCACGCTTGGAATCCAGCCCCAGGTACTCGACCCCGGGTGTCAGGCACACCAGCGCATCCACACTCTTGTCCTGCGCGGCGTAGCGCAAGGCCACGCTGCAACCGACGCTGGCGCCCACGAGGGCGAAGCGCGCGCGATCCACCCCCTCCTGCCGGGCTAGCCAGTCGTAGGCCCCGCGCACATCCTCGTACATGTCCTTGAACAGGGCCGTGTCGCGGTTCTCGACGCGTTTCTCAGCCTCGGTCGTGGCGCTCTCCCCGTGCCCACGCATGTCGATCGCCAGGGTGGCGAAGCCCCGCTTCTGGAGCACGGACGCCAGAGGCTTCCAACTCGACCGGTCGTGCTTGTACATGTGCAGCAGAATTGCCATGGGGGCGCCGCCTGCGGCCTTCGCGGGCGCGTAGTAATCCGCGAAGATCCGGACGCCGTCCTCGGTGTAGAAGGACACCTGCTCCGGGTCGGCGAAGGCGAGCGGGCCAGCGCCCAAAGCCACTGCGACGAGCAGGATGCCGGGCGAGCGAACTGCCGCACGGTGCATAACGGTCCCTCCAATCTGGCGGTGCAAGTCCTTGGACGGGTGCAATCACGACCGACGTACACGCCAATTCTATCCGGACGAACTGGCCAAAGACCAGCGAAACAAGCATAATCGCATCCGTGTTGGGCATCCGTGGGAATTCGCCCGCGGTTGTGTGTGTTTCCATTTTTGCAGCGCCGGCCACAGGCCGGGCGAGGCGCTTGATGCCGCCCGAGGACGAGAAGTCATTCGAGGAATTGGCTGTCCCGCACCTCGAGACGGTGTATCGGGTGGCCCGCCGGCTGGCGCGCCGCGAGCATGAAGCCGAGGATCTCGTCCAGGAGACCTATCTCAAGGCCTACAAGGCATTTGCCTCTTTTGAGATGCGGGAGTACGGGATCAAGCCATGGTTGCTGAAGATCCTGCACAACACCTTTCTCAATCGGCGCGCCAGGGAGAGCCGGGCCCCCAAGGCCACAGACCAGCAGACGCTGGAGCAGATGCAGGAAGCGTCCAGCAGTGACGGCGACGTAAATAACCCTCCAGAACTGGATTACGAGCATCTGGATCAGGAGGTCAAAGAAGCGATCGACGGTCTTCAGCCCGAGTTCCGCTCGGTGCTACTGCTGTGGGCGACAATGGAACTGAGTTATCAGGAGATTGCAGACATTCTCAGCGTGCCGATCGGCACCGTGATGAGCCGTCTGCACCGCGCCCGCCGGCAGTTGACCCGCGTTCTTTACGAGTATGCCAGGGCGAACCGACTTGTTACGGAAGGTCCGAGATGAACTGTGAGCAAGCCAGCGAGCATTTGGCGGTCTACGCCGACGGCGAGTCGGGCGCCAGCTTGCAGAGCGCGTTGGCCGCTCATCTGTCCACCTGCCCCCGCTGCCGGGCGGAGGTGGAGCGCTGGCAGGCCCTGCGGCGCTGCGCGCAGCGGGCAATGACGTCTGAGGTGCTACCGACGGGGCTACAAACCCGCCTGGTAGCCCGGTTGCGCCGGCGCCCCGCCCTGCTGGGGCAGCGCGCCCTGCGGCTGTTCGGGACGATGTCGGCGGCGGCGGCGATCATCCTGGCGGTGACATTCTGGCCGCGAACTGCCGGCGCCAAGACCGTCGTGGCCGACAAGTTCGCGGAGATCTACCAGATGTGCGCGGTCGACCACCGCCACGATGGGCAGCACGTGCGCGGATTATCTCTGGCGGAGGCACGGGCCAAGTTGGCACAGTGCCTGCGCTCCCGCGTGCTGGTGCCGGACTTGTCGGCCCACGGATATAAGCTCGATGGGGCTTGCCGCTGCTTCCATGTCGACAACGTCCGCGTCGTCCACGCCTACTACCGCGCCGTCGATGATGCTTCGCGCGTTGTCTCCGTCTTCTCGGTCGATTGCTGCCTCAGTCTGGCGCGGTGCGAGAACTGCGAGCGCGGCGTGTGCCACGGCAAGTGCCCCAGGCAACGCTTGTACCAGGAAGCCGCCGCGCAGGACGTGCTGGTGTTGAAATGGAACGACGGGGCTGCCACCTACGCCCTCTGCGGAGCGCTGGCCAGAGACGAGCTCTACAGCCTTGCTGACTCGGTCGATCCCGTGTTGGCCGCCGTGTCGGCAGCCGCACCGTCGCTGGCCCTGCTACCGTAAGCTCGGAGCCGCGACGCGCGGCGCTGACGCGGGAGTGCGGGCGGGGGGATAAACCGTTCGGATGGCCATCAGGATCGTGCGCGCTGCGGGCGACTTATTCAGCGTGTAGAAATGAATGCCCGGCGCCCCGCGCTGCAGAAGCTCCAGGCACTGGGCCGTGGCGTGGGCCACGCCGAGCGACAGCACGGCGTGATGGTCGTCCTGGCGCCGCCGCAACTCCGTCAACAGCGGCTCCGGGATGCTGCACCCGCAGACGTTGGTGAAGCGTTCGATCTGTCCCACATTCGTGATTGGCATGATGCCCGGGATGATCGGCACACCAATCCCCAGCGCACGCGCCCGGGCGACGAAGTCGAAGTACTTCTGGTTGTCGAAGAACAACTGCGTGATCAGGAACTCGCACCCGTCCGTGATCTTTTGGCGCGTATGCAGCAAGTCGCTTTCCGGGTCGCTAGACTCGGGGTGTCCTTCCGGGTAGCAGGCACCCCCCAGGCAGAAGGCGAATCGTTCGCGCGCGAAGCCGATCAGCTCGTTGGCGTGTGCGAAGCCATCCGGCACTGGCTCGAACCGCGTTGCCCCGGGGGCCGGGTCACCGCGCAGCGCCAGCACGTTCTCGACGCCCGCGTCGCTGATCCATTGCAGGATCGCCTGTAGCCCGTTCCGGGAAGTACCCGCACAGGTCAGATGAGCCATGGTTTCGGTACCGTAGTCGCGGCGGATCTCCGCCAGCAGTTCCAGTGTCTGCCGCCTGGTCTTGCCCCCCTGGCCATACGTCACGGACACGAAGGTGGGGGACAGCTCGCGCAGCTCCGCCAGCGTGTCGCGGAGTTGCGAGAAGCCGGAGTCGTTCTGGGGTGGGAAGAACTCGAACGAGATGCTCGGCCGCCCACAAGACAGCAGTTCGCGGATGCGCATGATGTCTCACTTATCGGCGACAATCCCGCAGCCCCTGTGCCGCGCGCGCGTGACACTCGGCGGCGCACGAAGCTCGGCTGTGGCCAACGGCCCGCTACCGTCCGAGAAGTCTACGGCCAGATCGAGCAGACTGACAAGGCGGAGCACTTCTCAACCCTGCCGTGAGCCGCTATCATGCCCCCTCTTTGGAACAGCGGCTCCCGCCACTCGCGTTTCACCACAGGTGCAAGGCAATGAAGATTCTTGTAGTTATCAGACAGGTCCCTGATTCGACCACGAACATCAAGATCCGCCCCGACGGCGAGGACATTGTGCGTGACGGCGTCAAAATGGTCCTCAACCCCTTCGACGAGTTCGCCATCGAGCAAGCTGTCCGCCTGCGCGAAGCCAAAATCGACGTCGAGAGCATCACCGCCTTGCTCGTCTATTCCGGCAAGAGCCCCGACGCCATGCGGACCACGCTGGCTATCGGCGCCGACGACGGCATCCATCTCCAGGACGAAGCTTGCGACAAGCTCGATGAGTTGCAGTTGGCGGCGGTAATCGCCGCCCTGGTGCGGGATGCAGGCTATGATCTGATTCTGATCGGCAAGATGGAGATCGACCTCGATACGGGCGAACTGGGGCCGGCGCTGGCCGAACTGCTGGACATTCCCCACGTCGGTGTGACCACCAAGCTCGAGGTTGCCGCCGACGGAAAGGCCTTTGTTGCCAACCGCCGCATCGAAGGCGCTGACGAAATCCTTGAGATTCCGCTGCCGGCCCTGCTGGCTTGCGAGAAGGGCTTGTGCGAGCCGCGCTATCCTTCCCTGCCGAACCTGATGAAGGCCAAGAAGAAACCGGTCAAAGTGATCACGTCGGCGGATGTGCCCGGGTTCGCCGAGCTGGTGGCGGAGTACGGCGGCACGACCGTGCATCAACTGGAGCCGCCGCCCGAGCGTCCGCCGGGCAAGATTCTGCAAGGTGAGCCGGAAGAGGTTGTGCCGGAACTGGTGCGTTTGCTGCGACACGAGGCCAAGGTGATCTGATTGACGCTGGAGTGCTCGGGGATTCTCAGGAACTAATACGTTTGGACGCTCGACCATGACGAACGACATACTCATTTTCGCCGAACAGAGAAACGACAACCTCCACCCGGCGGCCATGCAGATCGTGACTGCCGCCCGAATGCTGGCCGAAAAGACCGGCGGCCAGGTCGTGGCCTGTGTGGTCGGCGATGCCATCGACGGCGCGACGGGCGCGATCGACGCGGCCGGCGTCGACCGCATCGTCACCGTCAGCGACCCCGCGTTGGCCATGTACTCCGCGACGCGCTACCGCACGGCCCTGGCGGCCGTGTTGCAGAGGGTGGATCCGTGCGTGGTCCTGCTGCCAGCCACGTTCATGGGACGCGATCTGGCCCCGCGCATCGCCGCGCGGGTCAAGGGCGGGCTGGCCACCGACGTCGTCGCTCTGGACATGGTGGACGGTACGCTCGACGCGTTTCGCCCGATCTACGGCGGCAAGGCCTCGTGCCACGTCACGTTCCCGGAGGGCAAGCCGGCGATCGCCTCTGTGCGGCCCAACACCTTCCCGGCTGCCAGTGGTGGTGGCGGAGGCGCGCGCGAAGCCGTGCCCTTCGAGGCCACACCCGGCGACGAACGCATCACCGTCAAGGAAATCATGAAGACCAGTGGGGAGGTCAAGGACGTTACCGAAGCCGACATCATCGTCGCCGGCGGACGGGCCCTGAAGAACGAGGAGAATTTCAAGATCATCTTCGACCTGGCCAAGCTCCTGGATGCGGCCGTGGGCGCGTCGCGCGCCGCCTGTGATGCGGGCTACCAGCCCCACAGCCGACAGGTCGGGCTGACCGGCAAGACCGTCACCCCCGTGCTCTACATCGCCTGCGGCATCAGCGGAGCGATCCAGCACCTGGCGGGCATGCGCGGCAGCAAGGTCATCGTGGCCATTAACACCGACCCAGAGGCGCCGCTGTTCAAGGTGGCTGACTATGGCATCGTCGCCGACCTGTTCAAGATCGTTCCGTTGCTGACCGAGGAGGTCAAGAAGCTGGAGCGCTAGCGCCGGCGCGCTTGCTCACGAGGCGCTCGGGGGACCCTGGGGCCGGGAGCCCGTTGCGAGACGCCTCCGGCCCACGGTTTTGCGCGGCGCCGCGCGATTACGGCTGGCACGCAGCTCAGTGTTTGGCCTTGGCGGTGATGGGCGTGCCACACTCGGGGCAGCGGTCAGATGTGAGTTTGTACAGGGGGTACCCACACCCGCTGCACGCCTCTTCTTCGATCTGGATGTTGAAGCGCAGCCCGCATTTGCCGCAGCGGGAACGGCCGGCGGGCACTTCCTGCGTCTGCTCACAGCGGGGGCAGGTGATGCCCAGAATCAGTGCCGTGGTCGCCAGTTGTTCGCCAGGTGGCATCGCGCTGAGCTTGTGCAGAATCGGCACACAAATCGTCCCGCAGCCGGTGAGAATGGCCAATACGCCGAGGGCCCGCGCCCACTCATCGTCGTTCGGCTCGAACACAATCAGGCCGCTGATCAACAGGCCCAACAGCGTCGCGCTGATCTGTGTGGCGTAGCGCGTCCATCGCCAGCGCTGCTTCAATCGGGCCAGCGCCAGCAGGCAAACCAGCGCCAAATAGACCGACCAAGTGGCCCCGTGCCCCATGGCTTTGTACACGGGCTCCTCCCAATCACGCGGCATGTCCAGCCAAATACCAGGCAGAAAGACAATGAACGACAACGCCGAAATGACAAAACCCACGCCCGCCACGCGGCGCCAGTGATCCCGTTCCCAGGCCACGGCGCATCCCAGTGCGGTGAGGCTGAAGAGCGTGACGGTCAGCGTCGTGCCGAGAATACGAGCGGTGGTGCTGCTGAAGTCCGGATCGATCAGGAGCGCGAAGACGCCCACCGCCGCCGCTAGCGCCAGCGAGCCAATCATCGAGAAAAGAAACGCGCGGTGTAGCCGAAACGTGCTCATCAAGGGCGAGCGTACCGGCGGTGCTCCGACGCGGTCAAGGGACTGCCAGGAGCTCCATCCGAGCTGCGACCGTCAGGGAGCGGTTGCGCAAAGACCGCGCGCTTGCGCGCACACCCAGGTTCTGCTGCCTGCCGCTGAGCAGTTCTGGGGCAGGTTCTAGGGAACCGGGGCGCCGGCCGACGGCGGCAAGCCCAAACACCAGAATGGATCCGCCTGGTCGATGACAAAGTCCGGCCCCCAACGCTTCTCGATCCACTTCCACGGCGTCGTCAGCACGACGCGCCCGGAACGCAGATAGTCGCGCAGCTCATCCGTGGTCAGCGGCGGCCGCGCCGGGTCTGTCAGACACCGCCGGCGGCAATAAACCTGCGTCGCGGGCGGATCGACGAGCGTCAGGAAGCGGGTGGCCACCGTGTAGGCAATCGTGCCGTCGCTGATGAACACTCCGTCGGCGCCTGCTTCCCGCAGTACGGCGTCAGCCATCTCCTCGCCGGAATGGTCGCCGTGCTTCCAGGGGCGGAAGAAGAACGCGTACTCGTCACGAAAGGCTATGTCACGCATGGTGGAGTGCAGCCAGCCACGCGTGCGAGCGGCGGTCGGGAAATACCAGTACACCACCAGCGGTAGCAGGGCACTGGCCACCAGAACTACACCCACCCAGCCCCGCGCCGGCTGACGTCCGGGCTTGCCCAGCAGGCGGTCCACGCCCACCCCGAACCACAGCGCCACCACCACGCAAACCGGCACGAAGAACGTATACAGGTCCACGATCGAGTAGCGGAATACAAAACCGACGATGATGATGGTCTGTGCAATCAGCACGCGGCGGAAGATCCGCACGCGCCCCCGTGCGGGCCGCAGCAGCCCCCCCAGGGCAATCGGCAGCGCCAGCGATGGAAAGCTATAGCCCAGTGTCAGCGTCGCCAGGCACAGCTTGCCCCACGACAGCTTCAGATTGAACACGTCGCCCGCGTAGCCACCGCTCCCGCCCTGTCCGCCGAACAACGCGGAGGAAAGCGTCGCCCCCAGCTCTCCGGTGTGGCGATAGTGGCTCCAGATGAGCGTCGTGTAGGGTGTCGTGGTCACGAGCCAGGCGAGAACGGCCACCAGCAGCCAGCGGGGCGCCAGCTTGCCGCGCGCGACGCGCTCGATGGCCAGGCCAACGTAGGTCACCAGCGTCAGCAGTCCCAGGAGATGGTCGGCCACGTGCAACCCGTTGACCGCGAAGACGGCTACCAGCAGCAAGGGCGCCCGCGTGCGAACGTACGCCAGCAACAGACACCACTCCAGCGCCAGCAGCGCGGCCGCGAGCGTGTACGTCTCGGTGACGGCAGACATCTGCCAGAAGCTATGTGCCAGCGCCAGCGCGACAGCCGCCAAACAGGCCGCCGCGCGGCGCCGCGTCAGCGCGGCCACGACGCCCGCGACCAATCCGACGGTTACGGCTCCGGCGACGGCCGATAGGAGATTCAGGCGCTGAGGAGCGCTGCCGAATGGGAAGTGCAGGGCGGCACGGCCCAGCCAGTAGTGCAGCGGGTGCGAGAGCGCCAGCCCGTAGGGGTTCTCCAAGACGCCGGAGACGATGCGGTACTGGTGGATGCCGCTGTCCTGCCATTGCACGCCCGGAGCGCCGGTCGCGGCGTAGAGCAGCAGCGTCGCCAGCGTCCAAACCGCCCCCAGGGCGAATGGGCTCGCATGTCGGCGGCGGGTCAGGCTGAACGCCGGGGAATGCGGGGTCGTTCGTTCGCCTGTTGGCATGCGCTGATCCTCGTCGCTGGAGAATGGTGGCCAGCGTGCCCAACACGTCTCGCCGGGTCGCCGCAGGCATCCGGACGACCGATACGACCGGCGACACCAACCCAGGTGCGGAATCTACCCTCCGCCGCTGGCGGCGTAAATCGGCCCGGCGCAACTGCTCGCAGCGCGGGGCCGCTCGCCGGCGTGGCGCCCAAGCCAGAAACGGCTTTCGACGATAGAATGATGCCGGCCTTGGAGGTGACCATGCTGCGGACGTTGCCGGATGAGCTGAGGGAATGGCGCCGGATCATCGAGGAACGGGCGCGCGACGAGGGGCTCGACTTCTTCGAGACCATCTTCGAGCTGCTCGACTTCGATGAGATGAACCAGGTGGCGGCGTATGGCGGCTTTCCGCAGCGCTATCCGCACTGGCGATTCGGGATGGAGTACGAGCGTCTCCGCAAGCAGCACACGTACGGGCTGGGCAAAATCTACGAGATGGTCATCAACAACGACCCCTGCTACGCCTACCTGCTGACCGACAACGCCCTGGTTGACCAGAAGACCGTCATGGCGCATGTGTTCGGCCACTGCGACTTCTTCAAGAATAACATCTGGTTTACCCACACCAGCCGCAAGATGATGGACGGCATGGCCAACCACGCCACGCGCGTTTTCCGGCACATCGAGCGGGAGGGGGCCGAGCCGGTCGAGCAGTTCCTCGACGTTTGTCTGACGCTCGAGAATCTGATCGATCCGCACGGAGCGTTCATGAAGCGGCAGGACCCGGTACCCCGGACGCGCGACCAGAAGGGCAGCATCCGCGAGCGGGCCGAACATCAGGTGATCCGCTTCCCGGCCAAGCCCTACATGGACCGCTACATCAATCCACCCGCGCAGTTGGCGGCCGAGCGCGACCGCGATCTGAAAGAGGCGGAGAGCCGCCGCCACGCTTTCCCCGCCCAGCCGGCGCGCGATGTGCTGCTGTTTCTGCTGCAACACGCCCCGCTCGATGACTGGCAGTCCGATCTGCTGGACATCGTGCGCAACGAAGCCTACTACTTCGCCCCCCAAGCGCAAACCAAGATCATGAACGAGGGCTGGGCTACGTACTGGCACTCGCGCACGATGACGCGCCACCACTTGCGTGACGACGAGTTGATCACCTATTGCGAGCACCACTCCGGTACGCTGGCCAGCGGGCCGGGACGTCTGAACCCCTACAAGGTCGGCGTCGAGCTGTTTCGCGATATCGAAGACCGCTGGAACAAGGGCCGCTTCGGCAAGGAATACGACGAGTGTGAATCCATCGAGCGGCGGCGGCACTGGGACACCGGCTTGAAGCAGGGCCGGGAGAAGATCTTCGAGGTTCGCCGCGTGCATAACGACGTCACCTTCATCGACGAGCATCTCACGCCCGAGTTCGTCGACCGGCAGCGGCTGTACCACTACCGCTATGACCCGGCCACGGGCCGGATGGTCGTGGTCGATCGCGACTTTCGCAAGATCAAGCAGCAACTGCTGTTCATGCTGACCAACCACGGGCAACCCTACATTTACGTGGTGGATGGCAACTACGCCAACCGCGGCGAACTCTACCTGGCCCATCGGCACATCGGACTCGATCTGGATCTCCGCTACGCCGCCGAATGCCTCAAGAACCTGCACAAGCTCTGGCGGCGGCCGGTTCACCTTCAGGCGCAGATCAACGACGAAATGGTGCTGTTCAGTGCGTCCGAGGGCGAAATCAAGCAGCAGAAGATAACAGACGATCTGCCCAAGCCGGTGAACGAGATCCGTTGACGCCGGCTCAATCCGACCGCAGTGCCCGGGCCGGCGCCAGCGTTTCGAACTGCCGATCGACGCGCGTCCATACATGCGACGCTCCGACCACCAGCGCGCGGGTCCACGGCGTGGAGCGGGCGGCGCCCTTCTGCTATCATCACGCAGCCATGTCCGGTCATCGGGACCGACCGGGCGTCTTTCCTGGAAGTCGAGGGAGCCTCGCCATGCGGCCGGTCGTGAAGTTCCTGGACAGCGGATTGATCGAGCAGATCATCACCGAGGCGCGGACGATCGTCCGCGAACTCGGCCTGGAGATCCACAACGGCGGCATCCTGGCGATGCTGGCGGAGCACGGGGCCCGCGTCGACCCGGGAACCCAGCGCGCGTTTCTCACCGACCAGTTGATCGACCAGGCCCTGGCCGCCGCCCCCGCCTCGTTCAAGCTGTACGACGCGTTCGGGCATGAGACCCACGACCTGTCGGAATACAACGTCTATTTCACGCCCGGCTCGGCGGCGATCCTGGTGCTGGACCACGCCACGCAGCGGTCCCGCAAGCCCTTCACGCAGGATTATGTTGACTACGTGAAGGTGGTCAGCCAGTTGGATCACATGGCCTCGCAGAGCACGGCCCTGATTCCGAGCGACGTGCCCGAGAGGATATCCGACAGCTACCGGCTCTACCTGAGTCTGCTGTTCTGTGCCAAGCCGGTTGTCACGGGCGCCTTCACGATCGACGCTTTCAACATCATGCGCGACCTGCAACTGGCCGTGCGCGGCTCGGCGGAAGCGCTGCGCGCCAAACCCCTGACAATCTTCTCCTGCTGCCCAACCGCCCCGCTCAAGTGGAGCGACGTCACCAGTCAGAACCTCGTGGATTGCGCCCGCCACTCGATACCCGTGGAGTACATCTCGATGCCCCTCTCGGGCTTCGTGGCCCCGGTCACGCTGGTGGGCACACTCGTGCAGCATACCGCCGAAACGCTCAGCGGCGTCGTCATCAGCCAGCTCACGAATCCGGGCACACCGGTTTTATACGGCGGCTCGCCGGCCGCGTTTGACGTGCGTTACGAGACCACCCCGATGGGGGCGATCGAGACGATGATGGTGGACTGCGCGTACAACGAGATCGGCAAGTACCTGGGATTGCCGACGCAGGCGTACATCGGTCTCAGCGACGCCAAGCAGCTCGATGCGCAGGCCGGGCTCGAAACGTCCATGGGGGCCACGCTGGCGACACTGGCCGGGATCAACAACGTGTCCGGCCCCGGCATGCTCGACTTCGAGAGCTGCCTCAGCCTGGAGAAGCTCGTCGTGGACAACGAGATCTGTGGGATGGCGCTGCGCGCCGCGCGCGGGATCACGCCGCGCGAGGATTTCCCCGCTCTGCCGCACTTCGAGGAACTTCTGTCAGAGCAGCACCTGCTGATCGCCAAGCACACCCGGCGCCATCTGCGGCAGGAGCACTACTTCCCCGGACCGGTTATCGACCGGGCCAACCGCTCCCGATGGCAGGAGGAAGGCGGCCGCTCGCTGCTGACGCGGGCGCACGACGAAGTTGAACGGCTGGTTGCGTCCTATCAACCACCACAACTGCCCGGCGCGGTGTCGGTCGAGCTGACCAGGCTGATGGAGGCTGAGGCCCGCCGCTACAACATGGACAAACTCCCCCTGACCGCTGCGCCGTACTAACGGCCATTTCACCCATAAGGAGCGTAGCCATGGATGTCCTGGCTGAGATCGCGGCCCACCTGTCGCGCGGCGATGACGAGCGCGTGGCCGAACTAGCCCAGCAGGCAGTCGAACAAGGGCTGCCACCCAAACAGATTCTGGACACGGGGCTGATCGCGGGCATGGCGGACGTCGGGGCGCGCTTCAAGGCTCACGAGATTTTCCTGCCCGATGTGCTGCTGGCCGCCCGGGCGATGTACGCCGGGATGGACTGCCTGAAGCCGCTGCTGCTGAAGGAGGGCGTGCAACCACTGGGCAAGATCGTCCTCGGTTCGGTGCAAGGAGACCTGCACGACATCGGCAAGAACCTCGTGGGGATCATGCTGCGCGGGGCGGGGTTCGAGGTGATCGACCTTGGCGCCGACGTCGCGCCGCAGCGGTTCGTCGAAACGGCCCAGGCGCAGAATGCCCCGGCCATCGGCATGTCCGCATTGCTGACAACCACCATGCCGGTCATGAAACGGGTAGTCGATCTGGTCCGGGAAAAGGGCTTGGCCGGGAAAATCAAGACGCTCGTGGGCGGCGCTCCCGTCTCGGCCGAATATGCGCGTGAGATCGGCGCGGATGCGTACGGCTATGATGCGGCCAACGCCGTGGACCGTGTCAAGGAACTCGTGTGCGGGCAGTGAAATGAAACAACTTCTGGAGCGCCTGCGGGCGGGAGAGGTCCTGGTCGCCGACGGCGCCATGGGAACCATGCTGATGCAAAGCGGGCTCGACGTGGGCAAGTGCCCCGAGGCGGCGAACCTCTCGAACCAACAAGTGCTCGAGGATATCGCGCGGGCCTACCTCGCCGCGGGAGCCGAGATCATCCAGACCAACACCTTCGGCGCCTCCCCGGCCAAGCTGGCGCTCTACGGGCTGGCCGAACAAGCGGACGAGATTAACCGCACCGCCGTCCAGGCCGTGCGCGCCGCCGTGGGAAGGCACACCTATGTCTCCGGTTCCTGCGGCCCAAGCGGCCGAATCCTGAAACCCTACGGCGACGCCGAGCCCGCACAGCTCTACGACAGCTTCCACGTGCAGATGGAGGCCTTGATTGGTGCCGGCGTTGACCTGATCTGCGTCGAGACGATGGTCGCGCTGGAGGAGGCCGTGCTGGCGATCAAAGCGGCCAAGGACGTCTCGCGCGCCACGCCCGTCATGGCCACGATGACTTTCGACCGCACGCCGCGCGGTTTCTTCACGATCATGGGCGTCAGCATCGCCCAAGCCGCCCAGGGGATCGAGGCGGCCGGGGCCGACATCGTTGGCTCGAACTGCGGCAACGGCAGCGCGAACATGGTCGCGGTCGCACGGGAGTTTCGGGCCCACAGCTCACAGCCGCTGCTCATTCAATCGAACGCCGGGTTGCCCGAGACGAAAGACGGCCAGACTGTTTACCGCGAAACACCCGAGTTCATGGCCGAGAAGGCGCGGGAGATGGTCGCGGCCGGAGTGTCGATCATCGGCGGCTGCTGTGGCACCACACCGGAGCACATCAGCGCTATCCGCGAGATGGTCGACAGCCGGCCGGCCGGGTAGCCCCTCGTCCGTCGGCGCTGGCTGCCGCTTGTCCGCGTCAACTCACGGGGATGGCGTGCTTGGCCATCTTGTCGCGCAGCGTGGTGCGCGGGATGCCGAGACGCTGCGCCGCGCGGGCCTGATTACCGCTGCACTGCTTCAGCGCCATCAGGATCATCCGCCGCTCGATATCAGCGACCGTCTCGTTCAGGCCCAGCTTGCCAGTCTCGACCAACTCCAGGGTGGGCGGCCCCACGCCGCTGGCCCTGTCTCCGGAGAGCGGCAGGATGTGCTCGGGGCGAATCTCGTCACCGCCGCAGAACGCGAGGGCCCGTTCCATGACGTGCTCCAACTCGCGGATGTTGCCCGGCCAGGAGTGGCGCGTCAGTTCGTCCATCACATGCGGCGAGACAGTGATTTCCTCGTCGCCGACGAGGGCCGCGTGTTTCGTGACGAAGTGCTTGGCCAGCACGGGGATGTCGTCCGGTCGCTCGCGCAGCGGTGGAATCACGAGGCTGATGACGTTCAGGCGATAGTAAAGGTCCTCGCGGAAGCGCCCCTCTTGCACGAGTTTCAGCAGATCGCACTTGGTGGCGCACAGCAGGCGTACGTCGACGCGCATGGGCGACTCGCCCCCGACGCGCTCGAATTCCTGCTGCTCGACCACGCGCAGCAGCTTGACCTGCAACTCGGTGGGGATGTCGTCCACCTCATCGAGCAGCATGGTACCGCCGTCGGCCAGTTCGAAACGCCCGGCCTTTTGCCGAATCGCGCCGGTGAAGGCTCCTTTTTCGTGCCCGAAAAGCTCGCTCTCGAGTACCGATGGTTGCAGCGCGGCGCAACTGAAACGAACAAAGGGCTTCGCCATCCGCCGGCTCAGACCGTGAATCGCCTCGGCAAAGAGTTCTTTCCCAGTTCCGCTCTCGCCGCAGATCAGGATCGTGCGCTCGGTGTCGGCCACCGCGCGGACCTGCACAAAGAGCCGCTTCATGGACTGGCTGCGCGCTACCAGCCGGTTCAACACCTCCACACCGTCGTCGCGTTCAACCGGCTCGCGGTTGGCAAAGAGCCGCTCCAGCTTCGTCAGCAGCTCCTGCGTTGTGAACGGCTTGGTGATATAGTCATACGCGCCCCGTTTGATTGCCAGCACGGCCGTGTCCACCGTCGCGTAGGCGGTCATGAGTATGACCGCCACGTCCGGCCGCGCCCGCTTGACATAGGCCAGCAGATCGAGCCCGTCCATGCCCGGCATACGTACGTCCGAGACGACGACGTCGATGGGCTTGCTGTCGAAGATGCGGCGAGCCGTCTGAGCTTCGGGGGCTTCGTAGACCTCATAGCCCTGCTCGCTCAATTCGATTTGCAGGGTGATGCGCTTCAACGGCTCGTCGTCAACAACCAGGATGCGACCTCGCATACTCTCCACCTCATGACCGCGTCAGGGGCTGCCAAGGAGGAACAGCCCTGACTCGACCTAGCATTGCAACGCAAAAGCGGGCCGCAATCAATCCGGATATACTCGGGAAGTGGTTTCACGTCCCTCGCCGAGGGTGTGGCACCGGCCGCCGGCAGCGGCTGAAGACCGGCTATGGGCCCGCGCCACGCTCCAAAGGGCTGGGGCAGCTAGCGTGCGGCAAGGCAACCATGGTCCTCGCGGCGCGCCGTGGGCGGTGAGATTCACTCCACGATCTGAGGACCGCCGTACTCCGCCTGCCCGCCGATCTGCATGGGGCCCAGCATCACCAGCGGCGCCTGCGTGTACCCCGGCGGGTAGTCCCGCGCCGGATTGATCGTGAAGTTGGGAAAGATGCGTTTCGCGCGGCTCAGCGCGCGGAGATCCTCGGGGATCAGGACGCCCGGCGTGGGGCTGTCCTCGAAGCCGCGCGTGTGGTGGACCGGGTTGTACGACATGAGCGAGGGGTTCGTGCTCATGTCGTAGCCGTATACGTCGACATGCGGGAGACCGAAGGCGTGGCCCAGCTCGTGGCGCAGGGTGGATTGGAAATTGGGCTTGGCCAGGAGATCGGCGGACAGGATGATGATTCCGCCGCCGGTGTTGAGGCCGCCGTTGATGGGCCGTCCACCGCCGCCAGGCCATGGGCCGGTGCCCACGAAGAGCACGATGTAGATGAAACGGCAGGAATTGCGGTCTACCCGGTCATGGAGGAAGAGCTCTTGCAGGGACGCTTCGGCGCCGCCGTCGTTCGAGGCCTGGTACTGGGCGATGTCCTTTTGGCCGGACAGAACCAGCGGGGTACCCGCGGCGATCTGGAAAGTGTCCTGGCCCGACAGCAGGTCGCGGTAGCGATTCTGGGCCCAGACCAGGTGCTTCGTCACTAGGTCGGAATACTCGGGCGGCGGCGGCGCGGCGTCGCGCGGCACCAGGAAGACCGGCCTGACCAGTATTCTGGGTGGCGCTGAGATGCCCGGTCTGGAAGATGCGCATCCGCCCGTCAGGGGGGCACACAGTAGAGTCGAAACCAGGATGAAACCGAGGCGGTTGGTTGCCCGGGAGGCGGCGCGCCAAGGCCTGCGCGATCCAGGGGCCATCACTGTGACGAGGGTAAGAGGATGCGCTCTCACAGCGTTTCTCCGGCTTGCGGTTATGAGAACCGGCGAACAGCCAGCTCTCTTGCTCCAACAACCGCTACGATAGCGCGTTTCGCGTCTCGGGCCAACCGCAGATACATGCCGATCCGGGCTAGGTTCCGCTGGTTCAGGCGTTCAACCTGCTACTGGCGCTTCACCAAGAAGGCCGACCGTGTTAGAATGCAACAGCGCCAAACGCAGTTGCGGACCGAGGGGGCAAGGATAGAAGGTTTGCTCGCGAACACGCTAATCCGCCATGCCGTCGCTGCTTCGCTCATGCTCTGCTTGTTCGCAACAGCCTCATCCGCCGCGGGGCAGACTGGCGCCTACGATGCCGAGGACCAACGAATCTACTGGACGGATACCGGCGACGACACCATCAAGCGCGCACAGCTCGACGGCAGCCAGGTCGAAACGCTCATTGCCACGGGCTTGAACAGTTGTGTCGGCATCGCCGTCGATACGGCCGCTGCCAAGATGTATTGGGTGGAGAACGGCCTTGACAAGATCGAGCGGGCGAATCCGGATGGTGGCGGACGCGAACTCCTGGTCTCTAATGTCCGTACACCGGTTGGGATTGCCCTGTACCTTCCCGCAGGAAAGATGTACTGGATCGACAGCGGCAAGGATACCATCAGCAGAGCGAATCTCGATGGGTCCGACATCGAGACGATCGTGGCAATGTCGGGAACCATGTACTCAATCGCCCTTGACCCGGTTAACGAGCGCTTGTGCTGGGGTTTCGGGTACACGCTCAAGCGGGCCGACTTGGATGGGCAGAACATCAAGGACGTGTTTAACGAACCCGGACGAATCGGCAGTATCGCGATAGACTGGATAGACGAAAAGATCTACTGGACCAATGTGGATGAGGATTTCATCGCGCGAATCAACTTTGATGGGAGCGGCCGTGAGGAGCTGGTGCAGGGGCTTGGTCACCCAACTGACGCTGTGCTGAATCTGCCTGAGGGACGACTGTACTCGACCGATCAGAATCTCGGCATCATTCAACGTGCCCGGATAAACCCCTTCGGGGAGGTCGAGACTCTCTACAGCGGTCCCCCAGGTCCGGCGGGCCTGGCGATCCAGTTTACCGTCGCGGCGGGGCTCGACATCAGGCCCGGTTCGTGCCCCAATCCACTGAACGTGCGGAGCCGTGGCGTGCTGCCGGTTGCGATCGTGGGGACGGCCTCGTTCGATGTGACGCACATTGACCGCGGCCCGATCGAGTTGGCCCGCGCCGATGGTGTTGGCGGAAGCGTTTTTCCCCTGAATGGACCGCCTGGGCCAAGAATGGTTGTCAAGGACGTCGCCACGCCGTTCGGGGGGGAACCCTGCGAGTGTCACGAACTGACCGGCGACGGCCTTGATGATCGCTTCCTGAAGTTCTCGACCGAGGACTTGGTGGCAGCTCTGGAGTCGGGCGACCTGCCGACGCATACGGAGCTACGACTCAGGGTAAGTGGGCTGCTGCTCGATCAGACACCGTTCCAGGGCCAGGATTGTGTCCTGCTGCTCACGCCGAACCCCGACCACGGCGGATCGGCACACGCTGCGGATGTTGAGGTGGACACGCCGGCCGAGGCAGCGCCGGCCGAGTATTAGGTGCTGGTGGGCCCCACGAGCATCTTCGCACTCCCATCAGAGCGCCAAACAAGACGTGTGTGGCGCGGGCTAGTCGCCCGTGCAGCGCCGTTATTGGCCGGAGCCACAGGCAGTTGTGACAGGCGCTCTAGTTAGTCGCAGAGTCAGGGGCCACGGACCGAGCCCGGACCCAATACCCGCGCGATCCTACGCCGCGGTGGAGCACATGCGATGCCGAGATCGAGCGGCTCCTTACGTCTCTTCGTCGATCAAGCGACCATCCAGGTGCGCGCCGGCAAGGGTGGCGACGGCTGCCTGAGCTTCCGCCGCGAGAAGTTCATCCCCAAAGGTGGCCCTGACGGCGGCGACGGCGGGCACGGCGGCAGCGTCTACCTGTTGGCCCAGGACGACCTCGGGACGCTGTTAGACCTCGCCGGCAAGCATCATTGGCGAGCAGAAAACGGGCGGCCGGGTGAAGGCGGCAACCGCCACGGGCGGCGCGGGCGGCATTTGATCGTGCGCGTTCCGACCGGGACCCTGGTGCACGACGCCGACACCGGCCAACTCCTCAAGGACCTCGTGTGCCACGGTCAAAAGGCGTGCGTGGCCCGGGGCGGGCGGGGCGGCTATGGCAACCTCCGCTTCGCCAGTTCGACGAACCAAACTCCCCGCAAGGTTCTGCCCGGCAAGGCCGGGCAGGAACGCACCTTGCGGCTCGAACTCAAGCTGATTGCCGACATCGGCCTCGTCGGCCTGCCGAACGCCGGCAAGAGCACCCTGCTGTCGCGGTTGACGCACGCCCGGCCGAAGATCGCCGACTATCCGTTCACCACCACCAAACCACAACTAGGCGTGGCCGAGTTGCCCGGATACCGGCGCCTGGTTTTGGCGGACATCCCCGGGCTCATCGAAGGTGCGCATGAGGGTGTCGGCCTCGGTGACGCGTTTCTCCGCCACATCGAGCGCACGCGGGTGATCGTCCATCTGGTCGAGCTCTTTCCGCCCGAGGGCAGTCCGCCGCCGCCGGAAGCATACGCGATCATCCGGCGTGAACTGGAAAAATACAGCCCGGCGCTCGCGCAGCGCAAGGAGATCGTCGTCGGCAGCAAGTTGGATCTAACGGGCACCAGCGCCGCCCGGGCAGAATTGATCGCAACGCTCGGGCGCCCCGTGCTCGGTGTCTCCGGCGTCAGCGGTCACGGCCTGCGCGAGCTGGTGGAGGCGATGTGGACCGCGGTGGAAGTTGTGCGCGCGGCGGAGTTGGCGCAAGGGGCGCCGCAGGTCGACTTGGGCGACGAGTCAGATGACGAACTCGGCCACGGCTCGCTCGCGGACATTGACGGCCCGTCCCCGAACGATAACGTGTCTGGTTAGGCTGGCGCGCTTCGCCCAGGGAGTCACTCGATGAGCCTGGTTCCTCCCGTCGACACGTTGCTTGCGATCGACATCGGTAATACTCGTATCGGCATGGCAGTCTCCGACGCCGATGGCATCCACGACACGCAACGCGTCGGCGGCCAGCAGCAAGACCGCTGGCGCGCCGCGCTCGAGGAAACTTGGCGCGCCACGCTCGGCGCAGGAGAGCGCGGCGTGGTAATCGGCAGCGTCTGTCCCGACCGTTCCCGCGCGATGTCAGCCCTGGTAGATGACGTCTGCGGCGTGCCGCCCAGGCGCATCCGCGACGATCTCCCGTTGCCGATGGAGCTCGACATCGACAACCCCGGAGAGGTGGGCGTGGATCGCATCTGCTGCGCCGCTGCCGCCTACGACCGCATTCGAGCGGCCTGCGCGGTGGCTTCGTTTGGCACAGCGATAACCATGGATTGTGTTTCAGGAGACGGCCGTTTTTTGGGTGGGGCAATCCTGCCCGGGCTGGATGCCTGCTGCGCCGCGCTGCACGAACGAACGGCGGCCTTGCCAAGGGTCAGCCCCGCCAAGCCCACCGGCGCCATCGGCCGCAATACGCACGACGCGATCGTCAGCGGCGTGGCCTACGGAGCAGCCGGCGCCCTGCGTGAGATCGTGGAGCAGTTTGCCGTCGAGCTCGGTGAGTGGCCGCAGGTTGTGATCACGGGGGGCAACGCTCCCCTGATCGCCGAGCTGGCGGAGTTCGTCGATTCGATCGTGCCGGATCTCTGTTTGATGGGGGTGGCGCTGGCCTATCGGCGGGCCACCGCCGAGCAGTGAGCATGTCGCGCGCGGACGCGCCTGGCGCATTCCAGGTCCTGACCAGTGCGGGACCGGCCGCCATTGCCGTCATTCGAGTGTCCGGGGCTGATGTGGGATGTTTCGTCCAGCAGCATGTGCGTTGCGTATCTTCTGACCTGCCCGGAACCTGGCCCAGGGGGCGAGTAGTACGCGCCGAATTGCTGGATACCGGCCGGGCACCACTCGACAACATCCTGATCAGCGTGCACGCCCCCGCGCCACAGTGGGATCTGCGTCTGCACATGCACGGCGGTCCTGCTGTGGTTGGACGCTGCATCGAGTTGCTGACCGAGCGCGGGTTTGTCGAGCAACATGAGCAGGCCTCGACCCTCTGGCCCGCCGCCAACATGCTCGAGGCCGAAGCGCACGCTCTGCTGCCGCGGCTGCTGACGATGCGCGGGGTGTGCTGGCTATTGCATCAGACAGTGCTGCTGCGGGAAACGCTGTTGAATCTCGTGGGATGCACGGCTCTGGAGACCGCCCGCGGCGCGTGCCGGGAGCTCGCCGCGCGCGCCACGCTAGTGCACTGGTTCACTAACCCGGCGCGCGTCGCTATCCTCGGTCCCCCGAACGTCGGCAAGAGCACACTGGCCAACGCGCTCGCCGATCACCCGGTCAGCCTGGTCTCACCCGTCGCCGGCACAACGCGCGATTGGCTCGAAATCCCCGACGAGGTACGTGGGTTCCCTCTGATCTGGTTCGACACGGCGGGCCTGCGCCACGGGGGCGACGCGCTCGAAACCACGGCCATCGAACGCAGCCGAAGCATGGCCGCACAGGCCGACGTCATCCTGCTGGTGCTCGACGCGGCAGCCACCACGCCGACGGTGCTGGAACACCTGCTGGCCGCACTTGGCGGGCAAGAACCAGCGTTCGTGGTGTGGAACAAGTGCGACTTATCGAAACCTGCGCCGGACGTGGAGGAGCTGTTGCCGGCTGCGTGGCGTAGCCGGGCGCTCCGCGCATCCGCTCAGCAGCGCACGGGGCTGGAGGCCCTGCGCGACGCCGTTCTCGGCTCATTGGGTCGCACGGAGGAGCCGCTGGGGCTCCCCGCCGCCTTCACCGAGCGGCAGGTTCGCCACTTGCTGGAGGCCGGTGCCAGCGACGTTCGTAATCGGTTTCGGGCATGCTTGGCGGAATGCCTGGGCGAACTGGCCTGAACAGCGAGGCCCCGGAGGCCGAGCGATCCGAGAATCGCATTCTGCTTGCTAGCAGGGTCGATTCGCCGATATATTGACAGTAGCGCGGGCGCAAACGCCGCATGAGCATGAGGGCCGCCCGTCAGGTGGTTTACGGAGACCTTCGAGTTGTACTTTGTCCTGGGGCAAACCCAGCTTGATTTGGCTCCCTACCTGACCACCGCATTCGGAATCATCCCTCTCGGGCTGACGGTCTACACCTCCACACTCAGCTACGTGCTCCTCGGCTACTCGCGTTCACGGTTATCCGAGCGGCTCGGTGGCGAGAATGACCCCGGCTGGCTGACCTGGCTCGATGCGCACGAAACGGATCTTCAGGTTTCGCTCAGTTTCACGCGCGTGGTCAGCAATCTGCTGGTGCTGGTCTGGGTGGGCTCCTGCTTCATCAGCAGCACCGATCCGCAGTTCGCGCCCGCCACCGTCATCGCCACCGTGGTGATCACGCTGCTCCTGCTGCTGCTGTTTGGGATCGGGATTCCACACGCGCTAGCCCTGCACTCCGGGGAAGTGCTCCTGGCGCGCAGCCTGGGGTTCCTGGTGGGACTACGCCTGGTCCTTTGGCCCATCGCTCGGGCGCTACAGGCCGTCGAGTTCATCGTCCGCCGCCTGCTCGGCAAGTCCGACACGGCGGATGAGAAAGAGGCGACGCGGATGGAACAGGATATCCTCGAAGCCGTCTCGGAGGGCAAGGCGCACGGTGCCGTGGACGAAGAGCAGGAGGACATGATCGAGTCGGTCTTCGAGCTGCACAACACCGCTGTCAGTGCCATCATGACGCCGCGGACCGACATGGTCGCCATACCGGCGGACGCGCCCTACGACCAGGTACGCGAAGTGATCCTGAAGGCCGGGCACTCGCGCATCCCGGTCCAGGAGGAATCGATCGATCACATCGTCGGCGTGCTCTACGCCAAGGATCTGATCCACCTCAAATCGGATGAACCCTTCGACATCCGGGCCATCATGCGGCCCGCGCGCTACGTCCCCGAAACCAAGAACATCGACCATCTGCTGCGCGAGCTGCGCCAGAACCGCGTGCACATCGCGATCGTCCTTGACGAATACGGCGGGACAGCCGGCCTGGTCACTATCGAGGATATCATCGAGGAGCTCGTGGGCGAGATCGACGACGAATACGACCCGAGCGCCCCGCCGCCCATCAACCGCGTCGACGAAGACACGCTCGAGGTGGACGCCCGCGTGCACGTGGAGGACATCAACGAAGAACTCGATGTGCACTTGCCCGAGGACGCCGACTACGACACGATCGGTGGTTTTGTGTTCACCACGCTCGGCAAGATCCCCGTCACCGGCGAGGAATTCACGCACGAAAATCTGCACTTCCACATCATGGATGCCGAGGAGCGCAAGATAAACCGCATGCGCATCCACGTGGCCCGTGCGGCGCAGACGGCCTAGCCTGCCGAGATGGTCGCGTCGCAGCCTCTGGTCCCGAATGTCCGTTCTCGAACGCGCGCTAACCGGCCGGGCTCCGCACCTGTTGTCTCAGCCATGCCAGACCGTGGTCGGCAATCTGCTGGATAACGGCCGGGTAGAGCTCGCGCTCGGCGGCCTGGACCCGCTCGGCGAGCGAAGCGGGTGTATCATCACGCAGCACCGGGACCACTTGCCGGGCCAGCGCGGGACCGTGGTCGTACTGATTGTCCGCCACGTGCACCGTGCAGCCGCTCTGGCGCTCTCCGGCCGCCAGCACGGCTTCGTGCACGTGATGCCCATACATCCCCTGGCCGCAGAAATTCGGCAGCAGCCCCGGATGAATGTTCAGCACGCGGCCCTCATAGCGAGCGGGCAACCGCCACAGGCACAGGAACCCGGCCATCACCACCAGGTCCACCTGGGCGCGATCCAGCGCGGCGCTGATAGCGTGGGAGAAAGCCGCCTCGTCGGCGAAGTCCTGCTTACGAATGATCTCGACCGCCAAGCCCGCCGCACGACCGATGTCAACGCCGCGGACCGCGCTGCGCGAACTGATCACCAGACGGATTTCGGCACCAGTGAGGCGGCCATCGGCGATGCGATCGATCAGGTTCGCCAACGTTGTCCCGCCCCCCGAGATCAGCACGGCCAGCCGCAATGGGCGTTGTTCTGGATCGGAGTCAGCCATCCGCGCCAGTCTAGCACGCATATGGCCGAGGGGGGAGGACCGCCCGCGGTCCCAGGTTTCCACGCCGATCGCGTCTACCG